>NZ_JBJMIE010000026.1:0-4562 GCF_045807065.1 Actinophytocola sp. | reverse complement strand
CACACAGGATCGACAGCAACGCGGACAACGCGAACAAGGCAAGCAAGGCAGCCAACGCACCGCAGGTGCGGCGATACCAACGACCCCACACAGGATCGACAGCACGCGCCAACGCGGGCAAGACAGGCAAGACGGCCAACACCGCAGGTGTGGCGACACCAAAGCACCCACACAGGATCGACAGCACGCGGCAACGCGGACAAGGCAAGCAAGGCGCCGCAGACACACCCCCAACAGACCCCCACCCGCACTCCCAACACACCCCAACACACTCCCAACGCACCCACGCTGGTTCGGAAGCATCCGCACCGTGGGGGTCTGGGGGGTCGCCCCCCAGAAGAAACACGGAACGGGGGGAAGACGCAAAGCGTCGAACAAGGGGTTCGGGGCGGCCCGCTCAACCAGCCTGGGGGTCACTGGGAGCGGGCCGCCAAGTGCAGTTTAAGCGCATAGGGCTCGGAGTGGTGCAATCGGGGGGTGGGTGAGTCGGAAAAGTTCTCGATTCAGCGCCACTTCGACACAGCAGGCCCGAAGGCTTACCCGTTGCGACCGTGACTACTCGCATCGCAACCAGCACATCCGAGTAACGCTCGATCGAGTGAGAAACGTGGCAATGGAGTGAACTCCGCCGTTACCACTTCGGTCGATCCTTTCCTCGGCCGATGTCGTAACGGTGACTGAACCCCGCTGGTCCGTGAGATGCATAGATCCCTTCGGCCGGGACCGGGCACTGATGGTCCTGGTCGAGGACGAGCGAGTCGTGCTCGTTCCCCCGCCCGGCGCCGCCGCGGTGCTGTCCGCGCAGCAGGCGAGGGGCCTCGGCCGGGCGCTCGACCAGGCCGCCATCCGTACCGACGAGCGTCCGGATCGCCAGGTCGGGTGAATGCATGGTTCCCGAGATGGATGACACTCGTCGTGCCGTGCTGAACCGGCTGGACGCCGTCGACGAGATGGCCGACCATGCCGATCCCGCGAAGGTGCTGCCCATAGCCCGCGCCGAGCTGCGACACCTTGCCGAGGGCTGGCGCCGCCTGCTCAACGCGCACCGCGCCGACCCGACCGGCCGCTGCGAGACCTGCCGGCGCGGCAGCCGCGCCCGCCGCTGGCCGTGCCAGGTCTGGCGAGCCGCGCACGAGCAGCTCGTCGGCGAGGGCGTGCCCGACCGGCGCCGCACCTATCCACTGCGCGGCAACCCCTTCACCCGCCTGAGCGCCCGCTGACCTCCCGCCCGCCAGCTCCCGCGACGACGGCGAGAGGGGACACCCCTCGACCGGTTAGGGCCGTTCCGCGCAAACCCGTCACCGTCATGGGGCAAGATGACCCGCACCAACCCCCAGGCGAAGCAGGAGGGGCACGTGCAGGACGGCAGCGGCCGCATCGTGGTGCAGAACCTGACCAAGCACTTCGGTCAGGTCGCCGCGGTACAGAACCTCAGTTTCAACGTGGAGCCCGGCTCGGTCACGGGCTTCCTCGGGCCGAACGGTTCCGGCAAGACGACCACACTGCGCATGCTGCTCGGCCTCGTGCGCCCGACGTCCGGCTGGGCGACGATCAACGGCCAGCCGTTCAACCGGCTCGGCAATCCGGCGCGGATCGTCGGCGGCGTGCTGGAGGCGCAGGGCTTCCACCCGGGCCGCACGGCCCGCGACCACCTCCGGGTGTACGCGGCCGCGATGGGCATACCCGACCGGCGCGCCGACGAGGTGCTGAACCTGGTGGGCCTCGGTGTGGCCGGCAACCGCGCGGCCGGCGGCTTCTCGCTGGGCATGAAGCAGCGCCTCGCCCTGGCGACCGCGCTGCTCGGCGACCCGCAGGTGCTCGTCCTCGACGAGCCGGCGAACGGCCTCGACCCGGAGGGCATCGCCTGGCTGCGTGCGTTCCTGAAGGCGTTCGCGCAGAGCGGCCGCACGGTGCTGATCTCCAGCCACCTCCTGGCCGAGGTCGAGCAGACCATCGACCAGGTGGTGATCATCAGCCGCGGCCAGACCATGTACTACGGCTCGCTCGATGAGCTGCGGAAGTCGCAGCAGAGCCGGATCATCGTCCAGCCGGCCGACCCGCAGAAGCTGGCGATCGCCCTGCAGGAAATGAAGATCACCAACGTGTCACCCACCCCGGACGGCAAGCTCGCCGTGGTCGGCGCGACGATCCAGCAGGTCGGCGACATCGCGGCCCAGGCCGGCGTCGCGCTCTATGGCGTGCACGAGGAGCGGGCTGACCTGGAGCAGATGTTCTTCCGGCTCACCGCGGGCCAGTACACCGGCCAGACGCCGTACGGCCAGGCCCCGCCACCCGGCTGGGGCGCCCCGCCGCAGCAGCAGGGCTATCAGCAGCCCGGTTACCAGCAGCCCGGTTACCAGCAGCAGGGGTACGTGCCGCAGCAGAGCTACACGCCGCCCCAGGGTTACGCGCCGGGGACCCCGCCCGGCGGCTACCAGCAGCCCCCGCCCGACCAGCAGCCGCAGGGTGGCTGGGGTCAGCCCACCCCGCCGCAGCAGCCATCCGGCGGCTGGCACCAACCCGCGCCGCACGCGGCCCCGCACCAGCCGACCGGCTGGGAGGCGCCCCAGGCTCCGCCGCCGCCTGACCCGTCCCCGCCACCGACCGATGGCAACTCGGGTTCGGGTTCGGGTTCGACCGGCTCGGACGGGGGGAGCAACTGATGGGCAACCTGCTCAAGGCGGAGTTCCGCAAGATCCTCACCACCAAGATGTGGTGGGCGCTGCTGATCCCGGCCGTCGGCCTGGCGCTGGGCTGGGCGTGGCTGGCCGCACTGTTCTTCACCGACGTCGGCGACGCGATCGAGGACGCGATCAACTCCGGCGGCATCAACGACGCGCAGCTGTCCCTGTCGTCGCTGGCGCTGACCAGGGCCATGAACTTCGCGTCGCTCTTCCCGATGGTGTTCGGCGCGCTGGCCCTGGCGAGCGAGATCAACCGCAAGACCATCACGACGAGCTTCCTGACCGCCCCCAGCCGCGCCGCGGTGCTGGGTGCCAAGGCCATCGTCTACACGGTGTGGGGCCTGGTCTACGGCATCGTCGTGGCACTGGCCGCGAGCCTGGGCATCGTCCTGGGCACCACCGGCAAGCTGCCCGACGCCGGCGACTGGCTGATCATCCTGTTCACCGGCGTGCTGTCGTGCCTGCTGTGGACACTGCTCGGCATGGGCGTCGGCGCCCTGCTCGGCTCACCGGTGGCCGCCCTGCTGGTGCTGCTGCTGTACGCGGGCCTGGTCGGCCCGGTGGCGGAGCTGCTCATCACGGCACAGAACGCGGACCTGCACATAGCCGGCCTGATGCCCAACGGCTCGGCGAACGGCCTGACCGGCTCAACGGCCGCACAGCTCCTCTACGACCAGATCGAGAACATAGTCGGCACCGTCCCAACCCCACGAGAACGCGAACAGTTCGACACGATCGCCCGCGCCGCCGCCGGCGCCCCCGGCGCCTTCGCGATGTGGCTGAGCGGCCTGATCTTCCTCATCTGGACGGCGATCTTCTTCGTAGGCGGCCTGCTCCGCAACAACAACCGCGACATCACCTGACAACTCGAAGGAACAGCCAACGCGGGGGCCATCCCACCAGGGACGGCCCCCGCTCCCATCTCCGCACCCCGCCCAGCGACCGCCTCCACACTTCGCCCGGCGAACCGCTCCCAGCCCCACATGCCGCTCGGCGAACCGCTTCCACCCCGTACTCCGCTCGGCAAGCTGCTTCCAGCCCCACACCTCGCCCGGCCAACCGCTTCCACCCCGCACACCCCCTGCCACGCCCACATCCCGCCCAACGTTCCGCCCGCAGCAGCGCGAGTCCGGCGCCTAATCCCGGCCAGCCCTCTCCCAGGCTTCCGCTTCTCTCCCCCACGCGATCCTCGCCGCAACCTCCACGGGCTCCGCCCTCTTGCACCGACGAGCCCACCTTCCAAGTCCCCGCTCCGGTCTTGCGAGCCCTGCCTCCAGCGTCACTGACTTCGCTCTTGCCCTCGTGCGCACCACCCGGCGCGCATCCCCAACACCTGAAGGTTCCGCCGTCCCACCCCGCCTCTCCCGCCCCGCCCTGCCTGTCTCCACCCCGCCCTGCCTCTCTTCAACCGCCCCGCCTCTTCAGCCCGCCCCCCTCTCCCGTCTCCCATCACCACCTCTCCCAGCCTCCGCACCTGCTTCTTCCCGGCTCTGCCCTGCCTTTCCCAGGCTCGCCCTACCTCCCTCGGATCCCCGCTCTACCTCTCCTCTACCCCCGCCCTACCTCTCCCTCTCCCATCACTGCCTCTCCCATTACCCATCACGGCCTCTCCCGTCTCTCATCTCTGCCTCTCTCCGGCCCCGCCCCCCTCTCTCCGCCCCCATTGCGAGCACCAAAGCACTCTGCCCTCTCTCCGGCCCCCGTCCTGCCTCTCCCCAGCCCCCTCGCGAGCACCGAAGCCACTCACCCACCCGAGTGAATCTCCACCCCAACTTCCGCCCAACACGAACCCCACCCCCATTCCCCCAGGTCAACCCCACCCTCACCCCACGACAAAACGCGATAAGATCGGATTAGGGTCGTGTAGTTAAAGAGTTT
>NZ_JBJMIE010000025.1:0-5836 GCF_045807065.1 Actinophytocola sp. | reverse complement strand
CGGCTTCCCGGCTTCCCGGCTTCCCGGCTTCCCGGCTTCCCGGCTTCCCGGCTTCCCGGCTTCCCGGCTTCCCGGCTTCCCGGCTTCCCGGCTTCCCGGCTTCAGAGGTGTTCGATGATCTGGGTGTCGTCGTTGGCGAGCTTGGTTGCCTGCTTCTTCTCTCGGCGGGCCTTGAGTACTTCGATGGCTATCGGGATTACCGAGATCAGCACGATGAGGATGGCCATCGCGTCGATGTTCTTTTCTATGAAATCGACCTCGCCCAGGAAGTAGCCCAGGATTGTTACGCCGCTGGCCCACAGGAAGGCGCCTACGGCGGAGTACGAGAAGAACCTCTTCGCGTCCATCCTGCCTACGCCGGCCGTCGCGGTGATGAACGTGCGGACGATGGGGACGAAGCGGGCCATGATGATGGCTCTGGCGCCGTACTTCTCGAAGAACTCGTGTGTCTTCGCCACGTGTTCGCGTTTGAAGAGCTTTGAGTTCGGCTTGTTGAACAGTGACGGGCCTACCTTCGAGCCGATCCAGTAGCCGCACACGTTGCCCACGAACGCGCACACCGTCACCAGTGCGCAGACCAACCACAGCGGTGTCTCGATCGTGCCAGTGGCTACGAACAGGCCGGCCACGAACAGCAGGGAGTCGCCCGGGAGGAAGAAGCCGATCAGGAGGCCGCACTCCGCGAAGATGATCAGGCACAGGACGGCCAGTGCCCAGCCGCCCATGCCGCGCAGGATGACCTCCGGGTCGAGCCAGGAGGGCAGGAAGGACATAGCGTGCACGGTGGCGGCTGTGGGCGTCACGTCATCGAAGGGTACGCGAGGTTCACAGAAGGGTCAGCAGCCCCACGACCGCGCCCGACGCCAGGCCCAGGAGCAGTGCCAACACCAGGATGAGCAGCGCCGGCACCTGGCGGGGCTCCTCGGCGATGCGCGTCGTCGGCTCCGGTGGGCGCAGTGCCGGTGGGAGGTCGCTGCCGGACAGCAGGCCGTAACCCACCGGCGACGTGTCCGGCGGTGCCTGCCGTGCCTGGGCGCGCAGTGCGTCGGCCAGCAGCTTCTCCGGGTCGTCGGAACTCACGAGTCAGACGGTACCCACTCGCCGCGGCGCATCACGGACGCCGGGCGCAGCGCGTCGTCGAGCAGTACCACATCGGCTGCGTAGCCGGGGGCCAGCTTGCCCGTCACCTCGCCCAGGCCCAGTAGCTGCGCCGGGCGGGTGGAGGCCGCCGCGACCGCGTCCAGTACGCCCAGGCCGCAGCTCTTCACCAGGTTCCGGAACGCCGCGTCCATCGTCAGGGTGCTGCCAGCCAGCGAGCCCCCGTCCGCCAGTGTGGGGACGCCGTTGGTCACGTCCACCTTCAGGCCGCCAATGTCATAGGTTCCGTCGCCGGCCGCGGCGGCTGCGATGGCGTCGGTGATCAGTACGGTTCGGCCCGCGCCCGCGTGGCGGGCGGCCAGTCGCACGATCGTCGGGTGCAGGTGCACCAGGTCGCAGATCAGCTCCACCGTCACGCGTTCGTCGTCCAGCAGGACGCCGATCGGGCCTGGTTCGCGGTGGTGCAGGGGGCGCATGCCGTTGAACAGGTGGGTCGCCACCGTCGCGCCCGCGTCCACGGCCGGGACGACGTCCTCCGCCAGTGCGTCGGTGTGGCCGATCGCCGCCAGCACGCCCGCGTCCACCAGGCGTTTCACCGCTGGGACCGCGCCTTCCAGCTCCGGGGCCACCGTCACCATGCGGATCGTGCCGTGACCGGCGGACAGCAGGGCGTCGACCGAGACCGGGTCCGGGGGGCGCAGCAGGTCGGGGTCGTGTGCGCCGCAGCGGGCCGCGGACAGGAACGGGCCCTCCAGGTGGATGCCCGCGACCAGGCCCTCCTGGACGAGGTCGGTCAGCGCGGCGACCTGCTCGACCAACTCGGGGACCGGGCGGGTGACCAGGCTCGCGAGCATCGTGGTGGTGCCGTGGGCGAGGTGCGCGTCGACGGCGTGGCGCACCTGGGTGGGGTCGGGACTGGTGAACGCCGCGCCGCCACCGCCGTGGCAGTGGATGTCGACGAAGCCGGGGACCACCCAGCTGCCGGAGGCGTCGGTGACTGTCGCACCGGGCCGGAAATGTGACTCGCCACTGCCCATCGCGCTGATCCGGCCGTTCTCGACGAGCAACCAGCCCGGGTCCAGCACGCCGTCCGGCGTGGCCACCCGTCCCCCGGTGATGAGCTGCGCAGCCATCCCTCACCCCTCAACCCATGACGCCATTGGTCTATACCATAGCGTCTGTTGCCCGCTTGGGGGTTATTCACAATATATCAATGACGTCGCGTTATTGGGTAACGTTTCGTGGGCGCGACTAGGTGGAGAATCGCTTCCGGTGACGAGTCAGTTAGGGGTGCGCATGATCTTCTGGAGCGCGTCCAGGGCCCGGCTGGCCGTCGACTTGACCGTGCCCTTCGAGATGCCGGCGGCCTCGGCGATCTCCGCCTCGGACAGGTCGCCGTAGTAGCGCAGCACCAGCACCTCGCGCTGGCGGGGCGGCAGCTGCGACAGCGCGCGGACCACCGACTGGTGCTCGGCCGTCAGCATGGCCAGGCTCTCCGCCGAACGCGCGTTGACCTGGTGCGGCGGCGTGTACTCGCGTGCGGTCTTGCGGCGGCGCAGCACCGAACGCGAGCCGTTGACCACGGCCGTGCGCAGGTAACCGAGGGCCGCGGCGGCGTCGCGCAGGTTGCCCCAGTTGCGGTGCAGCCCGGTGAACGCCTCCTGCACCACGTCCTCGGCCGTCGCCGGCTCGTCGACCAGCAGCAGGGCCAGCCGGACCAGGCGCATGCGATGTGTCCGGTAGAGGTCCTCGAGTGTCAGCGGCGCCGGCGGCGCCGCCGGTGTGGGCACGGGGAAGCTCCCCGTGTCGATGGCGCGCAGGTGGCTGAGCGTCCGCTCGACGCTGCGTTCCGCACTGATTTCCCCAGGCACAGCCGGCACCCTACCGGTCGACCCCCGTTCGCGTCTGTAACGTTCGGGCATGGTCTGGTTCACGGTGGAGACGACGTACGGTGACGACCCAGGCAAACTGGCGGAGAGCCGGCCCCGGCACCGCGAGTACCTGGGGGCACTGGTCGAGCAGGGCAAGGTCGGCGCGGCGGGGCCATGGGCGGACGACTCGGCCGGCTTCGCGATCTACCAGGTCGAGGACCGCGCCGAGCTGGACGAACTGCTCGCCGAGGACCCGTACACGATCGCCGGCGTGGCCGCGTCGCGGCGGATCAACGAGTGGAAGCTGGTCATGGGCTCAGTAGGTGCCAGCTAGCTTCGCGTGGTCCCAGCTCACGATCTTCGTGGGCCGGCAGACCAGGCCGACCCGCTTGGGCGCCTGCAACCGCACGAACTGACCCGCCGACGTGGCGATCTCCGGGCTCTCGCTGTACCGGTGCATGAGCTGCTGACCGATGGCCGTGATCTTCTCCACATCGGTCACCAGTTCGACGTCGCACTCCATGGACACGCCACGCAGCTTCTCGTAGGACTCGCCGGTCTCGACGAGGAGCGTGGCCTGCGGCAGGCGCCGGAGGTTGGCCGCCTTCTGCGACTTGGTGAACGTCCACGTCTCGATCGTGAGGCCGTCGCCAGAGCCGTGCGGGACGTACCAGAGCGCCACCAGGTGTGGTCGCCCGTTCGGGCTCATCGTGGCGATGTTCGCCGTCTTCCCCTCGGTGAGGAAGGCGGCGATCTCGTCCGAGGTCATCTTGATCTGGTCACGGCGCGACGGCATGGCACAGGTTATAGCGCAGTCCCGCGGCGGGCGGCGGCCTTCGCGCCGGGCCCGACCATGCTCGCCTCGGCCGCGCCGCGCTTCTCGATGTCCTCGAGCGACGCCCGGTCCCCGGCCGGCACGAACCGGCGTGCCTGCCACTCGACGACGCGCGGGACCAGCGTGCGGAACAGCTTCAGCACGCCGACCCAGCCCGGCACGTGCACGGCTCGCGCCCGCTTCGCGACGCCCTTCGAGATGAGGCCGACGGCCAGCGAGAGCGGGTAGGTCTTGCTGGCGAGGCCGCCGTTGGCGGCCCGCATCGGTCCGAACACCGGGTGCTGGTCCGCGGAGTTGACCATGTCCGTGGCGATCCAGGTCGGGTGCACGACGCCAACGTCCACGCCGAGGTGCTTGACCTCCGCGCGCAGCGCGTTCGCGAACGCCTCCACGCCGGCCTTCGCCGCCGAGTAGGCCGCGTTGCCGGGGATGTGGATGATCGCGGCCGCGGACGACACGAGCAGCGCGTAACCCTTCGACTCGATCAGGTGGGGCAGCGTCACCCGCACGGTGCGCCACACACCCAGCAGGTTCACGTTGATCACGCGCTCGAACGCGGCGGGGTCGATGGAGCGGGTGAAGCCGGTGGCCGCGATGCCCGCGTTGGCCAGCACCACGTCGATCCGGCCGTACCGCTCGACGATCTCGGCGGTCGCCTTCTCCAGGTCGGCCCAGCTGGTGACGTCGGCCTCCCACGCGCCGGCGTCGGGACCGCACTCCTTCGCGACCGCGGCCAGCTCGTCCGCCTCCAGGCCGACAAGGGCCACCTTGGCGCCCCTGCTGGCGAGGTCTCGTGCCACCCCCGCGCCGATGCCCCGGGCAGCACCCGTGACCAGCACGACCTTCCCTCTGACGCTGCGCATGACGCGAACCTACCATGAGTAACTTACTTGTAGTAGATGGCAAATGTGCACACGATGTTTACGAAGAATGGCTGTATGTCACACCCCTGGGTGAGACCAGGATCGATGACATGGAGCAGACCTACGACCGTAGATCCGTACTGCGAGCCGGCGCGGCGGGTGTGGTGCTCGGCGCCGGCGTCGTGGCCGTGACCGCGGGTGCCACCGCCGCCGCGGACGAGCCCGTCTTCGCGCACGGCGTCGCCTCCGGGGACCCCCTGCCCGACGCGGTCCTGCTGTGGACGCGCGTCACCCCGACCCCCGACGCGACCCCGGGCTCCGGTGTCGGCCCCGCGGTCGACGTCACCTGGGAGGTCGCCGCGGACCCGGCCTTCGCCTCGATCGTCGCGTCCGGCGTGGTCGGCACCGGCCCCGCCCGCGACCACACCGTGAAGGCCGACGCGACCGGGCTGAACCCGGCGACCACGTACTACTACCGCTTCCGGCTCGCCGGCGCGGTCTCCGCCGTCGGCACCACCCGCACCGCGCCGGCGCTGACGGCGTCCGTCGCCCGGCTGCGCTTCGGGGTGGTGTCCTGCTCGAACGTGCCGGCCGGCTACTTCGCCGCGTACCGGTACCTCGCCGAGCGCGGCGACCTGGACGCGGTCCTGCACCTCGGTGACTACATCTACGAGTACGCCGGCGACTTCAACGGCGAGGCCGTCCGCCCGCACGACCCGCCGCACGAGATCCTGACGCTGGCCGACTACCGGCAGCGGCACGCGCAGTACAAGACCGACGAACACCTGAAGCGCCTGCACGCCACCGTTCCCTTCATCGCCACCTGGGACGATCACGAGGTGGCGAACGACGCGTGGTCCGGCGGCGCCGAGAACCACCAGCCGGACACCGAGGGTGACTACGCCACCCGGAAGGCGGCCGCCCACCAGGCGTACTTCGAGTGGATGCCGGTACGCAACGAAGCCGATCGCATTTACCGGCGCCTGCGCTTCGGCCTGCTCGGCGAGCTGTTCATGCTGGACCTGCGCAGCTACCGGTCCCAGCAGGTGGCGGTCGGCAACGGCGGCGCGGACGACCCGAACCGGACGATCACCGGCGCCGAGCAGATGGCGTGGCTGGAGAACGGCCTGGTCACCAGCGGCGCGCAGTGGAAGCTGGTCGGCAACTCG
>NZ_JBJMIE010000024.1:0-11401 GCF_045807065.1 Actinophytocola sp. | reverse complement strand
CGAGGAACGCGAGCAGCACCGGCAGTACCGTGATCACGTTGCCGGCCATCACGGCAGACCAGTTGGTGTGGTGCAGCCCCTGGAACGTCGTCAGCCCCAGCGGCAGCGTGTACTGCGTGTCGTGGTTGATCGCGATCAGGGGCCAGCTCAGATCGTTCCAGGTGGTCAGGAACGTCAGCACGGCGACGGTCGCGAGCGCCGGCCTGGACAGCGGCAGCACGATCCGGAACAGCACGCCGAGCGTCGAGCAGCCGTCGATCCACGCCGCCTCCTCGAGCTCCCGCGGCAGCGACAGGAAGAACTGCCGCATCAGGAACACCGCGAACGGCGTCACCAGCGACGGCACGATCAGCGCGCCGAGCGTGTCGATGAGCCCCAGCTGCCGCATGACGATGAACGTCGGGATCATCGTCAGCTGGAAGGGGATCGCCATCGTCGCGAGCATCAGCACCAGCAGCACCCGCGAGCCGCCGAACCGCAGCCGCGCGAACGCGTAGCCGGCCAGCGCGCCGAACAGCAGGTTCGCCAGCACCGCGACGACCGACACGATCAGCGAGTTCAGGAACCAGCGCGGGAACATGCTGTGCCCGAAGACGTACGCGTACCCGCCGAGGTTGATCCCCTTGGGCCACAACGGCGGCGGGAACCGGTTGATCTCGGCGTTGGTCATGACCGAGCTGATCAGCAGCCACACCAACGGGATCGCGAAGAGGACGGCGAGCGGCGCCAGGAGGAGGTGCCAGGCGCTGAACGGCAGGCGGAGGCCGCGGCGCCGGGCGGTCGCCACCGGCGCGGCCCGCTTGGCCTGTGGTTGTTGGAGGTCGACGGTCGCGGTCATCGGGTCGTCGCCCCCTGCCGCCGCACGAGCCGGATCGCGACCGCGATGATCAGCAGAGCCGCCGCCAGCACGTAGGCGGCCGCGGCGCCGTAGCCGGCCGTGAAGGTCTTGAACGCCTGCTCCCACACGAAGTACACGATCACCGTGGTCGAGCCGAGCGGGCCGCCCCTGGTCGTCACGTACACCAGGTCGAACACCTGCAACGACTGGATCAGCTGCCACAGCACCAGGAACACCGTGACCGGGGTGAGCGAGGGCAGCACCACGTGCCGCAGCACCTGCCAGCGCCCGGCGCCGTCGAGCCGCGCGGACTCCACGAGGGACGGCGGCACCTCCTGCAGCGCCGCGAGGTACACCACGACGCAGAACCCGGTGCCGCTCCACAGCGAGATGCCGATGAGGACGAACAACGCCTGACCCGGATCCGTCAGGAACCCCTGCGGGGACAGGCCGAGCCGGTGCAGCAGCGAGTTGGCCACGCCGAACTCGGGGTCGAGGATGAACGAGAACAGCACGCCCTGCGCCGTCAGGGAGATCACGAACGGCGCGAACATCAGCGTGCGGTACAGGCCGACCAGGCGGATGCGCTGGTTCAACACCAACGCCAGCGCCAGCCCGAGCACGAGGCTCAGCGGCACGAACAGCACGGTGTAGACCAACGTGTTGCGCACGGCCCGCCCGAAGTTGGGGTCCTGCACGAGCGCGTCGTAGTTCTCCAGCCCCACCCACCGGCTCGGTGTGACGAGGTCGTTGGCCTGGAAGGAAAGCACGAGCGACCAGAGCATCGGCGCGATGCCGAGCCCGATGATGATGAGGACGGCCGGGGACACGAACGTCCAGGCCGTGCCCGTGTCCCGCCGTGCTTCCCGCCGTGGCCGGCGGTTGGGTGCGATCGTGATGGGCACGGTGCCCTCCTCAACGCGGGATGCGCAGGGCCGAGTTCGCCTGGTCGGCGCACGCCCGCATGGCGTCCTCCGGTGTGCTCCGGCCGAGCAACACGGCGGTGATGGCCTCCGCGAGCGCCTGGGAGATCTCCGGATAGGCCGGGTGCACCGGCCGCACGCGTGCGTTCTGGAGCGCGTCGGCGAACACCCGCAACCCCGGCGTCTCGCCCGAGTACTGGTGCCACTCGGGGCTGGCCTCGCTCTGCTTCGAGAGCGGCAGGCTGCCCGCGCCCAGCGCCCAGCGCACGTCCTGGTCCGGCGCGATCAGCCAGCTCACGAACGTGCGCGCGGCCTGGACCCGCGCCGGCCCGTTGTCGAACATCGTCCACGTGTCCGGGCCCGAGATCGTGACCGGGTGGCCGCTGAACGTCGGCAGCGGCACCACGTGGTAGTCGACGCCGGCGTCGGTGATGTCCGGCAGCTCCCACGGCCCGGTGACGACCATGCCCATGCGACCGGACATGAACACCTGGTACATCTGCTCGCTGCCCGACTTCGGGTCGATGTAGACGCTCTTGTCCCGCGCGAGGTCCTGCACCACCTTCAGCGCCCGCACGCCGGCGTCGCCGAAGGCGATCCCCTGCCCCCCGGAGGAGATGATGTCGCCACCCGCGTCCCACACGAGCGGCCACAGCCGCCACACCGTGTCCTCGTCGCCGGCACCGGGCCAGCCGGTGCCGAAGATCCCGGCGCTGTCGTCGGTCAGCGCCTTGGCCGTGGCCACGAAGTCGTGCCAGCGCCAGCCCTCCTTCGGCAGCGGCACACCCGCGTTGGCGAACAGGGTCTTGTTGCACACCACGGCGAGGGAGTCGACGAGCGCCGGCGCCGCACGCACCTTGCCGTTGATCGTCACAGCCTGGCGCACCGAGGGCCAGTAGTCCACGTTGCTGCCTTGGACCAGGTCGGTCAGGTCGACGACCTTCGGGCTCCGCGCGATGTTCGCGAGGTCGGACCCGAAGATGTACGCGACGTCCGGATAGGACCCCGCCGCCAGCGCCGCGAGGACCTTCTGCAGCATCGCGTCGCTGGGCACGCCGCCACCCATGTCCACCTTGATGTCCCGGTGGCCGCGTTCGAAGTCCCGCACGAGGTCCTCGATGACCAGGACCGCGGTGTCGGTCTGTCCGTGCCAGAAGTTGATGGTCACGGGGCCGCCGTTTCCCGCGTCCCCGGAACCGCAGCTCGTCAGCGCCGCGCCGGCCGCCACCCCGAGCGTGCCGCGCAGCAGATCTCGCCTACTCAGCATGTCTGGTACACGTACCCACTACTACCCGGTGTCGACACGTCCACATCCCTCCGCACGATGCTCAGGCCGGAGCCCCAACCACTGCACGCCGCCTGAAGACCCGAGGCGGAGTACTCGATCACGATCACGTGGTCGCCGAACGCGTCGACGTAGTCCCCGCACTCGTCCCAGTCGGCACACTCCTCCGCAATCGCGAAGTCCAGGCCGTTGGTTACACGGTTTCCCGCCAATTCGGCTGTGTTCTTCTGCGCGATGGCCAGACCGGCGCCATGGGCGTGTCCGGAGAGGAGCCTGATGAACGCCTGGGCCTGACTTGCGGTCAGCAAGTTGTCTGGTGCACGGGTGTAGCTGTCGTAGTTGTCCGGCTCGACCGCCTGGAAGCCCTTGGCGGCGCACCCGTCGATCCAGCCGTCGACCTTCGCGGCGATCCGCTCGCGCTTGGCGGCGGTGCGGATGTCGAGTATCGCCTCGCCCCAGTCCTCGTCGTAGACGATCTGGCCGCTCGCGTCGCGGAGGAGCAGGTCGCCCCACTCGCTCTCGGCACCCGGCTGCGCCTGGAACGCGTTGACGTAACAGATGTTGTACAGGCCCGCCGCGGGCTGGTCGCCGTGGTCGCGGCTCACGACGCGGACACCGCTGGGCGGGGTGTAGGCGCCGCCGATCTGGTAGTCGAACTTCGCGTGCGCGGGTGGCAGGTTGACGGCGGCGGCGGCATCGGAGGTCACGAACAGCGCCGCGACGACGGCGGCGACGAGGGGAAGAACGCGAGCACGGGAAGGCATCATCGGTGTCTGCGCTCCAGATGATCGCGGGATACGTCCCCGCCTCGGACCGCGTACGCGACCTGGCGACTCTGTCCGGACTCGCGGCTGTTCCCCGCATACCGGCTGGGCGTACCTCTAACGCCGAGTGCTCCGGTTCGGCGTGCGTCCCAGAGTAAAACGACGCGCGCGACGAGTTGTCAAGAGACGCGCCTGATCATGACCCGAACGCCGCAACGCCGCGCGGCGGCGGGCGGGGCGCGGGCAGAGCCGCCTCGGCGGACCGGGCCACCGAGATCATGTCCGGCACGGCGCGTTCGGCACGCTCAACGCCCTGCACGCGCCGCTCGGGACAGCGGGGGTCAGCGGGGCAGCGGTTCAGCGGGCGAGGCGGGTGAGCACGCCGTCGATCCGGCGCTGACGCGTCTCCGGCTTCTTGGCCGACTCGACCGCCTCCACGTTCTCGCGCTGGTGGCTGTAGGACAGGCGGTCCCAGCGCTCGCGGAGACCTGCCTCGTCGATCGCGGTTGCCAGGTCACCTGGCACGCTGACAGTTCGTGGCTCGTCGTCCACGCACACCGTGACGGCGAACGGCTCGCCGGCCGTGACCGCCGCCGCGGTGGCGTTGGCCTTGTTGAGCGGCACGTAGAACTCGCCGCCGTAGACAGCGACCGTCGAGCGGTAGCTGTGCTCCCGGCCCGCCCGCACGGTCACGACCACCGGCGCGCGCGCCCTGCCGAACAGCGCCCGGACGTCGAAGGGGATCTTCACCCCGCCGCCGGCCGCGCTGTCGAGCGTGCAGTCGAACTCGAGGGGCTCCACCGGCCGGCCCTCAGTCCTCGACCCAGCCGTGCTCCCGGGCCTTCACGACCAGGCCCTGGCGCGCCTGCAGGATCTGCTGGGCGGACATGGTCGGCGCGGCGGCGAGCAGCGTCTCGGTCACCTCGGTGATGAACTTCTTGGTGGAGAGCACGTCGCACAGGTCGTTGTCGATCGCGCGGGCGGGCTCCGGCGAGCCGAGCATCCGCACGTGCGACGCCTTGGGACCGCGCTCGCCCTCCTCGACCGTGAACTCGACCATCGTGCCCGGGGTGAGCAACCGCTTGTCGAACGCGAGGTCGTTCACATGGATGAACACGTCCTCGCCGCCACCTTCCGGCGCGACGAACCCATAACCGCGAACCTCATCGAAACGGACCACTTTGCCGTTGACCATCACAACCACCAATACCCAATGACAACCACGCGCCGACACCTTAACGCATCCCGCCGCGCCGCGCCGAGCCGGTCGCCGCACCCCCAGACGCGGCGACCGGCTCCCGGCGACGCGCACGCCGGCGACGCGGGTAACCCGGTAATCACGGGCGCGCGCACGCGGTCCTATCTGTATTCGGCGTCACCCCCGCCGCCGACAACATTGCCACCCGGATTCGAAATGACCCGGAAATATCCTCAGAGTTGCGCCCGCCGCTCCAACCACAGGCGGTAGATCACCCGGCCGAGCTGCTCGGCGTCGGCCAGTTCGAAATGCCCGCCGCGCAGCACGATGTTCCGCGCGGGCAGCCCGATCACGCACCACCGGCCACGGCGGTGCCGCGCCACGGCCACCAGGCAGTCGGGGTAACGCCGGCACACCGCGGCGATCCACCTGCACGCCTGTCGTCGCGTGCGGTGTTCACCGAGTACGATGTCGGCGGTCCGCAACCCGGCCGGCGGGCTGACCCCGTCGACCGCGACCACCGCCTCCCGGTGGAGCGTCATTCGTCCTGAACACTCCTGAAATTTCGGCAAATGCCACCAATCCTGCTGAACTTTCATCCCACTTCCCTCCCCTAAAAGAGCCTCCTCCAGAGTCGCAGGCTTTTCGAACAGCCGGCTTGCAGACCGCTTGCAGGATGCTTGGCACGTCCGTAACGGTTGGATATCAGAGACCGCAGCTAAACCAATTCGAGTTTTTCGAGTCTGACACTCACTTGTGGGGAAGCCGTCAAGGAGGCTGGGGTGCGGTGGAGCTACGGATACTCGGACAGGTGCGCCTGCTGATGCAGGAGCAGGTCGACCTCGGCGCGACCAAGGTGCGCGGCCTGCTCGGCTACCTGTCCTACAGGGCGAACGAACCGGTGCATGTCGACCGCATCGCGGAGGCGCTGTGGGACGGCGGCCCGCGGCGGAGTCCCGGCAAGGCCCTGCACACCTACGCGTCCCGGTTGCGCCGCGTGCTCCGGGACGCGGGCTGCCCGGCCGACCTGAGGAACGCGCACCGGTCCTACCGGCTCGTCATCGATCCGTCCACTGTGGACTACCACCGGTTCCTCGGCAGGATGCGCGAGGGGCACCGGGCACGGGGCGGCGGCGACCAGGAGGCGGCGGCGGAGCATTTCGCCGCCGCGCTCGCGTTGTGGGACGGTTCGCCCCTGGCCGACCTCGACACGGACTGGGCCCGCCGCAACCGGGAGACGATGACCAGTCTCGAGCTCATCCCCGCGCACTGCGCCCTGTTCGACACGCGGATGTCCCTGGGCGACCACGACGTCGTCCTGGACGGCCTGCCACCCCTGATGTCCGACCACCCGGCCGACGAGCGGCTCGCCATCAGGTGGATCCGCGCGCTGGCGGCCGCCGACCGCGCCGAGGAGGTGCCGGTCTTCTTCCGCGAGTTCGCCGGCCGGCTGCTGGCCGACCTGGCCACCCGACCTTCCGCGGAGCTGGTCGAGACCGCCCGCGAGGCCACGACGAGGAGACTGGTCGCCGTCGCGCCATGCCGGCCCGCTCCCCCGCGGGACACGCCGGACTTCACCGGCCGCGCCGCGCTGCTCGCCGAGCTGGACGCCCTGTTGGACCCCACCGGCCGCGTCGTCGACGTCGTGGCGCTGGACGGGCCGCCCGGGATCGGCAAGACCGCGCTGGTGCGGCACTGGGCGCACCTGCGCCTGCCCTGGTTCCCCGACGGCGTGCTGTACGTGGACATGGCCGGGTACGCGGAGACGCCGCTGGTCATGGCGCACGCGGTCATGGCCGTGTTCCTGGCGGAGCTGGGGGTCAGCCCGACCCGGATCCCGGACGCCACCGGCGAACGCGCGGCGCTGTTGCGTGCCCTGCTGTCGTCGCGGTCGGTGCTGGTGGTCCTGGACAACGCACGCGACAGCGACCACGTGCGGCCGTTGTTGGAGGCCACCTCGCCGTGCCCGGCGCTGATCACCAGCCGCCAGCGCCTGAGCGGCATCACCTACCGGGGCGGAGTGCCGCTGTCCATCCCGGCGCTCCCGCCGGACGAGGCGACCGCGTTGCTGACGAAGCGCATCGGCCCTCGGTCGCTGGGCGACGAGGCGGCTTTCGCGACGCTGGTCGAGCTGTGCCGTGGTCTGCCGCTGGCACTGCGCATAGTCGGCGAACACGTGGCCATGCGTCCGATGGCGCCGATCGGCGACCTGGCCGCCGAGCTGGCGGAACGCCTCCTGGACGCCGGCTCGCACGGCGACACCCACACGACGACGCTGCGGTGCGCGTTCTCGGTGAGCTACCGGGCGTTGCGCCCGGCCGAGCAGCGGCTGTTCCGCCTGCTCGGCCTGCACCCCGGCACGCGGTTCAGCGTGCACGCGGTCCGCGCCCTGGCCGGCGGCGAGGTGGACGCCCTGCTCGACGCCCTGGTCGGCGCCCACCTGGTCACCCAGGAGGGCGCGGGCCGCTACAGCATCCACGACCTGCTGCACGTCTACGCGACGGACACCGTCCACGCCGACGGGGCGGCGGCCGACCGCGAACGCGCCACCCACCGCCTGTTCGACTGGTACCTCCGCTCCGCCCAGCACGCGCGGTCCCACCTGGTCAACAACCAGCACGTGCCCGTGCTCACGCCCGTGGAACCGGTCGAGGAGATGACCTTCGCCGGCAACGACGAGGCACTGCGGTGGTTCGTGACCGAGCGGCCGAACCTCGTCGCCTGCACCTACCGCGCCGCGCAACTGGGCTACCACGAGCACGTCTGGCGCCTCGCCGCGTGCCTGAGCGTGCTCAGCCGGCGGGAGGACCCGCGGGACCTGGTGGAGATCCACGAGCTGGGCCACCGCTCGGCGCGGCTGGTGGGCAACACCGCGGCGGCGGGCGGGTGCCTGAACAACAAGGGCGTGATCTACGTCCAGCTGGGCGACGAGGAGAACGCCTGCCGCTGCTTCGAGCAGGCGTACGAGGCGTTCACCGAGGCCGGTGACGAGCGCGGCCTGGCCGTCTTCACGCACAACAACGGGTCGATGCGACTCGCGCTGGGTCAGCCGGTCGAGGCGATCGAGTGGTTCACGAGGTCACTGGCCATGCACAGCCGCGTCAGCGGGGAACGGCACATCGCCAACAGCCACCGCGGCCTCGGCGACGCCTACCGGATGCTCGACCGGTTCGCCGAGGCGCGGTCGCACTACCGCCAGTCGTACTACATCAGCCAGAAGATCACCGACCCGGCCGGTGAGGCCACCAGCCTGTCGAGGCTGGCGAAACTGGCCGTCGACGAGAACCGCCTGGACGAGGCGGTCTCCTACGGCGAGGCGGCGCTCGACATGTTCGACCGCGTCCAGCTGGACGAGAACGGCACCGCGACCGCGTTGTACGTCCTGGCGACCGCGCACCTGCGCCTCGGCGCCCCCGAGGTGGCGATCCCCCTCGCGCGGGAGGCGGTCCGCCGGCACCAGGAGATCAGGAACATCTCCGGCCAGATCGACGGGCTGCTCCTGCTCGGCCGCGCCCAGGCGGCGGCGGGGGACGACACCGAGGCCGCGAGCACGTGGGCGACGGCCGAACTGCTCACCTCGCCGTCGGATCCGCGGGGCGAGGTCCTCCGCGAGTTGCTGGACGCGGGGGCCGCACGGCCCGTGCCCGCGCCCCGGGCGGAGGACACGGTGGGCGGCACCGGGCCGCGCGACACCCGCAAGTCCGTGGAGGACGTCGGTTAACCCCAGGCGCCGCCGAAGGAGATCTCCTCGTACCAGTCCTCGGCGGACTCGCCACCCAGTCGGGTGACACGCCGCGCCGTGAGCGTTACCGGCCAAGACCTTCTGCCCAACCCGGCGGATGCGAATCCCCCGGTCGAGCGAATTGTTGACGCCATCGTGTGCCTCCTGGGTCCCCGACTCCGCGGCAAGCGATCATTCCGCTACAACTAGCGGCGACATGCTGTCGCAGTTACCCCTAGGGTCAGGGTAAGCCGTTCCGGTTACCAGTCATGACCACAGTTGCGTAACGAGTTACGGTAACCAATGTCGGTACCGCCAGCCCTCCGGGAGGATGAGGTGTCAGCTCCAGCATCACCCGTGGTCGCGAACTGGGAACTCGTCCTCCGCCTGAAGGAACGCCGGGAGCAGGTGGGGGTCAGCGTCAACGACCTCACGAACGAGTTCCGCTTCACGCGCAACTACTGGTCGGCCATCGAGAACGAACGAAAGATAGTTCCGGAAAAGACGCTCCGCAGTCTGTTCACGATGTTCGAGTTCAGCGAGGAGGACTGCGAGCAACTTCTCCAACTTCGCGAGATCGCCAAAGAGAACGGCTGGTGGAATCAGTACTCCGCCCTGTTCGACGGCGAACTCCAACGGTTGTTCGGCCTGGAGCACGGGGCGCAGGGGATCCGGGACTACGAGACACTGCTCATCCCGGGCCTGCTGCAGACCGCGGAGTACGCGCGAGCGATCATGAATTCGGATGCCACGGTCCGGCAGGTGGAGGTGGAGCAGCGGGTGGCTGTTCGACTACGCCGCCAGGAGCGACTCCGCGGCGGCAACCCCGCGTACCTGACGGTCATCATGAGCGAAGCCGCGCTTCGACAACAGATCGGCGGCAGAGCGGTCCTTCGAGGACAGCTGGAACACCTGCTCGCGACCATGGAGGAGTTTCCCGACAACGTCGAGATTCGGGTGATACCCTTCGCCGCCACCGCGTGCACGCTGTTCGGCGCCGGCACGATGCGACTACTCGACTTCCACAGCCCCCGGCTTCCTCGGGTCGCTTGGCTGGAAAGTGTCTCCACCCGGGCCGTGATCACCGATCCGACGCGGGTGCGAGACATCACCATCGCCTTCAACGAAGCACTCGAGCGCACCCTGGATACCCGGAGGACCAAAGAGACAATCAACAGATGCAGGAAGGAACTGACCTGAGTTGACCAGCGAGGAAGTCCCCACGGGCGACGACAACGGGTGGTTCGTCAGTAGCTTCACCAACGGCGGCGGCAGCTGCGTCCAGGTGAAGTTCGCCGCGAGTAACACGATTCTGGTCCGTGACAGCAAGGACCGGTGCTCAGCCCCACCGATCATCGCCATGCCATCGCACAGTTGGGCCTCTCTTCTGAAGAACATCAACCACTCGGTATAAGGGTTGGAGGTCGTCCCGCTACCGGTGACAGCGGTAGCGGGACGACGCGGTCGCCCGTCACCTTGGCTGCCTCGTCCCCTGAGCTCCTTGACCGATTAATCGGATGTAAGCGCGCCAGCTGAGGCGGGCAAGCGCTTTCCAACGGTCGAAACCTGTGCGAAGATCCGATGTATGCGAGCACGGGCGCTCATCGCGGCACTGTCCCTCGTCGGCGCGGCCGTCGCCGTCACCTCGACACCACCCACGGCCGCGGCTCTCCCCGACGGGCTGGCGCTGACGCCGCCCATGGGCTTCAACAACTGGAACGCCACCGGCTGCGCGATCGACGAGACACTCGTCCGGGCCACCGCGGACTTCTTCGTCACCTCGGGTCTGCGCGACGCCGGCTACCAGTACGTGAACATCGACGACTGCTGGGCCGAACCGGAGCGCGACCCGGCGACGGGCCGCTACGTCCCACACCACCAGCGGTTCCCCAGCGGTATCAAGGCGTTGGCCGACTACGTGCACGCGCGCGGCCTCAAGCTCGGCATCTACACCAGCGCCGGCACGCGGACCTGCGCGAAGACCATGCCGGGCAGCCTCGACCACGAGGAGACCGACGCCCAGACCTTCGCCGACTGGGGCGTCGACTACCTCAAGTACGACAACTGCAACAACGAGGGCCGCCCCGCCCTGGAGCGGTACACGGCGATGCGTGACGCGCTGGCGAAGACCGGCCGCCCGATCGTCCTCAGCATCTGCGAGTGGGGCCAGAACCGGCCCTGGGAGTGGGGCGCGGACGTCGGCCACCTCTGGCGCACCACCGGCGACATCAACGACAGCTGGACCTCGATGGTCTCACTGCTGGCACAGAACGCGCCGCTCGCGCCGTACGCCGGACCCGGGCACTGGAACGACCCGGACATGCTCGAGGTCGGCAACGGCGGTATGACCGACCGCGAGTACCGGTCGCACTTCAGCCTGTGGGCGACGATGGCCGCGCCGCTGCTGATCGGCACGGACCTCCGCAAGGCAACGCCGCGCACCATGGAGATCCTGCTCAATCGCGAGGTCATCGCGGTCGACCAGGACCCGCTGGGCGCGCAGGGAGCCGTGCTGCGCAAGGACGACGGGCACTGGGTCATGGTGAAGCCGTTGCGGGGCGGCGATGTCGCCGTGACCCTGTTCAACCAGGCCGAGACCACCGCGACGTTCGGCGCGACGGCGGCGGAGCTGGGCCTGCCGCGGCGGCCGGCGTACACGGTGCGGGACCTGT
>NZ_JBJMIE010000023.1:0-4987 GCF_045807065.1 Actinophytocola sp. | reverse complement strand
CGGATGCGCGGCGAGATCGAGCAGGTCGTGAGCCGGATCAACGGCGAGTACGGCCGGGTCGGCCATCCGGTCGTCCATTACCTGCACCAGTCGATCGACCGCAAGGAGCTGTCCGCGTTCTTCTCGGCGGCGGACGTCATGCTCGTCACGCCGGTCCGCGACGGCATGAACCTCGTGTGCAAGGAGTACGTCGCATGCCGGCACGACCTCGGTGGCGCGCTCGTGCTGTCCGAGTTCGCGGGTGCGGCGTCCGAGCTGACCAGCGCGTTCCTGGTGAACCCGCACGACCTGGACGGTGTGAAGAACGCCATGCAGGCCGCGCTCGAGGTCGACCCGGCCGAGGGCAGGCGGCGGATGCGGGCACTGCGCCGGCAGGTGCTCACCCACGACGTCGACCGCTGGGCCAGGTCGTTCCTGGACGCCCTCCAACCGCAACCGGAACAGCAGCTGACCTGATCACGGACAGGGGCGAGTCTCCGCTTCGATGGGCGATACAGTTCCGCTCTGCCACCGTGTGCCAGCCTGAAAAATTCGCACACAACCCGTCGCCAGAGAGTCGAAGACGACCGTGACCATGACCGCTGAGACGCTGTCCGCTGAGCTACGCAGGGCCATCGTCCAGATCGCGCGTACCCCGCGTCTCCTGGTTGCCTGCGACTACGACGGCACGCTCGCGCCGATCGTGGAGAACCCGGACCAGGCGCGCCCCATGACCGAGTCGGTCGGGGCGCTGCGCTCGCTCGCCGCACTGCACGAGACGACCACCGCGGTGATCTCCGGACGCGCGCTGCGTGACCTCGCCACCCTGTCGCGGCTGCCCGCCGAGGTGCACCTGGTCGGCAGCCACGGCTCGGAGTTCGACATCGGCTTCGTGCACGCGCTGGACCCGCAGGCCAGGGACCTGCACCGGCGCCTGGAGGACGAGCTGGAGCGGATCACCGACGGCGCCCAGGGCGTCCAGTTGGAGGTCAAGCCGGCCAGCATCGCCGTGCACACCCGCCGCGCGCCGGCCGACGTCGCCGGCACCGTCAACGAGGCCGTCCGCTCCGGACCCTGCGCGTGGGATGGCGTGCAGGTCACCGAGGGCAAGGCGGTCATCGAGTTGGCCGTCGTGCAGACCGACAAGGGCCGGGCGCTCGACACGCTGCGCCACCAGCTCGGCGCGACCGCCGCGATGTTCCTCGGCGACGACGTGACCGACGAGAAGGCCTTCGCCCGGCTGTCCGGCCCGGACCTGGGCGTGAAGGTCGGCGACGGCGAGACGCTGGCCGGGTTCCGGATCGCCGACCCCGTGCAGGTCGGCATGGTCCTGGCGTTCCTGCTGGAGGAGCGCCGCAACTGGCTGTACGGCGATCAGGCCCCGCCCATCGAGCGGCTCACGATGCTCGCGAGCGAGCGGTCCGTGGCGCTGCTCACGCCCGACGCGCGGTTGACGTGGCTGTGCCACCCGGAGCCGGACTCGGCGGCGGTGTTCGCGGACCTGCTGGGCGGCCCGTCCGCCGGGCACTTCTCGATCCGGCCGGAGCGCGGCGGCCTGCCGCTGGGCCAGCGGTACCTGCCGGGGACCATGACCGTCGAGACCCGCTGGTCGGGCCTGCTGGTCACCGACTACCTCGACCACTACACCTACGCCCACCGCACCGACCTGGTCCGCTGCATCTCCGGCTCCGCGCCGGCGGTGGTCGAGTTCGCGCCGCGGCCGGAGTTCGCGCAGGTGCAGGTCCGGCTGATCCCGTCCGCGGACGGGCTGCGGGTGCTGGGCACCTCCGACCCGGTGGTGCTGCGGGCACCCGGCATCCAGTGGGAGATCACGGGTGACGGTATGCACGACACGGCCCGCGCGGTCGTCCGGCCGACCCCGGACCAGCCGGTCGTGCTGGAGCTGCGGTGCGGCACCAACGACCTCGACCCGCACGAGGTGGCCGAGTCCGAGCGCGCGGCGCGGGCGGCGCGGTACTGGACCGAGTGGCTCGACGGCCTCACGTTGCCGCCGGTCGAGAAGGACCTGGTCGCGCGGTCCGCGCTGACCCTGCGGGGCCTGTGCCACAGCGAGACCGGCGCGATCATGGCCGCGGCGACCACGTCCCTGCCGGAGGAGATCGGCGGCGTCCGGAACTGGGACTACCGCTACTGCTGGCTGCGCGACGGCGCCATGACCGCGAAGGCGCTGGTGTCGGTCGGCTCGACCGTGGAGGCGGAGAAGTTCCTCGGCTGGCTGCACGGCGTGCTGACCACGCTGCCCGGGCCGGAGCTGCTGCACCCGCTGTACACGATCGCCGGCACGACGCTGCCCGCCGAGGCCGTCATCGACACGCTGCCCGGGTACGCGGGCTCGCGGCCGGTGCGCGTCGGCAACCTGGCCAACCAGCAGGTGCAGCTGGACGTGTTCGGCCCGGTCGTGGACCTCGTCGCCGCGCTGTCCGAGGCACGCGGGAAGCTGACCGACGACGACTGGCGCATGGTGTGCGCGATGGCCGAGGCCGTGGCGCGCCGCTGGTACGAGCCGGACCACGGCATCTGGGAGGAACGGCACCGGCCGCGGCACCACGTGTACTCGAAGGTCATGTGCTGGCTCACGATCGACCGCGCGATCAAGCTGGCCTCGACCTACGGCCGCGAGATCGAGGCGTCCTGGCCGGAGCTGCGGGACACGATCGCCGAGGACGTGCTGACGAAGGGTTGGAACGACGAGGTCCAGTCCTTCACCACCGCCTACGACGGCACCGACCTGGACGCGGCGACCCTGCTGGTCGGCATGGTCGGCCTGCTCGACCCGGCCGACGAGCGGTTCCACGCCACGGTGACGGCGATCGAGGCGGAGCTGCGCAGCGGGTCCACGGTCTACCGCTACCACCGCGACGACGGCCTTCCCGGCGACGAGGGCGGCTTCCACCTGTGCGCGGCCTGGATGATCGAGGCGTACCTGCTGACCGGCCGCCGCACCGAGGCGGAGGACCTGTTCGCGCAGATCGTCGACGCCGCCGGTCCCACCGGCCTGCTGCCGGAGGAGTACGACCCGATCGCGGAGCGGTCGCTGGGCAACCACCCGCAGGCGTACTCCCACCTCGGCCTGATCAGGTGCGCGCAGCTGCTGGCCCAGTGAACGTCGACCGGGTCATCGGGCAACAGCTGATGTGAGGACGATGACCCGGCGGGAGCCGGAGCCGCCCCCCGCCGACAAGGACCGCCCGTACCTGGGCGGCCCTGAACCGGCGGTGGAGTTCGGCCGGCTCTTCGACGCCTACGCCCGGCCGCTGCACCGGTACCTCGCCCGTCGGGTCGGCGCGGAGAACGCACACGACCTGGTGAGCGAGACGTTCCTGGTCGCGCTGAACCAGCGCCACAGCTACGACCCACGGCGGGGTGCGGTGCGGTCGTGGCTGTACGGCATCGCGACGAACCTGCTGCGCCGGCACGTGCGCCAGGAGGTGCGTGGCCTGCAGGCCACGGCCAGGTCGGCCGGCCACGCCCCGGGCCTGGAGGCCAGCCACGAGGCCCGGGTGGCCGACCGCCTCGACGCCGCGGCCATGGCCGCACAGCTGGCCGGCGCACTGGCGACACTCGCCGAAGGCGACCGGGACGTGCTGCTCCTCACGTCCTGGGCCGGCCTCGACTCGACCGAGGTGGCCGACGCGCTGAACATCCCGGTCGGCACCGTCCGCTCCCGCCTGCACCGGGTGCGCAAGTGGCTGCGGGCGAACGCGCCGACGTATCGAGGGGAGGGCGAGAATGCCTGAGGACAACGTGCGCCCCATGTGGTCGGAGGACGAGCTGGACCGGGCGCTGGCCGCGCTCCACGCCGCCGGCCCCCCGGACGAGCAGGCCCTCACCCACGTCCGCAGGGCACTGCTGACGGCGGCCGGTGCCCCGGAACCAGCGGTCCCAACCCGCCCACGCCGCCGCTGGGCCTGGTGGACGGCCGCGGCCGGCACCGTGCTTGCCGTGGTGGCGGGCGTGCTGGTGGTGCAGACCGTCCAGTTCGAGAACACCATCCCCAGCGCGGACGCGGTCGCCCAGCTCAACTCGGCCGCGGACCGCATCACCAGCGTGGACGAGCCACTCGGACCGGGCCAGTACCGCTACATCGCCACACACGCCTGGTGGCTGGCGAGCATCGACGGGAAGTACGCCTACCTGGCGGAGAACCTGCTGGAAACGTGGGTCCCCCCGGACGAGAAGCAGGACTGGCTGTGGCGCCGCGACGTGACCGGCGCCCGGAAGTGGATCACCGGCAGCGAGGCGGAGGCCAGGAACGCCGGCCACCCCATCGACGAGACAGGCTGGCCGGAGGGCGAGTGGCGAGCCCCGTGCGGCGACTGGTTCGCACAGGAGGAGGGCCGCGAGCCGTGCAAGACCCCCGGCACCTGGCAAACCCCGAACGAGGAGTTCATGGCAGCACTGCCGAGGGACCCCGGCCGCCTGTACGACAGGCTGCGAACCGACACCAGGGGCCACGGCCCGGACGAGAACCAGGAAATGCTGGTCTACGTGGCGGACATGCTGAGAAGCGGCCTGGTCCCGGCCGACCTACGCGCGGCACTGTACCGAGTGCTGGCGAAGGTACCGGGCCTACAGATCACCGAACAGATGGCAAACCTGGACGGCCAGAAGGGCACCGCCTACGGCGTAACCGCGGCAGGCACCCGCCACGACGTAATCATCAACCCAACAACAGGCCAGTTCATGGGCGAACGCGAGATCACCGAAGACGCCATGGACGATATCCCGGCAGGCACGGTCACGGAGTACACCTCGGTGACAACAGCAGTAGTCAACGGCATCGGCGCCAAACCCTGAAGCAGGGATGCCCTGATCGACGACAAAGACCCCGAGCGCCGGCCGGAGAACCGCTGACCCGGCGAAGCGGCGAAGCGGCGAAGCGGCGAAGCGGCGAAGCGGCGAAGCGGCGAAGCGGCGAAGCGGCGAAGCGGCGAAGCGGCGAAGCGGCGAAGCGGCGAAGCGGCGAAGCGGCGAAGCGGCGAAGCGG
>NZ_JBJMIE010000022.1:0-12812 GCF_045807065.1 Actinophytocola sp. | reverse complement strand
CGGCCTCCGCGATCATCCACAGGCCGAGCGGCACGGCCTCGGTCCACCGGCCGGGCGCGGCGAGCGCGGCCCCGGACAGGTACGCGACGACCACGACGGCGGTGGCGACCGCGCCGACGACCGGCCCGACGTGCCACTGGTAGGCGACGACGACGATCGACACCGAGGCCAGCAGCCACGTCGTGCCCTCGAAGCTCGGCTGTGGGGCCGAGGTCCACACCTGCGCGAGGCACACGCCGACGACCAGCACGACGTCCGCGGCCACCAGCCAGCGCGGGGCGCCGCGGTCGACCGCGCGGGCGTACCAGGCCGTCCAGCCGCAGAACGCGACGACCACGAACCAGGTCACCACCGGTTCCCGCGCCGGCTCGGCCACGGCGGAGGTCACACTGGTCACGCAAACCACGAGAAGCCGTACGAGCACGGAGAAACGCAGCACCAACCGGATCAGCTCGCGCTCGGCGGAGCCGGGTGTACCCGCACGTTCGAACACCTCGCGCCCCCGAGGAAGCTCGGCGTCACCCTAGGACCCCCGGATACTACGCGTGCTCCGGGCACGGTCCCCCCTCGGCGACCGCCGGGCTGCTGGCGGACGCCGTCCCCGGCGGTAGCTGGTCGCCGAGGTGAGATCCGCGCGGCGCGGCCGCCCAGGACAACGGCGTCGAGCCGTGGCTCCTGCGCCCGCTGCCCCGGCGACCGCGCCGCCGTGCTCAACCTCTCCTCCGGCGTCACCGCCGGCGCCACGGACGCGTTCCCCGAACAACGCATCGACCACGTGTGGCTGAGCGCCACTGGCGACGGCGACCGGTCGCCCCGCCCCGTCCCCGCTTCGGCGAGCTGGACCCGGTCACGGCCTCGGAGGTGCTGGGCGAGCTGACCGCCGTCCGGTAACGCCGGGTTTCACCCTGCCGGCGCGCGGGTACGCGTCAGCGTCACGCCCCCGCCAGGAAAGGTGCCGTCGCCCCAGGCCCATGCAGACCTTCCTCCCCTACCCGGACTTCCACGCCACCGCGGCGGTGCTCGACCAGCAGCGGCTCGGGAAGCAGCGGGTGGAAGCGATCCAGGTGCTCAGAGCCCTGACGGTGCCCGGCTACGGCTGGCGGCACCACCCGGCCGCGGCGATGTGGGCCGGCTACGAGGAGGCGATGACCCGGTACGGCCTGGTCGTCTGCGAGGTGTGGTGCGCGACCGGCCGGCAGGACACCTGCGGCGACACGCTCCGCCGCGACCTGGAGCGTACGACCGGGTTGGCCCGGATACGCACCCAGCCGGAGCTGGCGACCGCCGGAGAGCTCCCGCCCTGGCTCGGCGACGCCGACTTCCACCGCAGTCACCAGTCCGCGCTCGTGCGGAAGAACCCCGCCCACTACCGCCCGCACTTCCCCGACGTGCCGGACGACCTCCCCTACGTGTGGCCGGCCTCGGACCGTCCCCGCCGGCTCCCGCTCGAGGTCAGCTGAGCGCCGACAACCCGTCCGCGAGGAACGCGATCGACTCCTCGATCCCCGCGAGCGGCGCCACGTGGTTGAGGTGCCCGTGCCGCATGCCGCGCGCGACGTGGGAGGTCACCGGCACGTCGACCTCGCGCAGCTGGCGTTCGAGCAGCTCGCCGGAGGGCCGCAGGTCGTCGTACTCCGAGAGCACGAGCCGGGTCGGCGGCAGCTCGGCGAGGCGTGCCCCGCCCGGGAGCGCGTCGGCGGGCAGGTCGCTGATCCGGCCGACGTAGTTGACGACCATCTCCTCGACCGCCGCCGGGGAGGACCGGGCGAAGGCCGGTGTGCCCGCCATCTCCACCGCCGTCGCGTCGTCGAGCGCGGGGACCGGGAAGTGCGCGAAGGGGTACGCCAGCAGGAGCGCGGCCGGTGTCGCCTCGGCGCGGTCACGCGCACGGAGCGCGGTGGCCAGGGCGAGCGCGGCGCCCGCGCTCGCACCACCCAGGGCCGCGGGGAGGGACGCGTGCTCGGACCGCAGCCACGACCAGGCGGCGTGCACGTCGTCGAGCGGCACGGGGTAGCGGACACCGTCGCGCGCGAGCCGGTAGCCGACGGACACCACGAACGCCGTGGTACGCAAGGACAGTTCGCCGCTGACCACGTGCGCCTCCGGCATGTCCAGGTCGCCGTTGCGGAAGCCGCCGCCGTGCACCCACAGCAGGCTTCTCGCGCACTCGCCGTGCCGCGGCCGGTAGGTGCGCAGCGGAATGGGTCCATGTGGGCCGGTGGCGACGGCGTCCGCCACCACCACGTCCGGATGCGCCCACGGGTCCCGCTCCCGCGCGCGTTGCGTCATCCGTTGCCGGATCGCCTGCTCGGAGTCGCCGGCCGAGGTCATCTCGGTGAGCCAGTCGACGAAGTACTGGTGTAGAGGCATGATCTCCTTCCGGCACGCTCCACAGAGGACAGGTGGCACCCAGGTCAGGGCAGGTTGCCGAGGTCCCGGAGCTTGTCGACGACCGCGTCGAAGCGGGCCCGGGGCAGGGCCGCGCCCTCGCGGCGCACCTCGTCCGGGTCGTAGCGCAGCAGCCGGTCGGCGTTGGCGAAGCTCTCCCGCTGGTCGCGGTCCCACCCGCCCACGCCGACGGACACCCACTCGTCGGCGTCCCGCTTCTGCTCGTGGTTCTTGCTGCTCAACGGCACCGCCAGCAGCCGCTTGCCGGCGTCGTCGGCGTACCCGACCACCAGCACCGGCCGGTCCTTGCCCACCGTCGGATCGTCCTCATAGGGCACCCAGCCCCACACCACCTCGCCGGGATCGGGCTCACCGTCCCGTTCCGGCGCGTACACCACCCGCATGGGAGCGGAGCCTACCGACTCGTGCGCGGCGTCGCCCCCGCGCGCCCGGCCGGGGGGAGGGAGGCTGGCGGCGACGGACGGGTCCCAGTAGACGTCGAGCGGGCCGCCCGCATTGTTCGTGCTCGCGTCCGGAGCGGTCCGGGTAGCGGCCGGCGGGTCACCACCGCGTCCGCCGGCGCCTTGGCCGAACTCGCCTAGGCCCGCACGGCGGGGAGGTCGTGGTCCGGCAGCGACAGGTCGGTCGCGGCCGACCGGACGTGGGACTGCAGCAGGTGGGCGAGCCCGAGTCGCTGCAGCCACGGAACCAGGCACAGCTTGATGTTGCGGCGCAGCAGCTGCCCGCTGGTGCGGGAGATCACGGTGGAGCCGGTGCGCAGCGCCAGGTTCTGGTTCTTCTCCACGTAGGCGCGCAGTGTGCGCTCGTAGGCCGCGAACGCCGGCTCGGGTCGGTCGTGCCGGATCAGTTCGCCGGCCAGCACGTAGGCGCCGGCGATCGCGATGCTGGTGCCCTGTCCGGACAGGAACGACGGTGCGTAGGCGGCGTCGCCGACGAGTGCGACCCGGCCGGAGCTCCAGCGGTCCATGCGGACCTGGCTGACGGTGTCGAAGTAGAGGTCGTCGACGCGGGGCAGCGTGTCGATGATGTCGTTGGTGCGCCAGCGGTCCTCGGCGAAGGCGCCGCGCAGCGTGTCGAGGACCTCGTCGGTGTCGTACCGGTTCACCGTGCCCGGCGCCGGGTGGACGGCGGCCAGGAACGCCCGGGCGGTGGGCTCGCCGGCAGGGTGCTCGACGATGGCGGTGCGCCCGGCGTGCGAGTAGAGGAAACCGGTCCCCGGCGCGAACATGCCGGCCGGCAGGTCCCAGATCGCCGCGTACAAACCCAGGTGGCGGACGAACCGCGACTCCTCGCCGAAAGCCAGGCGGCGGACGGTGGAGTGGATGCCGTCGGCGCCGATCACCACGTCGAACGTCCGGGGTCGGCCGCGGTCGAAGGTGACGTCGACGCCCGCGGCGGTCTGGGTCAGGCTGGCGACCGAGTCGCCGAAGACGTAGGCGACCCGGTCGCCGCTCGCCTGGTACAGGACCTCGCTGAGCGCACCGCGGGTGAGTTCCACGTCGCCGCTCGCCGGGTCATTGAGCAGGTCGCCGTAGTCCAGTGTGCACAGTCGACGGCCGCGGGGAGCGAGCAGCTGGACCGGAACGTGCCGGTAGCGCCGAGCCACGAGCTGGTCGTGCAGACCCATCCGGCGGACGACGTCGACCGCGCTGCCGCGGATGTCGACCGGGTAACCGCCCGTGCGCAGGCGCTCGGCGCGCTCGACGACGCTGACGTCCCAGCCGGCCGCCGACAGCAGGAAGGCGAGTACGGGTCCGGCGATGCTCGCACCGGATATCAGGGCACTGCGAGTGGTCATGAGGATCCAATGCGATTAGCTACACGAGTGTTGCTTACTGGCCGACCGTAGCAAGGCGCGATAAGATACACAAGTGTCCTCTAACAAGACCGCCGGACTACGGCGTCGCGGTGCCGCGCTGGAGTCCGCGATCCTGGACGCGGGCTGGGACCAACTCATCGAGGCCGGCTACGAGCGCTTCACCATCGACGCGGTGGCCGCGCGGTCCTCGGCGGCCCGTTCGGTGTTGTACCGGCGCTGGCCGTCGCGACTGGAGCTGCTCAGGGCGGTGATCCGCCGCCGCGGCGAGATCGACCTGATCCCGGTCCCGGACACCGGAACCCTGCGCGGCGACGTGCTGGCGATCCTGACCGACTTCAACGACCGGCGGTTCCGGACCATCGGCCTGATCGCCGCACGGCTCGGCGCGTACTTCGAGGAGACGGGCGGCTCACCGGACGAACTCCGCACCCTGTTCATCGTCGACCGGCCGAGCGCCATGGAGACGATCGTCGAACGCGCCGTCGAACGCGGCGAGCTGGCGACGACACCGCCGGCCCGCATCGTCTCGCTACCGGTCGACCTGCTCCGCCACGAACTGTTCATGACGATGACGGCCGCGACACCGCGGACCATCGCCGAGATCGTCGACGACATCTTCCTGCCGCTGGCGACGAACCTCGGAAAGACACGGCGGTAAGGCCCTTTCCGCTTCGAAAGCGCCGCACGGCCACCGTTCCGAAAGCGCCTTCACGGCATCGCACCCGCGAGCGCCGGGAGCCGACCGGGCGGGAGCCGGGGACCGGTCAGTCGGTGAACGGCCGACACCACGTGACCGAGCCGGCGAAGATCGCCGAGACGGTCGGCTGGCTGTGCTCCCCGGCGGTCCGGTCGGTCACGGGCGCCGTTCTCGACGTCGACGGCGGCATGTGGATGGGTTGACGCGGTGAGGGCGTCAGACTGGTGATTCGCGGGCGCCAACCACGGCACCACCGCGGCGAGCGCCTGCCTGGTGTTCGTCACCTGCCAGCAGATGTACCCCGGCTCGCCGTTCATCGCCCAGATCTCCGCGGGCGACGAGACCCCCGGCGCGACCCGGTACGCGACCTGGTACTCCCCGTGCGACGGAGTGATCCTCCCGTACACGAGCACCCGCCTGACCGGCGCGACCAACAACCTGGTGGCCTGCCAGACCCACCTCGGTTACCTCACGGACACCACTGTGCTCACCCAGATCGCCAACTTCATCCGATCCTGACACTCCACGCAGGACACCGCCCACTGGACCCCGGCCCGGTGGGCGGTGCCGATGTCGAGGTGCAGACGCCAGCACCGCCACCGGGCTCACCGTCGCCGCAGGCCCACCAAGTCGTAAACAGAAGTTTACTGACCCGCCTCTTCAGTTATTCCACTGGACCAACTCGGTGCAAGATTACTACGCTTACGTTTATGACTTTGGTGTCCGAGGCGGAGCACGACGCCGACCAGCACGTGCCGCTTCGCCGTGTCCTTGCCCTGTTCACGCCGTACCGGTGGCGGCTCGCCTGGCTGCTGGTGCTGCTCGTGGCGCAGGCCGGGCTCGGTGTGGCGGCACCGCTGTTCCTGCGGGAGATCCTGGACACCGCGCTGCCGCAGCGGGACACGGTGCTGCTGAGCCTGCTGGCGATGGGGATGCTCGTCTCGTCACTGGGCAGCGGCGCGCTGAGCGTGGCGACGACCGCGGTGGCCAACACCGTCGGCCAGCTGGTGATGAACGACCTGCGCGTGGCGGTGTACGGGCACCTGCAGCGCATGCCGCTCGCCTTCTTCACCCGGACCCGGACGGGCGAGGTGCTCTCCCGGGTCTTCAACGACGTCGGCGGCGTGGACAACGTCGTCAACACGACGGTCAGCTCGGTGGTGCAGAACGGACTCACCACACTGGCCATCGCGGTGGCGCTGTTCGTGCTGGACTGGCAGCTGGCGATCCTCGGCCTCGTCATCGTGCCGCTCTTCCTGCTGATGACCCTGCGGCTCGGGCGCAGGCGCAGGGCGCTCGCCGGCAGCCGCCAGCGCCGGCTCGCGCGGCTGACCACGCTGGTCGAGGAGTCCCTGTCGGTGGCCGGCGTCCTGCTGACGAAGACGACCGGGAACGCGGCCGTGCTGCGGGACCGCTTCGCCGCCGAGTCGCGGGAGATCTCCCGCGTGGCGCGGGAGGCGGCGCTCGCCGGGCGGTGGCAGATGGCGTCCCGGCGCAGTGCCCTCACCGCCGTGCCCGCGCTGGTGTACTGGGTCGCCGGGCTGGCGCTCGCCTACGGCGCCAGCCCGACCAGCATCGGCACGGTCGTCGCGTTCACCAGCATGCTCAACCGGCTGGTCGGCCCGGCCACCGCGGTGCAGTCGGTCGGCCAGGAGTTCGCCACCTCGACCGCCCTGTTCGCGCGGATCTTCGAGGTGCTCGACCTGCCGGTGGAGATCGCGGACCGGCCGGACGCGAAGGAGCTGGAGGTGCAGCGCGGGACGGTGCGGCTCGCGGGGGTGTCGTTCCGGTACGAGGACAGCTGGACGCTGCGGGACGTCGACCTGGAGATCCCCGCCGGCACCACGACCGCGCTGGTCGGCGCCACCGGCTCGGGCAAGACGACGCTCGCCTACCTGGTGGCGAGGCTGTACGACACGACCGAGGGCGCGGTGCTGGTCGACGGCGTCGACGTCCGGGACGTGACGCTGGACTCGCTGGCCGCCGCCGTGGGCGTGGTCTCGCAGGAGACCTACCTGTTCCACGCCAGCGTCCGGGAGAACCTGCGCTTCGCCAAGCCGGCCGCGACCGACGAGGAGATCGAGGCGGCGGCCCGTGCGGCGCACATCCACGACACCGTCGTCGGGCTCGACGACGGGTACGACACGATCGTGGGCCAGCGCGGCTACCGGTTCTCCGGCGGTGAGCGGCAGCGCCTGGCGATCGCCAGGATCCTGCTGCGCAACCCGCCGATCCTGATCCTCGACGAGGCCACCAGCGCGCTGGACAACCGGACCGAGCGGTCGGTGCAGGCGGAGCTGGACCGCCTGGCCGCGCACCGGACCACCATCACCATCGCCCACCGGCTGTCCACGGTGACGAGGGCCGACCAGATCGTGGTGCTCGACCACGGCCGGATCGTCGAGCGCGGCACCCACGCGGAACTGCTCGCCGCCGACGGGCACTATGCCCGGCTCGTCCGGAGTGCGGGGCACTAGATTCACCACATGCGCTCCGAGCAGGACCTGGCCGAACTCTCGCGACTCGTCCGCGAGGGCGTGGGCAGGCTGAGCTGGCGGATGCGGGCCGCACGCGAACGCGGCGGCCCGACCGGCCTGGAGCTGGCGGTACTCCGCCGCCTGTACCGCGCGGGTACCCACACCCCGACGGCGCTGGCGGACGCGGAGCAGATCCACCCCCAGTCGCTGACCCGCGTACTGGCCGCCCTGGACCGCGACGGCTTCGTCACCCGCCGCCCCGACCCCACCGACGGCCGGCGGGTGCTGGTGGAGATCAGCACCCGCGGGCTGGAGGCACTGCGCACCTACAGCGAGCAACGGGAACGCTGGCTGGCCGCCGCGATGGCCGACACGCTGAGCGAGACCGAGCAGGACCTGCTCGGTCTCGCCGCCAGGCTGATGGTGCGCATCGCCGACTCGTGACCGCGGTCCACAGTGGACCGAATATCGATTCAACGTGAACTGAATACGTGAATCCGGACATCCGCCAGAAATGCATACCGGAAAATTCCGGGGAGGCGGGCCAGGAATCACCGTAACCGTTTTGGCTCAGGACAAGACCCGGTTGGTGGCCGCCGAACGGCGGGTGGTTGTGGCAGTCTGGGATTGCGGCCGTATCACGCGCCCATGCCGCGGTGTCAGCCCTGGACAGGACGGCCACTGGGAGAGACAACATGGTTCCGGAGCTTCGAGTCGAGCTCCTTGGTCCGGTACGCGCCTTCTCCGGTGAACGGGAGGTGGCACTCGGCTCGTCGCGGCCGCGGGCCGTGTTCGCCATTCTGGCGGCGCGGCAGAACTCGGTGGTGTCGCGGGCCGAGCTGATCGACGGGGTGTGGGGTGACGGCGCGCCCAACACCGCCGCCGGGAGCCTGCACACCTATGTCTCGACGCTGCGCAAGTCGCTCGAGCCGGACCGTGTCCGGGGCGTGGCGCCGCGGCTGCTCACCTCCGCCGGCTCGGGGTACCGGCTGCAGGTCGACCGGGTCGACGTCGCCGAGTTCGCGCGGTTGCGGGGGCAGGCGGACGGGCTGCTCGCCGGCGGCGACGCGCACGGGGCACGCCGGCTGCTCGACGACGCGCTCGCGCTGTGGCACGGCCAGGCGCTCTCCGGGGTGGGTGGGCCCTTCGCGGAGGCGGAGCGGGCCCGGCTCGGCGAGCTGCGGGCCGCGACCGAGGAGCTGCGGGCCGAGGCCGGGATCGCGGCCAGGCGGCACACCGAGGTGGTCGCCGACCTCGGCGCGCTCGTGCGGGAGCACCCCCTGCGGGAGCGGCCGCGCGAGCTGCTGATGCTGGCGCTGCACCGCTGGGGGCGCAACGCGGAAGCCCTTGCGGCGTACCGGGAAGCGCGGCAGGTGCTGATCGACGAGCTGGGCATCGAGCCGAGCCCGGCGCTGCGGCGGCTGCACGACCAGATCCTCGCCGGTGACCCGGTGCTCGTCCCGGTCCGGCAGCACGCCGCACCCGCACGCGTCGTGCCGGCGCTCGTCGGGCGCGACGCCGAGCTGACCCGGGTGCACGCCCTGGTGGCCGACGCCGCCGCCGGGCGCGGCGGGTCCCTGTGGGTCGAGGGCGAGCTGGGCATCGGCAAGTCGGCGTTGGTCGCGGCCGCGCTCGCGGCGGCGGAGCGGGCCGGCTGCCAGCTCGGGCACGCCGTGGCGGACGAGCTGGGCCAGCGGTTCCCCCTGCGGCTCGTGCTCGACGCGCTCGGCGTGGACACGGACTCGCCCGACTCGCGCCGCGCCGCCCTCGCGACCGCGCTGCACGACCGGCCGGGCCGGGCGGTCCTCGCGGGCGGGGACCCGGTGATCGGCGCGATCGACCAGGTGGTCACGCTCGTCAAGACCCTGTGCGCGGACGGCCCGCTGGTGCTGGCGCTGGACGACCTGCACTGGTCCGACGAGGCCAGCATGCTGGTGTGGCACCGGCTGGCCGCGGAGACGCGCCGCCGCCCGCTGCTGCTGGTCGGCGCGACCCGGCCGGTCCCCCACCGCACCGAGGTCGACCGGCTGCGTGGCGACGTGCGTGCCCACGGCGGCGTGGTGCTCGACCTCGGGCCGCTGGCCGAACCGGACGTGGCCGGCCTGGTGGACGACCTCGTCGGCGCCCCGCCCGGCCCGCACCTGCGCGCGGTCACCGCGCGGGCGACCGGGAACCCCTTGTACGTCAGGGAGATCGCGGACTCGTTGCTGCGCGACGGGGCGATCGCGGTCGACGGGACGGCCGAGGTCGACCGCGAGTGGGTCGACCGGGCGCCGGGGTCGTTGGTGTCCGCGGTCACCGGCCGGCTCGGCTACCTCACCGACACCACGCGCGACGTCCTGCGCGCGGCCGCGCTGCTCTGCGACGGCGTCGCGGTCGAGGGCCTGTCGGTCGTGCTCGGCCGGCCCGTGTCGGACCTCGTGCCGTCGTTCGACGAGGCGATCGCGGCGGGCGTGCTGCGGGCCGAGGGCACCCGGCTCGTCTTCCGCCACCCGGTGATCCGGCAGGCGCTGTACCAGAGCATGGCGGTGGCCATCCGGGACGCGTTGCACCACCAGGCGGCCAAGGCGCTCGCCGACGCCGGCGCGCCCGTGGAGACCGTGGCCCGGCAGCTGCTCGCGGCCGACGGGAAGGCCGGGCCGTGGGTCAACGACTGGCTCGTCTCCGCCACCCCGGTGCTGACCTACCGCGCCCCGCTGGTCGCGGTGGAGCTGCTGGTACGCGTGGCCGATACCGAGGACTGCGCCGACGGCGTGCGCGCCGCCTCCCGAGCGCACCTCGCCAGCGTGCTGTTCCGGATCGGCCGGGACCGCGACGCCGAGCGGACCGCGCGCGCGGCCCTGCCGTCGCTGACCGACCCCGACCTGATCGCCGAGCTGCGGTGGGTGCTGGCCTACGTGCCCTACCGGGCCTCCCGCGCGGAGGAGGCGCTCGTGGCGGTGGAGGAGGCACTCGCCGACCCGGTGCTGCCGGACGTGTGGCGGGCCCGGTTCCTCTCGCTGCTCGCGCTGGTGCAGCGGTCGGGCATCGGCGAGCTGGAGGCCGCCGCCGACACCGCGCGGCAGGCCGTCGAGCTGGGTGAGCGGGCGAACGACCGGTACGCGGTAGGGCAGGCGCTGGAGATCCTGTGGCAGATCGACGCGGCGCGGCGGGACTACGGCTCGGCGCTCGGCTACCTGGACCAGGCGATGGGTGTCGTCGGCACCGACCTCAGCCTGACCGACCTGCGGCTGGTGCTGCTCGACAACCGGATGTTCACGCTGCAGTGCCTGGACCGGCTCGACGAGGCGACCAGGGACCTCGACCGGGCGCTGTCCATCGCGGGCAGCAGCCACCCGGCGGCGGGCGTGCACATCGCGGGTGCCGTCCACTACTTCTGGCTCGGCCGGTGGGACGAGACGCTCGCCCAGATCGACACGGTGCTGTGCGACCCCGAGTTCACCGGGTTCGGCCTGCGGGAGGGTGGCGGCGCGCGGCTGCTGATGCACGGCGTGGCGGCCCTGGTCGCCGCCCACCGCGACGACGAGGCGAGCCTGAACCGGCACCTGGACGCCGGCCACCACCTCCCGATGGCGAGCGCGGCGGACCGCGAGAACTGCGACTTCCTCCTCGCGGCACAGGCGACCGCGGCCTGGCGCCGAGGAGACCTGGCCGGCGCGATCGCGGTGCTGGGCACGACCCTCGTCACCAAGCAGGCGCTGATGATGCTGCGGCACCAGTGGCTGCCCGACCTGGTCCGGCTGGCCCTCGACCACGGCGACACGGTGACCGCCCACGCCGCGGTGGTGGCGTGCGAACTGGAGGCGGCCCAGGAGGCCGCGCCGGCCCGGGCGGCCGCCGCGGCCCGCCGCTGCCGCTGCCTGCTGGACGGCGACGTGGACGGCCTGGCCGAGATCGTGGCGCACTACGAGTCGGCGGGCCGGACCTACGAACTCGCCCAGACCGTCGAGGATCACGCCGTCCTGCTCCACCGCGCCGACCGGGTGGCCGAGGCCGGGGCGGCGCACGCCCGGGCCGTCGCCCTCTACCAACGACTGGGTGCTGCGTGGGACATCCGCCGCGCGAGGCAACGGATGGGTCACGCCATGACCTCCTCGTGGAGCGTGTAGGGGCGGTCAGATCATGCCCTTCCGCAGTGCGTAGGCCACCGCGTGCGGGCGGTTGCGCAGGTGCAGCCTGTTGGTGAGGCCGTAGAAGACGTTCTTGACCGTGCGCTCCGAGTAGGACAGCCGCACGGCGATCTCCGCGGTGTCCATCCCGTCGGCCATGAGGCGCAGGACGTCGAGCTCGCGGGCGTTCAGGCGGCCGTCGGTGGTGGGGCTCACCAGCTCCCGGCGTAGGCGGCGCAGGTGTTCCATCAGCTCGGCCACCAGGTTCGGGGGCAGGACACCGCCGCCGTTGGCCGCGGCCAGGACACCGCGCAGCACCCGGTCGCCCGTCGCGGCCGTTCGGGGCAGGACCGCCACGACACGGCACTCCACGATCGTGAGCACGTCCACGTCGCCGATCTCGTCCAGCACCAGCACCACCGGGACGGGCGCGTCGGCCGCCGCCGCGCGCAGGCCCGCGATCCCCTCCCTGGTGAGCCTGCCCGCCGCCACCACCACGACGTCGGCCTCGGCCCGCCGCTCCCCCGCCACCAGCGCGACCTCCTCCCGACCGTCGAGATAGCTCGTGAGGCCGGCCATGCTGAGGTGGTCCGCCGCCTCGACGGCCACCCGAACTCGCTGTCGCACCACTTTCCCTCTCCCCAGGGTTGTTGGGTTCGCGTCAACAAGTCTTCTCGCGGCCGCTTCACGGATTCTTCACCGCGGGTCCAGACTTCTTCACGGCCGTCTGAAGAACTCCACCTCACCGAGTGCGATGTGCCGGCCGGGCGCCAGCCCGGCGGCGGCGCGGATGACGAGCCGGATCTTCGTGACGTCGCTGATCCCGGTGTCGCTGCGCTGCGATCCCGGCTCGTCCGCGAGGTTCACGGGCACGGTCCGGGTGGTGCCGTCCTCGGTGGTGACGACCATGTCGAACACGGTCGGCCGGGCCTCGGTGGCGAAGCCCTGCTCCTCGGCCGAGGCGCCGGTGTGCACGACGACCGAGAGGAGCCGGAACGGGCCGGCGAAGGTGAACTCGACCGAGTCGCCGACGGCGGGAGCACCCCAGTACCGGTTGGACAGCCCGTCCGTGGCCGCGGTGGCGGGGTGACCGGGCACCTCCGCGTTCGCCGTGGTGCTCACCGGGTGCACCGCGGCCGGGGTCGACAGCCGGTCGCGGAGTTCCTCCCACAGCCCGGTCAGCTGGGGCCAGAACACGACTCCGGCGACCACGAGCAGGGCCACCACGGCCAGTGCGACGAGCCGGCGCAGCCAGCGGGAGCGGTCGCCGCGCCACCGCCAGCGGCGGCGCCGGGTCGCGG
>NZ_JBJMIE010000021.1:0-2648 GCF_045807065.1 Actinophytocola sp. | reverse complement strand
GGGTCCAGCTGACGCCGAGGAGGGCGTCCACGCCGCGGTGGTAGGCGGCGTCGGCCTGCTCGTGGGACATGGCGCGGCCGGCCATCGCGCGGACGTGGGCCACGGGGCGGCCGTGCTGGTCGGCGAGGAGGATCTCCACGGCCGACTCGTCGGTCGAGATCATCCGCACCCGCAGCGCGGTCGCGCCCGTCGCGTACAGGTGCACGCCGGACCAGGCGAACCCGACCGCGACGCTGACGTCGTCGAGGTACTCGGAGGCGCCGAGGATCAGCACGTGCATGGCCGCGTCGAGCAGCGCCGGGTGGAGGTTGAACTCCTTGGTCTCCTCGGCGTACTGCTCGGGCAGCCAGACCTCGGAGTACAGCTCCTCGTTCAGCGTCCAGGAGTGCCGCAGCCCGCGGAAGTGCGGGCCGAAGGTGTAGCCCTCCTTCAGGAACCGGTCGTACAGGTCGCCCAGCTCGATCGGCTGTGCGCCCGCGGGCGGCCACTCGGGCATCTCGGCCCGCTCCTGCGGCACGGTCGGGCGCGGCATGGTCGCCGTGTTGGCGAGTGCGCCGGAGGCGTTGCGGGTCCAGCCCCATTCGGCCGGGGCGTCGTCGAATCGCGAGTAGACGGTGAAGCGGCGGTAGCCGGCCTGGTCGGGTGGGGCGACGACGAAGCGGACGTTGCAGCCGCCGTCGTCGGGCACGACCAGCGGCGTCTCCAGGACCATCTCCTCGAGGTAGTCGCACCCGACCTGGTTGCCGGCCTCGATGGCCATCTCGACGTAGCCGGTGCCCGGCACGATGACGCGGCCGAGCAGGGTGTGGCCGATGAGCCAGGGGTGGGTGCGCAGGGAGAGCCGGCCGGTGAGGACGACCTCGTCGGACTCCGGCAGGGTGACCAGGGCGCTCAGCATGTTGTGCGTGACCGGGACCAGGCCCAGTCCGGTGGCGTCGCGCGAGTTCGCGCCGGGCTTGAGCCAGAAACGCTGGTGGGAGAACGCGTAGGTGGGCAGGTCGACCCGCGTGCCGGGGAGGATCGCGGCCCAGTCGGGGCCGGCGCCGGTGACGTGCAGACCGGCGAGGGCCTCGAGGACCGCATCGGTCTCGTCGCGGTTCGCGCGCTGCGCGGGGATCAGCGCGGCGGGGGTGTCGAGGGTCTGGCCGGCCATGCCGGTGAGGACGGCGTCGGGACCGACCTCCAGGTAGCGGGTGACGCCGAGGCCGGCCAGGGTGGTGACGGCGTCGGCGAACCGGACCGCGCCGCGGACCTGCCGCACCCAGTAGTCGGCGGTGACCTCGGTGATCGGCTGGCCGGTGACCGTGGACACGAGCGGGATCGCGGGGGCGGCGTAGGTGAGGCCGGCGGCGACCGCGCGGAAGTCGTCGAGCATGGGGTCCATGAGCCCGGAGTGGAACGCGTGGCTGACGGCGAGCCGCCTGGTCCTGGTGAACTGGGCGGCGAGGTCCACGACGGACTGTTCGGGGCCGGAGACCACGACGGCGTTCGGGGCGTTGACGGCGGCGATGCCGACGTCGTCGGTGAGCAGCGGGACGACCTCGGCCTCGGTGGCCTGGATCGCGACCATCGCGCCGCCGGCCGGCAGCGCCTGCATCAGCCTGCCGCGGGCGGCGACCAGTGCCGCGGCGTCGGCCAGGGAGAGCACGTCGGCGACGTGGGCGGCGGCCAGCTCGCCGATGGAGTGGCCGGCCACGTGGTCCGGGCGGACACCCCAGGACTCGAACAGGCGGAACAGGGCGACCTCGACGGCGAACAGGGCCGGCTGCGTGAACTGGGTCTGTTCCAGGGCCGCCGCGTCGCTCCCCCAGACGACGTCGGTGAGGGGGCGCGGCAGGTGCCGGTCCAGCTCGGCGGTCACCGCGTCGAACGCGGCGGCGAACTCGGGGAAGGTGGCGTGCAGCCGGCGGCCCATGCCGAGGCGTTGCGCGCCCTGGCCGGTGAACAGCCAGGCACTCCTGCCGGCCTGCCGGCTGGTGCCGGTGACGACGCCGGGCGCGGTCCTGCCCTCGGCCAGGGCGGCCAGCCCGTCGAGCAGCTCGGTCCGGTCCGCGCCGAGGACGACCGCGCGGTGCTCCAGCGCGGCCCTGGTGGTGGCCAGCGAGTGGGCGACGTCCGCCGGGTCCAGCTCGGGCCGCGCGGCCAGGTGGGCGGCGAGCCGCGCGGCCTGCCCGCGCACACCGTCCGCGGACCGCGCGGCCAGCAGCCACGGCACGGCCGGCAGCCCCTGAGCCGCGGGACGCTCGGCGTCCCGCGGGGCTTCCTCCGGGGCCTGCTCGATGATGACGTGCACGTTGGTGCCGGTGACGCCGAACGACGAGATGCCCGCGCGGCGCGGCCCCTCGGTCGCCGGCCAGTCGCGCGGCTCGGTGAGCAGCCGGACACCGCCCGACGACCAGTCCACCTGCGGGGTCGGCTCGTCCACGTGCAACGTCCTGGGCAGCAGGCCGTGGCGGATGGCCTGCACCATCTTGATCACGCCACCGACACCGGCGGCCGCGATAGCGTGCCCCATGTTGGACTTGATGGAACCGAGCCACAGTGGACGGTCGGCCGGCCGGTCCGCGCCGTAGGTGGCCAGCAGCGCCTGCGCCTCGATGGGGTCGCCCAGGTTGGTACCGGTGCCGTGGCCTTCGACCACGTCGATG
>NZ_JBJMIE010000020.1:0-3396 GCF_045807065.1 Actinophytocola sp. | reverse complement strand
CCTTCTCGATCTTCTCTGCCGCCGTATGATGGATCATGAAAATGCCGTTCCGCGCATCGGAGTAGACCGAACGGCGTAGTGGACGGCGTTTTGCTCAACCAAAGAGAAAATCCCGTTTTCACATTGTCAGCAGAGTGCGAAAAACTGAATGAATCTTGCTGGGTGAGACGCGGCTCGTTAGCGTACTCGCCAGTAGATAAGCACGGCCTCGACACCAACGGAGGTGCCCTTTGGGAGTTGAGGTCGTCGTGGAAAATCTCTCGAAGTCTTTCGGTAGACAGCGCATCTGGCACGACGTGACGCTCACGCTGCCGGCGGGCGAGGTCAGCGTCATGCTGGGCCCCTCCGGCACCGGGAAATCCGTCTTCCTGAAATGTCTGATTGGCCTGTTGAAGCCGAACACCGGTCGGATCCTCATCAACGGCGTTGACCTGGTGCGTTGCTCCGAACACCAACTCTACGAGACCCGAAAACTGTTCGGCGTCCTGTTTCAGGACGGTGCCCTGTTCGGCTCGATGAACCTGTATGACAACATCGCGTTCCCGCTGCGGGAGCACACCAGGAAAAGCGAAGGCGAGATCAGGGACATCGTCTTGGGCAAGATGGAGATGGTCGGCCTCGCCGGTGCGGAGAAGAAGCTCCCCGGCGAGATATCCGGTGGCATGCGCAAACGCGCCGGCCTCGCCCGCGCGCTCGTCCTCGACCCGCAGATCATCCTGGTCGACGAGCCGGACTCCGGCCTCGACCCGGTGCGCACCAGCTACATCTCCCAGCTCCTCATCGACCTGAACGCGCAGGTCGACGCCACGATCCTGATCGTCTCGCACAACATCAACCTCGCCCGCACGGTCCCGGACAACATCGGCATGCTGTTCCGCCGCGAGCTGGTCATGTTCGGTCCCCGCGAGGTCCTGCTCACCAGCGAGGAGCCGGCCGTCAAACAGTTCCTCAACGGGTCGCGCATCGGCCCGATCGGCATGTCGGAAGAGAAGGACGACGCCACGATGGCCATGGAGCAGGCGCACGCCGAGGCCGGCCACCACGACGGCTCGACCGAGGACGTCCGCGGTGTCGTCCCACAGCTCCAGCCGACGCCCGGGCTGCCGTACCGCGAGGCCGTGCGCCGCCGCAAGGACCGCGTCATGCGGATCATGCACACGTTGCCGCCGGGCGCCCGGCGGGGCATCCTCTCCAGCCTGGACGCCGAGGACCGGCAGAGATACCAAATCGGGGCACCAGGCTTATGAGTGGAGCTTGCGGAGCGAATCATCGGGCGCAGGGCGACCGCGAGCGGCGACAGGGTGCCTGCGAGGGGTCGGCGTGAGTATGAGGCAAGGTTTTCCGGGGGCCGCGGCGATGCGGCAGACCGGTCGGCTCTACGCGTTGGGTCTGGACGTCATCCGCTGCACGTTCAAGCGGCCGTTCCAGTTCCGTGAGTTCGTCGGGCAGTTCTGGTTCATCGCGAGCGTCTCGCTGTTGCCGGCGGCGCTCGTGGCGATCCCGTTCGGCGCGGTCATCGCACTGCACCTCGGCTCGCTGACCCAGCAGATCGGCGCGCAGTCGTTCACCGGCGCGGCCAGCGTGCTCGCGATCATCCAGCAGGCCAGCCCGGTCGTGACGGCCCTGCTCATCGCGGGTGCTGGGGGCTCGGCCATGTGCGCGGACCTCGGCTCCCGCACCATCCGCGAGGAGATCGACGCGATGGAGGTGCTGGGCGTCAACCCCGTCCAGCGGCTCATCGTGCCGCGCGTGCTCGCCGCGATGGGCGTGGCCGCGTTCCTCAACGGGCTCGTGTCCGTGGTCGGCGTGCTCGGCGGCTACTTCTTCAACGTGGTCATGCAGGGCGGCACGCCCGGCGCGTACCTGGCGAGCTTCTCCGCGCTGGCGCAGCTGCCGGACCTGTGGATCTCCGAGATCAAGGCGGTGATCTTCGGCTTCGTCGCCGGGGTGGTCGCCTCCTACCGCGGCCTCAACCCCGGCCGCGGCCCGAAGGGCGTCGGGGACGCGGTCAACCAGTCCGTGGTGATCACGTTCCTGCTGCTGTTCCTGCTCAACCTCATCCTGACGACGCTGTACCTGCAGCTCGTGCCGCCGAAGGGAGCGTGAGATGGCGCTCCTGGACGAGCGGCCCAAGGCCGACAACCGGTTCATCGCCGCCGTCGACCGGCGCTTCACGTTCCTCGACGTCCTCGGCGACCAGATCTTCTTCTTCCTGAAGGCGATCGCGTGGATCCCCCGCGCGATCCGCCGCTACGGCAAGGAGATCGTGCGCCTGATGGCCGAGGTCAGCTTCGGCTCCGGTGCGCTCGCGGTCATCGGCGGCACGATCGGCGTGATGGTCGGCATGACCGCGTTCACCGGCGTCGTCGTCGGCCTGCAGGGGTACTCGGCGCTCAACCAGGTCGGCACGTCCGCGCTGGCCGGGTTCATCTCGGCCTACTTCAACACGCGTGAGATCGCGCCGCTGGTCGCCGGCATCGCGCTGTCGGCCACCGTCGGCTGCGGCTTCACCGCACAGCTCGGCGCGATGCGGATCTCGGAGGAGATCGACGCGCTGGAGGTCATGGGTGTGCCGAGCATCCCGTACCTGGTGACCACGCGGATCATCGCCGGCTTCGTCGCGATCATCCCGCTGTACGCGATCGGCCTGCTGACCTCCTACATCGCGTCGCGGCAGATCACGATCTGGTTCTTCGGTCAGTCCGCCGGCACCTACGACCACTACTTCCACCTCTTCTTACCGCCGGTCGACGTGCTGTACTCGTTCGGCAAGGTGCTGGTGTTCAGCGTGGTCGTCGTGCTGGCGCACTGCTACTACGGCTTCCGCGCCAGCGGTGGCCCGGCCGGGGTGGGTGTGGCGGTCGGCCGGTCGGTGCGCACGTCCCTGGTCGCGGTCAACGTGATCGACCTGTTCCTGAGCCTCGCCCTGTGGGGCGCCACCACGACGGTGCAGGTGGCCGGATGAGGAAGCTGGCGCGTAGGTCCGCGGGGGTGGCGTTCCTGGTCGTGATGGCCGTGCTCGCATGGCTCGCCATCTCGGTGTACCAGCAGAAGTTCTCCGACGACGTGACCATCACGCTGAAGACGGACCGGATCGGCAACCAGCTCAACAAGGCCTCCGAGGTCAAGGCGCGCGGCGTGGTCGTGGGCACGGTCCGGGCGGTGAACCCGGGCCAGGACGGCGCGGACGTCGAGCTGGCCATGAAGCCGGACACGCTCTCGCGCATCCCCAAGGATGTCACCGCGTTGCTGGTGCCGAAGACGCTCTTCGGCGAGCGGTACGTCCAACTGTCCATTCCGGACGGTTCCACGAAGGACCCGATCAGGGCCGGCGACGTCATCCGGCAGGACCGCTCGAAGAACGCGATCGAGCTGGAGAAGGTGTTCGACGACCTG
>NZ_JBJMIE010000019.1:0-30890 GCF_045807065.1 Actinophytocola sp. | reverse complement strand
CAGGCCGTGCCCACCGGGTACCAGGAGTGACAGCATCAGCGCAGCTTCGCGCGGTCCCTGAGCGGCTACCACCACGACCGGTTCGACCGGTACCACTCGATGGTGCCGGCCAGGCCCTCGTCGAACGAGACCAGCGGCCGGTAGCCCAGCTCGTTGGTGATCTTCGTGATGTCGACGGAGTAGCGGCGGTCGTGGGCCTTGCGGTCCTCGACGCGCTCGACCATCTCCTCGCCGACGCCGAAGGCCCTGAGCAGCCGCTGGGTCAGCTCGAGGTTCGTCAGCTCCGTGCCGCCGCCGATGTTGTAGACCTCACCGGGCCGCCCGGACTCCGCGACCAGCGCGATGCCGTGGCAGTGGTCGTCCACGTGCAGCCAGTCGCGCACGTTCATGCCGTCGCCGTACAGCGGGACCTTCTTGCCGTCCATCAGGTTCGTGACGAACAGCGGGATGACCTTCTCCGGGAACTGGTACGGACCGTAGTTGTTCGAGCACCGGGTGATGCACACCGGCAGCCCGTGCGTGCGGTAGAACGACCGCGCGAGCAGGTCGGACGACGCCTTCGACGCCGAGTACGGCGAGTTCGGCTCCAGCGGGTGGGTCTCCGGCCACGAGCCCGACTCGATCGACCCGTACACCTCGTCGGTCGACACGTGCACGAACTTCGAGACGCCCGCGTCCACGGCCCCCTGCAGCAGGGTCTGCGTGCCGACGACGTTCGTCATCACGAAGTCCGCGGCACCCATGATCGAGCGGTCGACGTGCGACTCGGCGGCGAAGTGCACGACCTGGTCGATCCCGGCCATGACCTGTGAGACCGCGGTCGGGTCGCAGATGTCCCCCCGCACGAAGCGCAGGCGGGGGTCGTCCTTCACCGGTGCCAGGTTGGCCTCGTTGCCGGCGTAGGTCAGCTTGTCCAGCACGACGATCTCGGCTTCGGCGAGTGACGCGTACGCCCCACCGAGTGCCTTGCGGACGAAGTGCGAACCGATGAACCCGGCACCGCCGGTGACGAGCACGCGCATAGAGCTCCCATTCCTCACCCGGAGGCCAACCCCGGACGGCCGCTACTGCGTCCTTACTGATAACAACACCCCGGGCCCCGAGGTCGCCCCGGTATCCTACTGGGAGGGGATTGGCGTGGGGGTGGGAGGAGCGTCCTTGAGCGGCTTACGCAAGGCCGGGGTCGTGACTGGCCGGTCTCTCTCCACGCTCCTGTCCGTCGCGGTCGTGGGTGCGATGGGTGTCGGCTACTGGACGTTCGGTAACGCCGACGAGGACACCGCGAAGACCGACGTGATCTCCCACGAGGTCGAGGACCAGCGCGTTCCGCTCGACGGCGCCGTCGACATGCTGCTCGTCGGCATGGACAGCCGCACCGACGCCTTCGGCAACCCCCTGCCTCGCGAGGTCCTCGACATGCTGCACGGCGGCAAGAGCGACGGCGAGCGCAACACGGACACGATGATCCTCGTGCACATCCCGGTCGACGGCACGCGTGCGATCGCGATCTCGTTCCCCCGCGACTCGTGGGTGCAGCTCGCGGGCGACTTCGGCAAGCACCGGCTCAACTCCGCGTTCGCCTACGCCTACAACAACGCCCGCGAGGAGCTGGCGAACACCGCGCCGGACGAGAAGTCGCTGGACGAGCAAGCCAAGGTCATCGGGCGCAAGAACCTGATCGAGACCATCCAGAACCTGATCGGCAGCTCGGTCACCATCGACCGCTACGCCGAGGTGAACCTGCTCTCGTTCTACGAGGTCACCAACGCCATCGGCGGCGTGGAGGTGTGCCTGAACGCGCCGACGCACGACGACCTGTCCGGTGCGGACTTCCCGGCCGGCCGGCAGACGCTGTCCGGGGCGCAGGCGCTCGCGTTCGTGCGGCAGCGCCACGGCCTGCCCAACGGCGACCTCGACCGGATCGTGCGGCAGCAGGTGTTCCTCGGCGCAATGGCCAACAAGGTGCTGTCCGCGGACATGCTGACCAGCCCGTCGAAGGTGCGTGAGCTGGTCGGCGCCGTGCAGCGGTCGGTGGTCCTGTCCAACGGCTGGGAGCTGTCGACGTTCGCGGCGCAGATGTCCGGGCTGAACGCGAGCGGTATCGACTTCTACACGATCCCGACGCTGGGCGAGGCGAAGATCGGCGGCGCGGACGTGCTGCGGGTCGACCCCGCGGCGGTGGCGGCGTTCGTGGCGTCGCTCACGTCGGACGAGTCGGGCCGGCCGGACACCTCGTCGGCGGGCTCGCCGGTCCCCGGCTCGAAGACCGCCACCACGACCACCACCACGGCCGCCGGCCCGCCGTCGAGCGAGGAGGGCCGGCCGACGCTCGGCATGATCACCGTGGACGTGCTCAACGGCTCCACCACCAAGGGGCTCGCCAAGGTGGTGCGGCAGACGGTGATGGGCAAGGGTTTCCAGGGCGGCGACGTCGGCGACGCGCCGAAGATCCAGTCGGCGTCGACCATCCGGTACCCGTCCGGCGAGCGGAACATCGCGGAGTACCTGGCCGGCGAGCTGGGTAGCCAGTTCACCCTGACCGAGGACAGGTCGCTCACGGCCGACCACCTGACGCTCGTGGTCGGGACGAACTACGAGACGACCGCGCCCACGAACGGGTTGCGGGCCCAGCAGCCGAGCACGCCGTCCACGTTGCCGTCCACGCCGCCGTCGTCCGGTTCGCCCAAGCCCACGCCGCAGGTCAACGCCAGCGGGTTGAACTGTGTGAACTAGCGGACATCCTCCAAGCGGGTTGATCCAGCCTGATCAGGCGGGTTTTGTCGGGCCGACCGGTTAGCCTTGTGCCAGGCGCCAGCAGGGGGAGGTGACCGGTGGCCGCCGATGACGCCACGCCAGCGGAAGAAGAACCGAAAGCCGAGGACTCGGCCGTCCCGGCGCGCCCGCGACGCCGCCGAGGCCGCGCACTGTTGATCACCGGACGGGTCCTCACCGGCCTGGTGTCCGCGGTCGTGCTGGCCGCGTTGTCGCTGGTGTACCTGCGGATCGACGCACTGGACAACAGCAAGAACACGACGAACGCGGTGGCGGAGGCGCAGTCGGCCCCGAACATGCCGGCCGCCGGCCCGAACGACGACGACGGCGCCAACGACATCCTCGTCGTCGGCAACGACAGCCGCACGGACATGCAGGGGAAACCGCTGTCCGCGAGGGTGCTGCGGGAGCTGCGCACCGAGGCGACCGACACGACCAACACCGACACGCTGATCCTGCTGCGGATCCCGCGGGACGGCAGCCGGGCGTCGGCGGTGTCGATCCCGCGGGACACGTCGGTGCACGTGCCCGAACGCAACCGCGACGAGAAGATCAACGGCGTCTACGGCATCACGAAGGCGCTGTCGATGGACCGGCTGGTCGCCGGCGGCGAGAAGGACCGCGCGAAGATCAACCGCGAGTCCGACGACGAGGGCCGCACGTCGCTGATCCAGGCGGTGCAGGGGCTGACCGGCGCGCGGGTGGACCACTACGTCGAGGTGAGCCTGTACGGGTTCTACCTGCTGACACAGGCCATCGACGGCGTGGACGTGTGCCTGAACCACTCGACGAGCGACCCGGACTCGGGCGCGCGGTTCCGCAGGGGCGTGCAGACCGTGCGCGGCGGCGACGCGGTGGCGTTCGTGCGGCAGCGCAAGAACCTGCCGCGCGGCGACCTGGACCGGATCGTGCGGCAGCAGGTGTTCCTGTCCTCGGCCATGCGCAAGGTGCTGACGGGCGACCTGCTGACGAACACCGCGAAGCTGAACGCCTTGCAGGACGCGGTGTCCAAGACCGTCATCATGGACGCCGGCCTGCACTTCCTCGACCTGGTGAACCTGGCCCAGACCATGGCCTCGGGCGACGTGCGGTTCGTGACGATCCCCGTCGAGGCGGTCGGCGCCCGCAACGACCGGCAGCAGAGCATCATCGTCGTGGACGTGGGGAAGGTGCAGGCGTTCGTGAAGGGCCTGCTCACCCCCCTGGCGCCACAACCGGCCGGCATGGGCGCCGGTTATGAGGGAACGGCACCGGCGGCTATCACCCAACCGGGTGTGCCATGCGTGGACTAGCGTGCTAGGTCGTGAGCCTCACGGAGAAGCTGCTGCGCGGCGCGCCGGCACGTCCACTGATCACCCATTACGACGACGCCGCCGACACGCGCGTGGAACTGTCGGTGGCGACGATGCGCAACTGGGCGGCGAAGACGGCGAACTGGTTGGTGGAGGAGCTGGACGTGACGCCGGGCGACCGGGTCGCGGTGCTGCTGCCGGCGCACTGGCAGACGGCGGCGGTCCTGTTGGGCGCGTGGTGGTGCGGCGCGGAGGTCGTGACGTCGGGCCCGTCGCCGGTGGCGTTCGTCCCACCCGGCGGCACTGCCCCCGATGCCGATGTCGTGGCCGTCGCCTCCCTGGACCCCATGGGCCGCGACCTACGCGGCAACGTGCCCGCCGGCGCCCTCGACTACCTGGCCGACGCCCGCCTGTTCGGCGACGATTTCCTTGCCCTGACACCGGTTCCCGGCGACACACCATGCTTCATGGGCACCCCGGTGGACGCGGTCCTGTCAGCGGCCGCCGCCCGCGCCGAGACCCTGGGCCTGACTCCCGAGTCCCGCGTACTGTCCACACTGGACTGGCCCACCGGCGTGATGGACGGCCTGATCACCGTGCTGGCGGCGGGCGCCAGCCTGGTGCAGGTGACGAACGCGGACCCGGCGAAGCTCGACAAACACCGTGAGGCAGAACGAACAACGGACGTGCTGACGTGAGCTTCGCCGCTGACGCGCGGAAGGTACGCAACCCCGACCTACCCCACCTGAGACGGTTGTCGGCGTTCCACTCGTGCGTGCAGCGGTACAAGCCGCTGGGGTTCGCCGCCACCCTGAGTTTCCTGGAGCAGCTGGCCGGCCGGTACCGCCAGGACGAGGAAGCGTTACTCCGCGCGCTGGACATGCTGGTAGACAGCCGAGAGCGCTGGAAACACGCCGTCACGGAATACGCCAAGGTACGCAAGTCCGCCAAGGCACGCGGCGAACGCACCCCGAGCCGACGAGACCCGAACCCGTGCCACGCCCCCACCCACTGGTACGGCGCCGAGCGCCACGGCGCCCTGCACGCCCTGGCGTTCCGCCAGTCCCACGGCCTACTCCCCCCACCCAAGGACGACGTGGCCGCGGACGTCCACACCCTGGTAACCCGAACCCTGGCCTCAGGCGGCAACCTGACAACCGACGACCGCGAACTACTGGCCGACCTGAGCGCGGAGCTACGCCGTCGCTGTCGCTGTCGCAGTACGAATGGAGCGGCCATCGCGCAGGCCCGTACCCTGCGACAGCTGGCCCAGTTCATCACCACCGCGTCAAGCTGACGAAGCCGTCCGCCCCTCCCCAGCGTCGTTCAAGCCGACCAGCGGCCGCCTTCGACCGTGACTTCGGCGCGCAGGTGTTCAATGTCCCGAATCATGACTCGGGAATCTCTTGCATGCGCACATCTGGGCGCCGTTGAACCACCAGAGCGGGGCGAAGGCCGCTCGATCAGGAACCGATCAGAGCCGATGGGGTGGTCAAGATCGTGGATCTAGCCCTTGATCAGGGCCTTGCCATGACCATGCGCTGGATCTGGTTGGTGCCCTCTTTAGATCTGGGTGATCTTCCTACTGAACAGAGGCCTCCTCAGCGTCATCCACCTCAGTTATCCTCTGACCTGCGCAAATAGCTCTCGACGTATCTCGCGGATTCCCACCCCTACCCATGTGTGACGGCGTGGAGACGGCGGATCTTGCTCGGGTCTTCGTCGCGTTCATCGCTGTGGAGTCATGACTCGGTGGTAGACGACAAGCTGACACCGTTTTCGGTCGCCCTGGGACGAATTATGACTTGAAGGCTGCTTGACAGTAGGCGCACCTAGATCAACATCTGATCAACTTGATCTTTAACCTGTGCGTCGTGGTTTGGTGCCCTTCTTGTGGTGGGTGGGGCGCTGGTATGCCTGGCCGGTGGCCAGGATGCGTCCGACGTTGTGGCGTGGGGCTGGGTGCTGGTTGGGGGAGCCGGTTGGTCTTCCGGGGCCTGGGTGGGTGGGTTTCGGTGCACTGGCTGGAGAAGCGATCTTCGCGTGGATGTTGCGAAACCCGCGTCGGACGCGTGCGGGGGTGAGTCGCTCCGGATCGAGAGGCTTTTCCCAGGGCCGTCTCAGATCGGTGGTCAGCGGTCGGGCGAGGCGGAGTTGGGTGTGCACGACGATCATCAGCCAGGTCCAGCGGTCGGCTGCGTGCGGGTCCCGCAGCTTGGGGACGGTCCAGCCGAGAGTTTGTTTGAACAGCCGGAAGGTGTGTTCGATGTCGAAGCGGCGCAGGAACGTCTGCCAGCAGCGGTCGACATCCGCCTCAGTCATGTTCACTGTGGAGCACCACAGCCAGACCGGTTTCGGGTCGCCGCCGCTGGGCAGATGATCAACCTGGAGCCGGATGACGGTGCCTTCGATGACCGGTAGGGGCCCTTCATGGTCGGTCCAGGCCGCTCGCCGGGTCAGCCGGGGGTGTAGTCGGTCCCATGCTTGCGCGGTCGCCGTGCCGTAGAGACGGGTGTCGGTGGTGGTCTTGGCCTGCTCAGGGCCCCAGGTGGCGGGGTCACCGAAGATGAACTCACCACCGTGCTTGGGTGGCCGACCGTTTGTCCCCGACGCTCGTGGCGCAGCGGGTCGGGCGAGGACCCGGTCCGAGCGCATCCGGCCCAGAACCTCGACCGGCAGGTCGGCCAGCAAATGCGCGATACGCGGGGCGTCGTAGCCAGCATCCAGCACCACGAGGATCTCCGGGTCACCGTGTAGCCACTGACCAGCAGCGATGAGCCGTTCGACCACGCCGCGGATCTGGTCGGTGGTCACCGCCGCGACATCCGCACCCGGCAGCAGGCGGACCGCGTCCAGCAACGCCGTCCACGACGTGCGCCCGGTCTCCAACGCCGCCACCACCGAGTACGGCCAACCCGGAACCATCAAGTGCTGATCCTTGCCACGCCCGTAGGTATGGCAGAACGACCGCTCCGAGCTGGTGCCGGCATCCGGTCGCAGCCACGGCGACACATCCACCGCCAGCCTGATCCGCCCGTCCTCTGCTCTCGGTAACCCTTGCGCGGCAACAAGGTTCCGTAACGAGGCGATGTTGAGGCGGCCGTGGTTGATCCCGTCATACAACGCGCCGTGCCCACGCCGGTGCTCCGGCACCAGCGACAACCCCACCAACGAGCGAACCGGACCGTCAGCGCAGAGCACCGCGTCCGCCAACTCGAACAACGCATCAGCCCGAGCCGTCACACACCCGTATACCCCCGCACGGAACCCGACAAGCTCCCCCAACGCGGTGTCCCGCCCAGGATCATGCACACTACTCACCGCAGCCCTTGGTCTCGATCTTCGTACTGTCGCAAGACGAATGATCAACCAAGGGCTGCACCCATGATCAACCGGGGCCGCTGCCGCCAAGGCCGAGGTTAAAGTTCAAGATCAAGTCTTGTTGATCTACCCGAGACGCTGCAGCGCGTCTGGCTCGCGTCTCTCTATCCGTTCACTTCCGATGGACGAGTAACAGGACCAGCGTTAACGACGATCGTGGAGATACGCGTTCGACCCTACGCGACCTGACAGCGATACTTTGGAGGAACATTGCCCAGGAGGCTGGCGTGGAGCAAGAACGCGGAGAGCTATGCCCTGCCGATTTTGTTGGCCATAGCGTTGATAACTATTTCTCAGCTCCTTAATCTGATCAAAGTCAAAGACTATCTAATCGCAGCATTACTGCTCGCAATCCTTCTAGGGGGCGTGTTTGTAACACAATTTCTAGCCTTCAAGGCGGCGCGCGGAAACGAGCGCAATGACTTATTCCATCTAGTATCGTCCATCGCGATGTCAGAAGGTTTTCAGCGCCAGAGCTCCTCATTACTTTCTGCAGGCTCCGTGTGTGCGATAGAAGCCGCCGCCGATGAGGTCTGGATATATGCATTCGACTTAGGATGGGAAGGTGACAACAGCATTTTCACGCACGTTGTTCGTGAAAATGTTCTACGCGGGGTAAAGTACCGATACCTTCTACCCAATGACCCTCTCGCAATCGACAGGGCGAATCACATGCGCCGCTCTATGACCAGAATCCCGAGGAGCCGTTCCTTGGTCAAGTTCAGAAATTCACCCAGGGAGCGATTGATAACACAGTTCGGCCTCACTATATATAATCCAAATTATCAGCACAACGAAGATGGAGATCGTGAGACAGTGGCTGTCTTTTTCCCGCACTACCGCGATTTTTCAGACGAAGCAAGCCAAGCAGACGCTGTATTTCTCACCATCAAAGGTCGCGCCACCCAGAAAGTCCAAGAGGCTTTTTACCGCTACTGGACCGAAGCGAGCGACATAACATATGGTGATCAAATTTGACTAGCTGTAATCATCATCATGCTGCCGCAGCTCGATGAAGCTTGATGTGGCCTACGGCTGGGGACGGCTGATACCGAATCGGTCACCGCAAGTCACATGCTCAAGATTGTTGATCTAGCCCTTGAGCAGGGCCCTTGCCATGACCATGCGCTGGATCTGGTTGGTGCCCTCGTAGATCTGGGTGATCTTCCGCCCGGTTGATCACGACCTGCCGATCGACCTGCGAAACGCGGTCTGAGCTGCCCAAACGTTTGCCAACAGTTCTCGCCGGTTCTCGGCCCTGCCCGACCTCTGACGGCCTGGAGACGGCCTGATCTTGGTCAGCCCAGACCTCCCCCTGCTCCCTCGTACAGGCCGTCTCGTGCGCCGGGTCGGCGGTGTCAAGAGTGGGCGCTTGCGTCCATCGCGTCAGCGACGCGGAGCGCTCTTGATGCCGTCGGCCCGGCGTTCGACGATGGAGGCCGAGGGAGCTGCCCTGTGGGTCATTGCGCCGCCGGTGGTGGCGCCGCCGACCCGTGGCCGTTGGCTGCGCCACGCAGGCCGGGCGGCGTGAGCGGAGCGGCAGCCGCCCGAGCCGCGATGGATGCCGGACCACGTCGCCAACGGAACAGGCACCGCGCGCCGCCACCGGCGGCGCGCCTTGATCCCATAGAGCCAAATTCGACAGTCAGGACAAACAGAGAAGTGGACTGCACGGAGGACGTGGCACCTCGATCGCCACGTGTTACATATCGCCGACTTCTTCTACGGGCTCCCCGCTGTCACGATCCTGGTTACGGGCGAGACCAGCAAAGAATGTCAGCGCGTAATCGATCTGATTCTGGGTTGATGGCGGCAAGTTCTCAAGTCGATATAGATCTCTGTGAACGCCATCCAACACACTCCCCAGGCGACGAACAACTAGATCAATATCAAAATATTCGGACACTACATTCTGATCAAGCTCTCCGAGTTGTTCAATAGTGCCACCCGCGACATACACATGCTTCTTCCCGACGAACCTGGCAAGTAGATGAATTAACGACCATCGACCGCTTTCGACCTGCTGCCATAGCCAAGCCTTAATCTCGCCCTTGTCAACTAGATCTGCCCAACGAAAAATGACACGAAAGTCTTCGTCTTTCATTTGCTGAACAGGCGCCAAAGCCGCTCTGTTCATTTCATCTCGAACTTTCTCCAACAGGAATGGCTTGAGGTCTTCCAGCCATTCGGCATCATCTTGGTGCCGACTTTCCGTCGATGCGACCTCAAGGCATAGCCTCCAGTGCGAGGTCAACAGAAAGTTCACTGCAATATCACTCGCTTCTCCGCGTGAACTCTTCTCCAGACAGTCGATGATGAGGTACTGGGCGATGTCCTTAGATGACCCGGCCAAGAACTGTCGATCGTCAGGCAGCTCTTCATAGATCGCCGCCACCTCCTCAACAAGGTATCGAAAGCTCGATACCTTCATATTTACCAAAAGCACACGAGTCTTATCGAAGATTCGCCTCGGCAAGAGGTCTATCTGTTCCCTGTACCATGCGACGCCGGGGGTATCACGCACATTGCTCAGTACGCCTTCGAGCGCCGCAAGCGTCTGCCTGTCGGAAACATCTCCCGGAGGGATATTGAGGTGAAAGTACCGATCAAAGTAGTCAGGCGACTCCACCCGCTTACCAACCGCCAGCGATAACATATCCCTGTGCGGGGACACCGCCCCGGAGGAAAACTGAGAGAACAGTCTCGACAATAAGCGTTTTACAGACTCATTATCTTCTCCGGAAGCGAACTTGCTGATAAATGCTTGCGCAAACTGCACGTGTTCATCTCGGGCGCGACCAATTTGGGGCTCATAGTCCCAGCCGAGTGCACCTGTCAACCGTGTCCTGCGAGCGGGGATCTCGACATAAAGTGCTTGTTCAAAGGTCTGAACGAACGTTAGAACGAAGAGGTCGTGAAAATCTACCTCTCCAACTAGGTGCGAGTAAGAAGATATAAGCTGAGCAAAGAACTTCTTAATCGCTCTCGGCGTAGAAAGACGATAGTTCATGTCGCGTCTGAAATACGTATAGAGCGATGTGATCTCACTCTTCGCGATACGCCCATGCTCCTCAGCAAGGACCGCATTCATGCCGAGTTCGAACACCGACTCGAAATGTTCTTCATGCAGTGGAGGCACGTCGACTCGCACTTGCATAATTTTATCCAAGTACTCGACAGCCCGCGAACGATCCTTAATCGCTAGTTCACTGCTCGCCAAGAGATCGACGACCGTCCTGTAGTCAAATGAGAGCAGGTATGTGACGTTCGGAAACTTAGCAATCTCTCGAATTAACTTGAATACAAGAGTGAGTTCAGAGGGATGAAGCCGATCAATATCATCAATGAAGACCACTATTGGGTACGATATGGCAGATAACTCCTTCTCGACTCGCCCGCGGGCGGAATCAAGGTCTACCAGACTTAACCCAATTGCAGTGGCAGCTTTATCGATGATACCAGAGGCGTCGAATCCTGGAACAGCTTTTCCGAAAGGTGCGATAAATTGCAGGTATTTCGATATCTGCTTGCGCACCTTCCTTCTGCGCCGTTTTGGCAAAGTGTTCTCTATCACGGAGAAAAATCCGCCTAGCAAAGTCGAATAGTCAGAGTAGATCCACGGCCGGAACTCAAGTATCCTAGATTCCGACTTTTCGCCGGAGATAATCGCCCGGGTCAAATTCAACGTAGAGGTTTTACCCGATCCCCACGGACCACTGAGAGCAACAACGGTTCTGCCTCCGCTTCTCATGGACTGATGCACGCGGTCCGCCAGTAGTCGTGCAGTGTGTCGTCGTCCAAAAAGATCGTCGGCGACCGTATCGATCGGCGCATCTGTATAGTCGTAGGACTCCATAGCAACTCTACCTATTCACTATTCGCGCAGACGCCATCATCGATAGCGGCCAACAGTACTGAAATTGAGGTAATGACCACACTTGGATTGACGGATAGCAGTTTGTCGATCTTCCCCGCCTTGTTGGCGTACGCAATCGCACGCACCATGGCCGCTTTCGCTGCTTGGACATCAGTAGAAGAGTCCCCAACAAACGAGCATGACCCCTTTGGAATGTTGAGTTCCCGAAGCGCCGCGAGCACTAAGCATGGGTCAGGTTTGAGCCGCGAAATGTCCGCACCAGCGCGAGCTGAAACAACGTCGACGAGGTGTCGAATGTTATGAATGTTGAGATAACTCTCGATTGCAGCAATGCTGTTGTTGCTCACAATGGCCAACAATCGACCGGTTGCCTTCCACGTTTTGATTAGGTCGTGGACACATGGCGTCGGCTCCGCCGACTGCACCGCTTCCACCTCGTGAGCGCGAAAGGTTGCTTCTAAAAGGCGGGCTTCGTCGGGGCCGAGTTTGGCGGCGTAGAACAGGACGTCGAACGGGTCGGTACTGGCCTGGACGTCGTCCGGGATGCGGTGGCCGCCGTGGATTAGGACATCGCGGAGTTGATCGGCGACGACAGACGCGGGGATACCCGCGAACACAGAGCAGATTGGGCCGTCGAAGTCGAGTAGCAGGGCCTCGGTGTTGGCGAGGATTCGCCGCAGCGTCTCGGAGTCGTCGACGGGTGGGGTCATGGGGTGAACTCCGTTGAGACGGTGTTCCACATGCTGTCGAACCAGGTGCGGGCCTGATCGACGTACTGGGAGCCGGTGGAGGTGTCGTCGTCGTTGGCGGAGTGGTGGAACAGGACGGCGTCTTTGCCCATGAGGTCGTAGATGGTCTGGGGTTCTTCGCCGAGGGTGAGAATGTGTTCGCGGACGGGGTAGAAGCCAAAGAAGGCTTCCTCGCCGTTGATGATGTAGAGCTTGAACAGTGGTGCGGCGTGGTGCACATGAACTTTCGCGGTGGCTTCCTCGACTAGGCCCAGGCTGCCCAACTCGTTCACGGTGTCGGTGATCGCGCCGACGTAGCGGTGCATGATCCGAGTGGCGCGTGCGCGGAACTCTGGGCTGTCGCCGAGGTCGTCCGCGCGGCACGGAATCGCCAGCGGCGCTGTGGTGTCCGGGATGAGGATGCGGACGGCGATGGACTTCGGGCGGAGTCGGCCGACGCGGATCTTGTCCAGCGGTTCCTGCATGGCTCCATGCAGGGTCTCGCCGGAGAACCCGGCGAAGTCGATCGTGACTTCCTCGGCCTCGAACGCCCGCTCGATGTGCGGACGGAGGCCGACCGGGCGTTCGGTGCGCTCTCGCACGAACACGCCGCTCCCCTGCCGCGAGACGATCAGCCCTTCTTCGCGCAGTTCGCGTAGGGCGTTCTGGATGGTCATGGGCGCGACGTTGTACGTCTTCGCCAGTTCCTGACGGGACGGCAGCTTGTCCCCAGCGGCGAACTTCTTCGTCAGGATTGCGGCACGCAAAGCGTTCGCAACCTGCACATACGGCGGACGCGGGTCGTCCGGGTCCAGGGCCATCGCATCCTCCGGTAGCTCACGGTTCCGATGCGCCTCATGAGTCGCACGGCTGTGGCATGCATGCACTCCACTTGCAGGCATGCATGCTACCGGGAGATGTCTAGGCCACCTAGTGAGCTAGGCACGTCAGGCTTCTACTTAACTTGTCTAGCCAGCCTGGCTTACTCTCGGATTTGTACAGGTTGGCTAGCTCGGCTAGCCCAGACATTGGAGTAATGCAGATGCCAGTTGTTCCCACGCGGTTCGCGGTGGAGTTCGGGGAGGTGTTCCCGTTCGGTGCGTTTGTGCTGGGTGTGGAGCCGTCCATGGCCTTCTCCGCGGACGCCAACGCACCCAAGCAGCAGGAACGGGACAAGGAGACGGGTCAGCTCGTGTGGATCGTCCGCGCGCTGGACGCCAACGAGGACGCGGCCCGGTTCGGTGCCGAGTTCAAGGTCAAGATCTCGGCTGACCACCAGTCGGTTCCGCCGGAGAAGCTGCCGGGGTTCCCGTTCCCGCCGGTCGAGTTCGCCGGGATGACCATCACGCCCTACGCCAACAACAAGGGCCGGATCGCGCACAGCTTCCGGGCCAAGGGCATGCAGGCGCCCGGCGGCGCGACCCGCAAGGCGGCTCCGGCCCGTGAGCCGAAGGCGGCGTGATCACCATGCGGGCGCCTCGGGAAGCGGTCGCCCGCTGGAACACCGCCTATGCCGAGCAGACGGCGGCGCTGTTCGCGGCTCAACGCGCCAAGCCAAGAGACGTGGCAGCGATCCGCCGTCTTGCTCGGGCCTATCACGACGTGGCCGAAGCATGGCGCGGTCTGGCCGGAGAGCTGGCCATCCCGCTCTGGGCACGTCACGCGGCTGCGGTTGCCGCTGAGGAGTTCGACCGGCGCGCGGTCGTCGAGGCCGCCCGGATCGGTCCACCACCAAGCAAGGAGTTGTGAGAAGTGGCGTTCAACGTGTCGTGTTCGCCCGGCAATGACGCGGCGGCCGCGTTCATGCGGGTCACGCCGGAGCTACCGGCGCTGGTCATCTATCTGGATCCGGTGAACCTCGCGATCCAGTTGCCGTCGTTCCCCGGCGGGACGCTCGTGTTGGCGAAGTTCTGCCGGGAGCTCGCGCGGGAGGCCGCGAAGCTGGCCGCCGAGATCGACCCGGACGGCGAACCGGCGCCGCCGGAACGTGGGCCCAGGCATCTGCTAGTGACTGGAGATGACGGTGACTCGGGTGGTGGGTACTGATGGGTCGGTGTCAGCTCGTGGTGCCGTCGTCGGTGTTCGAGGCGCACGAAGCGTTGTGGCGACGCAGGCCAGCACATGACGCTGCCCCTGAGGAATGGGCGGCGTTCCATCGGCACAGTGCGGAGGTCTACGCGGCGGCGGCGAAGGTCGACGTGCCGAACCGGCAGGAGGCGTCGCAGTACGCGGCGTTCGCGATCAGGCGGGCCCGGGAGATCGAGCACCGGCTCGGCCCGGACGGTGATGACGAGTGACTGCCCTGACGGAAGTAGAGGCCGAGTCACTGGAAACCGCGATCACCCGCGCGGTGGGTGAAGAGCTGCGGCGCGTGCGTGAGGCTCGGGGCTGGTCACGGGCACAGTTCGTGAAGCGGTTGCCGTCGAAGATCGGTGACCGGACCCTTTTGGCCTACGAGCACGGCCTGCGTCAGCTCACCCTGTGCCGGTTGACGGAGCTGACTGTGGGCCTGGAGGTCGATCCGGCCACGGTCGTAGCGCGCGGGCTGCAGCGAGCACGTCTGCACTTGGACCGTCTGACGTTGCACATCGACCTGCGGGCGCTGCTCGACCACGACGGCGCGGGTCGGGGCAAGTTCCGCCCGATGATCCAGTGGGCACGCAACGCCCTCAACGAAAGCCCGCGCGGCATAGCCGAAATCGACGCCAAGGTTGTGCGCAACCTCGCGTTGTTCGCGGGCTGCCCGCATGACGAGCTGGCCGAGTACCTGGCCCAGTTCACCCCGTCGCCCGGTGACATCGAGGACGAGGAGAACCCGGACGAGCGGCCACAGTAGACGCAGACGTTCAACAGTTAATTCCTGAGTAGACACAACGCACGCGGGGTCGTGTGGCGATGGCGCACGTCTTGGTGCGGGTCGCTGATCCCGTAGGCGCAGAAGCGGAATCTCTCGGTCTGCCAACCTTTTCCGCTCCTGCGCTGTCCACCCGGAGGTAGACAGTGAACAGGTTAGAACCATGCCGTGTGCCTGCGCCAGAGGGGGTCACCCGAACGCGGTGCGCTCGGTGTCGTCGTTTCGCTCGGCTGCTGCCCGGCGAGACCCGCTGTGCGCGGTGCGCTGGCATGCTCGCCCTGGAGTTCGCCCCGAAGAAGCGGGGTGAGCACCGATGAACGCGCAAGCCCTCGGGACGCTCCTGCTCACCGGTGGCGCGATCGCTGTCGTCGTGTGGCTGTTGAACAAGATCGGCCGGGCGCTGACAGCGGTTCTGGAAGCTCTGGCGACGGTCGCAATGGTGCTCGTGGCTGTATGGCTGCTGGTCAAGACCGTGTACCTCGTAGGCAAAGCCGCAGTGACCCACTGGCGCACCACCCTCGGCGGCACCGTCCTCGGCGCGTGGCTGTGGTGGTGGGGCTGGCTGCCCGTCACCGGCCTCCTCGCGGCCATCGTCCTGGGACTGCTGGTGTGGCGGTGGCGTCACCGGCTCTCGTTCGAGACCTGGGCGGGTCGGCGGTTGCGGTCGTGGTGGCAGCGCTGGGCCGTGTACGCGCGGAGGCTGCCTGGCTGGTTGCGTGCCTGTAGGCTGACCGTGCTGGATGCGGACCGGCCGATCGTGGTCACCGCGGACCCGTTGGGCCGCAACAAGGTCCGGCGCCAGCCCAAGCAGCGCGCGGACCAGGTGCCGAAGGTGCTGCGGGTGCGGTCGGGAGCGTCGTGGGATGAGGTTCGGGTGCGGCTCGTGCCCGGCCAGAAACCCGAAGACTTCGACGACGCCGCTCGCGCGCTCGCGGTGGCTCGCGGGGTCACGCGGTGCCAGGTGCGGGAGCTGTCGCCGAACGTCGTGTCGATCGACTTCCAGCGGCGCAACCTCCTCGCGGACACCGTGCACTGCCTCGACCTCGCCGACCTGGCCGACGTGTCCGGCGCCGACGTGGACCTTACGAAGGTGTGGAGCGGGCGCACCGACTACGGCGTCGACTGGCACCAGTCCCTCAAGGGCTCGCACACGCTGCATGCCGGTGTGACTGGTGCGGGCAAGGGTGCGCAGATGTGGTGCCCGCTGGTGTCCATCGCTCCGGCCATCCGTGACGGCCTGGTCCGGGTGTCCGGCATCGACCCGAAGGGCATGGAGCTGGCCTACGGCCGCCGGATCTTCCACCGCTACGCCGTGACCGGCAAAGACGCGCTGGCGCTGCTGGATGACCTCATCGGCGTGATGGATCGGCGCAAGGCCGAGTTCGCCGGGCGGCTGCGGTCCGTGCCGATCTCGCGGGAGCACCCGCTGGAGATCGTGGAGTTCGACGAGATCGGCGCGTTGATCCGCTACATCGGGGACCGCAAGCTGCGGGAGGCCATCACGGAGCGGGTGGCGCTGCTGACCACCCAGGGGCGGGCGCTGGGCTGCACCGTGCGCGGCTACGTCCAGGAACCCACCAAGGACACCGTCCCGGTCCGGGAGCTGTTCCCCCGCCGCATCAGCCTCCGCGTGGCCACCAAATCCCACGTCGGCATGGTCCTCGGTGACCAGGCGTACGAACGCGGCGCGTGGGCCAACCGGATCGGCGAGGGCGAACCCGGTGTCGGTTACCTGTTCGGTGAAGGCATCCGCGAACCCCTGCGCGTACGCGGCGGCTGGGTACCCGACGAAACCATCAAGGATCTCGAAGCGTTCGTCACCGGCACGACTCCGCCGAGTCAGCCCGGCACGGTCCACCCCTTCCCCCGCCACCACAACGACCGGCGCAACAACGTGCCCGGTGGCGCTGCCTAACCCCTCACTGTCTTGAAAGGACACCTCTTGCGATGAAGACTGCCCTGACCAAGCGAACCGGCGTCGACACGTTGATCGAGGCCTACCGGTCACACGTCCTCGGCCGGAACCTGCCCAACCCCGCATCGGTGAACTTCTCGTCCACGCGGGAGATCATGGTCCAGCCCTCCGGCGGCCTCGACCTGTGGTCCCGACTCAGCGGCGTACTCGTCTGGGCCTGCACCCTGACTGAGCTGACGGCCACCTGGACACACACCGCAGACGACCGCCTGCTGGTCCAAGTGATCGGCCGAACCGCCGGCGGAACCCCCATCACCATCTACGGCGGCGGCACCTTCGACGAGTGCTGCGGCCTGGTGCCCCTCGCCCTCGACGAGCGGGAAGGCGTCTCCCTCGACGAGCTGTACACCCTCGTCAGCCTGCTCCGCGAGCACGGGCAGCACGAGCGGGAGGTGGCCTGATGACCACAGGCACCCGCGCACAGCGGATGAAACAGCCTCTCGCGGCCGACGTGATCGCGGCGACCGCTGAGCAGCACGGTGTGTGCGTCCGGCCGTTCACGATGGAGGTCGGCGACCTGGACACCGGGGAACTCCGGTACGTCCCGGTCCCCTGCGGCTCAACGATCGAGTCGCAGTGCGGGCCGTGCGCACGGAAGGCTCGGGCCCTGCGGATGGCCCAGTGCCGTGAAGGCTGGCACCTGGTCGACGAGCCGGACTTCACCCCGGACGAGCCCACGGCCGATCACACGGCGCTGCTCGAGCTGCGCGCCGATCTCGTAGTGGCTTACCAGCAAGCCGCGGTGACCGGGGCCGTGGAGGCCGACGAGCTGCGCGACGAGATCCGCTCGGTTGACGAGGAACTTCGGCAACTCGGCGTGCGCGGTCGTCTGCCCAACCCGGACGGGCCAGGGAAACGGTCGCCGAAACGGTCCACGAAACGGCGGCAAGACGCACCGGAGCTACCTCGTCGACGCGTGGAGAAGCGGACCGTGGGCCGTGAGTTCGCCGGGCGGTTCCGGCCGTCGATGTTCGTCACGCTCACCCTCGACAGCTACGGCCGTGTACGCGACGACGGCACCCCCGTCGATCCATCGACCTACGACTACCGGCGTGCCGCTCGGGACGCGGTCCACTTCGCCGCGCTCGTGGACCGGTGGTGGCAGAACCTCCGCCGCGTCGTCGGCTGGGACGTGCAGTACTTCGCCACGGTCGAACCGCAGAAGCGGTGCACGCCACACCTGCACGCGGCCCTGCGTGGCTCGGTGCCACATGAAGTCCTGCGGCAGGTCACCGCCGCCACGTACCACCAGGTGTGGTGGCCCCAGCATGACGAACTGGTCTACGACGGCGACCACCTGCCCGTGTGGGACGGCGAACGGTTCGTCGACCCCGACACCCGCACGCCACTCACCGCCTGGGCCGACGCGGTGGACGAGCTGGACGAGCCCGCGCACGTCGTCTCGTTCGGGAGGCAGGTGCACTCCAAGGGCATCCTCGGCGGCACAGAGGAAGCCGGGCGGCACATCGGCTACCTGACCAAGTACCTCACCAAGTCCACCGGTGAGGTGATCGAGGCCGCCACTGACCGCCAGCGGGTCCACCACGACCGTTTGCACGACGAGTTGCGCGTCACCCCGTGCTCGCCGCGCTGCGCGGTCTGGCTGCTCTACGGCATCGAGCCTTTGGGCGCCAACTCACGGACCCACCCGGGGCACTGCAAGGGGCGGGCGCACCGGCGGACCACGCTCGGCCTGCCCGGTCGGCGGGTGCTGGTGTCGCGGAAGTGGTCGGGCAAGACGCTGGCCGACCACCGGGCCGACCGGAAGGCATTCGTCCTGGAATCGCTCGCGGCGGTCGGCATCACCAAGGAGGATCCGGACCGGTCTCGGCTGGTCTGGCAGAAGGTCCAGCCCGGCGACCCAAGCCTTCCGCCACGCGACCACCTGCTCATGCACGCGATCGCCGAACGGATCAAGTGGAGAGCCGAGTACGACAAGGCCCTACTCGCGGCTAGTCCGCCCGATCTTTCGGCAACTCAACCGCAAGCGGCTTGAACGGGGGGATCCGGGGATGAGCAACGTAAGCAAGATTGATCCGTTGTGGACGGTCGATGAGGTGTCCGCCTACCTCGGCGTGCCGGTCAAGACCCTCTACCAGTGGAAATGGCGTGGCGAAGGTCCGCCCGTACGCAAGATCGGCCGTCACCTGCGCTACGACCCGGCAGCAGTCCGCGCCTGGGCCACCGCAGCGGCCTGAACCTTTCGGCAATCACAAGGGGCTCGTCATGGCACACATCCAAGACCGCTGGTACAGGCCGAAGAAGGACCCGGAGACCGGTAGACCCGTGCTGAACGCACGTGGCAAGCCGGTGATGGAGAAGACCGAACTCCACGGCACGGGGGATCGATACCGGGTCCGGTACATCAACCCGGACGGCCTGGAAAGGTCCAGGTCCTTCCCGGACCGGCAGAAGAAGCAGGCCGAAGACTTCCTGATCGGCATCGAGAACGACAAGCGGGAAGGACGCTACATCGACCCGAAGGCGGCTCGGGTGACGTTCCGCCTCCAGGCCGACAACTGGATCAAGGGACAGTCCGACGACCCCGCCACGCGCGAGATTCTGCGTAGTCGGCTGCGGAGCCAGATCCTTCCGCACCTCGGCGACCTCCCGATCGGGAAGATCACGCCGAGCACGATCCGGGACTGGCTCGGCGAGATCCAGGACCAGGCCGACAACTACAAGGTGGTCCTGTTCAGCGTCGTCACGGGGGTCATGGATTCGGCCGTAGACGACAAGCTGATCCGCGACAACCCGTGCAAGGCCAAGACGATACGTCGGCCGACCAGCCCGGCCGTCGAAGTCAAGGACATCTGGCCGGAGGAACGCGCCAAGGCTGTCCGTGAGGGCATGGAAGAGCGGTGGCGGATCACGGTCGTCATCGGGGCTGGGCTCGGCCTACGGCAAGGCGAGATCCTTGGCCTCTCGCCGGACGACATCGACGAGGGGTCCATGCTGTTGCACGTCCGGCGACAGCTCCGCACGGTGGACCGGACGTTGGTGTTCGCCCTCCCGAAGGGCAACAAGACGCGGACGGTGCCGCTGTCACCCGGTGTGCTCGCCGAGATCCGCGATCATCTCGCCGACTATCCGGCGACAGCCGTCACGCTCCCCTGGCGGAAACCGACCGGCGACCCGACGACCGTCCGGCTCCTCGCGGCAGGGGAAAACGGACGGCTCTACTCCGGCGACCTGTTCACCAAGACAATTTGGGAAGGGGCCTTCCGCGGGGCCAAGCTGACCCGTGCCAAGCAGGTCGATGGCATGCACGCGCTACGACACTTCTACGCCTCGACTCTGCTCGCGCAGGGCGTGTCGATCAAGGAGCTTGCGACGTACCTCGGACACTCCGACCCCGGGTTCACTCTGCGCGTCTACACGCACCTGGTGCCGTCAAGCCACGAGCGTGCCCGGCTGGCCATCGACACCGTGTTCGGCCAGTCAGAAAACGAAAACGGGTCGCAAGCAGCATGACGATGTCAGCCAGCGACACGAAGCTTGTTGTACACGGATAGCCATCCGCGTGCTCGTCGTTGCCGGACGTTGCCTGTGACATCAAAAACCGATTGAATTGCAGTTCCCGCAACTGTACCAGCAATCAAACCACCGATCCCGGCAATGCCCATGGTCGCAACTCCAGACAAACCCCCGAAAAGCAGTCCGTAAACAGCTTTCCGTATGCCCGCGCCCAAACCTTCCACTTCGCCAAGCAATACGGCTTGCTTTCTCTCGAATACACGATGAACAAAATCCTCAACATCTCCACCTTTGTAAGTCTCACTCACCTCCCCTTCGATCTCTCGCATCACTGCACGAAAACGCGCCATATACCTATTCTTTCTGATCTCAACAATCGATTCCCATGGAAGATCTCGGATGTTCGGTAGAAGGATCGGCATCGCAAAGCCACGCGACTGCCAACCAGAGCCATCCCTGAACCGCTGGGCTACGACCTGCTGGTGCAGCGAGTCCGCCGTCATGGAGATTCCCGACAGGGCCGCCAAAGCCAAGTCATTGTTCGCAGATCCAATTACTGTACTTCTTACAAAATCGACAGGAATCGCATTCTTCAACGAGCTGTTTTTCTTATCGACTCTCGACCACTCATCCGCTAGCTGCTTCGCATCCGACGGAGGCGCAGGCCTGACAAAATGGACCCAACCGCATTCTGTCGGAAACTCTCTAGCGAACGGCAGAAGAGTTGCGTCCCATGAGATGGAGCTCTCCGAGTTGATGAACTCCCTTAACTGCGCAGCGGGCACTCCAGGGATATCCTCGTCGCCTATCGACACGCTGAAACGAGACTGCATCGCAACACTGCGCTCTTTTGGAGTTTGCCATCGCACGGAGTCCAGGTTCTCCGAGTATGAAGTGAAACGGGATGCGCCACCTGGGCCCGCCGACACCCTCAGCATGCCTGCCTCTAGCAGGACCTCGTCGAAGATCAGGCTGGCAAGTTTGAGGCGTCGCCTCATCGCGGCAATTGGCGCGCCCGCGAGCAACGTAGACGCGTTTGAACGAAGCGGAACCAACAGCACTGACTCATCTGCACCCACAATGGCCACAGTAGAGGCAGTTGCACCTTCCCCGGAGAGGCCGGAAGACAGATCAGGTGCGTGCGCGACGGTCTTAGGCAAGCCGGGCTGTCACGGAACCGGTCAACTCACCATCGTGAAGCGGCCTGGCACGGGTGACGGCCTGGAGGCGGCCTGATCATGGAAACGACCGGAGGCCGCCACCCGGTCAAGATCGTTGATCTAGCCCCTGAGCAGGGCGCGTGCCATCACCATGCGCTGGATCTGGTTAGTGCCTTCATAGATCTGGGTGATCTTGGCGTCGCGCATCATGCGTTCTACTGGGAAGTCCTTTGTGTAGCCGGCGCCGCCGAATAGTTGGACCGCGTCGGTGGTTACTTCCATTGCCGTGTCGGAGGCGAAGGTTTTTGCCGCGGAGGCCAGGAAGCCGGCGCGCTTGTCGCCGCGTTCGGTGGCTGCTGCTGAGGCGTAGACGAGGTGGCGGGACGCTTCGATCTTCATGCCCATGTCGGCCAGCATGAACTGGACGCCCTGGAAGTCGGCGATGCTCTTGCCGAACTGTTTGCGGTCCTTGACGTAGGCGATTGCCGCGTCCAGGGCGCCCTGGGCGATGCCCAGTGCTTGTGCGCCGATGGTGGGGCGGGTGTGGTCCAGGGTGCGCAGCGCGGTTTTCAGGCCGGTGCCCGGTTCGCCGATGATGCGGTCCGCGGGGATTTCGCAGTTCTCGAAGTAGATTTCTCGGGTGGGGCTGCCCTTGATGCCCAGTTTTCGTTCCTTCGGGCCTACCGAGAAGCCCGGGTCGTCCTTGTGGACCACGAAAGCGGAAATGCCGTTGGCCTTCTTCTCCGCGTTCGGGTTCGTCACGGCCATGACCGTGTACCACGTCGACTCGCCCGCGTTCGTGATCCAGGCCTTCGTGCCGTTCAGGACCCACTTGTCGCCCTCGAGGACGGCGCGGGTGCGCATCGACGCGGTGTCCGAGCCCGCCTCGCGTTCGGACAGGGCGTAGGACGCCGACGCCTCGCCCGACGCGAGCGTCGGCAGGACCAGCTTCTTCAGCTCCTCCGACGCCGACAGGAGGATCGGCTGCGTGCCCAGCTTGTTGACCGCGGGGATCAGCGACGCCGACGCGTCGACGCGGGCGACCTCCTCGATCACGATGCACGCCGCGACCGCGTCGGCGCCCTGGCCGTCGTAGGCCTCGGGGATGTGCACCGCGTTGAAGCCGGCCTTGTTCAGGGCGTCGCGGGCCTCGGACGGGTAGCGCTCCTGCTCGTCGACCTCGGCGGCGTACGGCGCGATCTCCTTCTCCGCGAGTGCGCGCACAGCCTCACGCAGCGCCTCGTGCTCCTCGCTCAGCTCGTACATCGCCGCACACCTTCCTGGACCGGGACGTCGTTCCCGATGTTAGCGCTCGTTAGCATCGGCGGGAGTGTTAAGCCGGGCACGTAGACCGGCGTCCTTCTCAAGCACTAGCTGTTCTAGATCGGAAGCGAAGCGGGACAGGCGGTCGCGCAGCTTCTCGTCGGCCACCGACAGCATGCGGACCGCCAGCAGGCCCGCGTTGCGGGCGCCGCCCACGGACACCGTCGCCACCGGGATACCCGCCGGCATCTGCACGATCGACAGCAGGGAGTCCAGGCCGTCCAGGTACTTCAGCGGCACCGGGACGCCGACGACCGGCAGTGTCGTGGCGGACGCGACCATGCCCGGCAGGTGCGCGGCGCCGCCGGCACCCGCGATGATCACGCGCAGGCCGCGGTCGGCCGCCGTGCGGGCGTAGTCGAGCATGCGCTGCGGGGTGCGGTGCGCCGACACGACGCTCACCTCGTGCGGCACCTCGAACTCGGTCAGCGCCTCGGCCGCGGCCTTCATGACCGGCCAGTCCGAGTCGCTTCCCATGATCACGCCGACCAACGGGCTCAAGACTCAACTCCTGTGTTCAACGGGTCGCTCGCTTCCGCCGTGAATGTCGTATCCGTCCAGCCACACCGCGTCCGACAGCCAGTGTGCGGCCAGCTTCGCCCGTTCGCGCACGTCGGCCATCGACTGGCCGAGCATCGTCACGTGGCCGATCTTGCGGCCCGGCCGTTCCTGCTTGCCGTAGTAGTGCACGTGCGCGTCGCGGAACCGCGCCAGCAGGTGGTGCAGGCGCTCGTCCGGGCTCATCCCCGGCGGCTCGGACGCGCCGAGCACGTTCGCCATCACTACCGCCGGGGCCATGACGTCGGTGGCGCCGAGCGGGTAGTCGAGCACGGCCCGCAGGTGCTGCTCGAACTGCGACGTGCGGGCGCCCTCGATGGTCCAGTGCCCCGAGTTGTGCGGGCGCATGGCCAGCTCGTTGATCACCAGGCCGCGGTCGGTGTCGAACAGTTCGACCGCCAGCACACCGACCACGTCCAGCTCCGCCGCGATCCGCAGGGCCAGGTCCTGCGCGGCCTCGGCGGCCTCGGGGGTCATGTCCGGTGCGGGGGCCAGGACCTCGACGCAGATGCCGTTGGACTGCACGGTCTCCACCACCGGCCAGACCCCGCCCTGCCCGAACGGCGACCGCGCGACCAGCGCCGCCAGCTCGCGGCGCATGGCCACGCGTTGCTCGACGAGCAGGGGCGCGCCCCACTCGAGCAGGCGCGGCACCAGCTCACCCGCGCTGTCCGGACCGTTGAGCATCCAGACGCCGCGGCCGTCGTAGCCGCCGCGCGCGGCCTTCAGCACGCACGGCCAGCCGTGCTCGGCCGCGAACGCGGTGACGTCGGCCACGCTCTGGACCTGCGCGAACGGTGGTACCGGGAGACCGAGGTCGCCCAGCCTGCGGCGCATGACGAGCTTGTCCTGGGCGTGCAGCAGCGCGTCTGGACCCGGCCGGACGTGCACGCCCTGGTCGACGAGGTTGCGCAGGTGCTCGCCGGGCACGTGCTCGTGGTCGAACGTGAGCACGTCACAGCCCTTGGCGAACGCCGACAGCGCGTCCAGGTCGGTGTGCGAGCCGAGCGTGATGTTCGGCGATACGAGCGCGGCCGGGTCGTCTGGCGACACGGCGAGCACGTGCAGGGATTGGCCGAGCGCGATCGCCGCCTGGTGGGTCATGCGCGCGAGCTGCCCACCGCCAACCATGCCGACGATCGGCAAGCCGGTACGAGTGTCCACGAATGCAACCTACCTACGGCGCATCCTGGTCAGCACTATGACGCCCACGACCAGGGGCACCAGCAGGTATGCACTGCCGAGCAGCACCTCCGGCGGCGTCCACTCCAGCTCGGGCTTCTCGCCGGCCGGCCGGTTGGGGTCGGACGTGCGCATGAGCAGCAGCACGCAGCTCGCGAAGACCAGCACGACCGAGCCGATCCCGGAGAGCGCCCTGACGCGTGCCCAGCCGGTGGGTAATCGGTCGGGCAGGCGGGACAGCAGTAGAACGACCAGCGGGACGACCCAGACGTAGTGGTGCGACCAGCTGACCGGGCTGAGCAGTAGCCCGAAGAACGCCGTGACCAGCAGCGCGGTGAGTGGTTGGCCGGCGCGGTGGTAGCGGCGGACGAGGAGGACGGCAGGGACGGCGAGCACCGCGCCGACGGCGATGGCGGCGCCGAGCGCCCAGGGGGCGAGGTCGGACAGACGCAGAATCAGCCCGTCGAGTGACTGGTTGCCCGCCCAGAAGGTGGGGCCGGTGCGCTCGGGGTTGGTGACCGCGACGCTCCAGAAGCGCCGGAAGTCGTGCGGGATGATCGCGAAGATCAGCAGCTGGAGCAGCCCGAACGTGACGACGGCCTGGACGGCGTCTTTTCTGCGGCCGGTCAGCCACAGGTGCGGCACGAAGATCAGCGGCGTGAGCTTGACCGCGGCCGCGACGCCGACGAGCACGCCGCCGAAGCGCGAGTTCCTGAGCACCAGCACGTCGACGACGACCAGCGCCATCAGGATGAGGTTGATCTGGCCGAGGAAGAGCGTGCGCCAGACCGGTTCGAGCCCGAGCGCCAGGACGGTGACGGCGACGGTGGTGCGCGCGGGCGTCATCCAGGCGGGGCGCGTGGGCAGGTTCTGGACGGCGACGCGGACGACGAGCGCGAGGGCGAGGACGGAGAGCGCGCCGAGGACACCCCAGGAGATCTGGGTGGCGAAGAGGGCGAGCGGGATGAACAGGAGCGCGCCGGTGGGTGGGTAGGTGAACGGGAGGCGCGCCCAGGACGGCTCGGCGCTGAGGGTCATCTTGTCGTAGAGGGGTTCGCCGGTCAGGAGAGCGACGGCCCCGGACCGGTAGACGGTGCTGTCGACCCCCAGCCGCCAGTCGATGGCCCAGCTGACGACCCCGGCGACCAGGACACCGGCCGGCACGGCGAACAGCGCGAGGACGAGCCGCGGGCGCGCGAACAACCGCCGCAGCGACTCACGAAGCCAATGCTGGGCGGAAGGGGCGACAGGGGCGTCCACACGCACACGAAGAGCAAACCACGACGCACCGACAGTCCCGGCACCGGCACAAACCCCACCCCCACCCCCGCGTGTCCAACGCTCAGAACCCCCGTGTCCAACGGCGAGAACCGGCGTGTCCAACGGCCGCGACGGCTGAGTTCGACCATTCTCCCCAGGCTCACCGGCCGGTTTGGTTGGACACGCGGGTCACTTTGGTTGGACTCGCAGGTCGGTTTGGTTGGACACGCGGGTCGGTTTGGTTGGACACGCGGGGTTTGGCTGCGGTTTCGGCACCCCCCGCGGGTGCCGAAACCGCAACTCGGCCTGTCCGGATGCGGGACTCGCGCTTGTGTGCGGGATGGACACGCGAGTCACGGCCGCCTCCGGACAGGAGACTTCAGGCCCGGCTGATCGACTGCAGCAGGTCGCGGGCCTCCTCCTGTGTGGCGGGAAGTCGTTCCAGGCGGAGGGCTGGGCGGCGGGACGGCTCCAGTTGGGGGTCCACCTTGAGCCGTTCCGTGATGAGCCAGCCCGCGCTCAGTGCCCGGTCGCCGAAGCCGGGGTCGCGTTCGGAGAGGACCGCGGCCACCGACGGGCCCAGTAACGCGATGCTCTCGCCGCCGTCGAAGATCTCGCGTAGGGCGTCGGCTACCAGGACCATCGCCATCAGGCGGGGCCAGCCCGTGACCGTGGACAGGTCCAGGGTCACGACCAGCAGGGCGTGGGTCTCGGCCGCCGGCAGGCCCAGGCGCGCGGACTGGCGGTAGACCTCGCCCAGCCGCGTCCGCAGGTACGCCTGCGTGGTCATGTTGGTCAGGTTGTCCGTGGCCTCCGCCGAGCGCAGGTCGCCGAACGACGCCTCCGCCCAGGCCAGGGCCGCGGCGCGGACCAAGGGGGTCGGCGCGGCGTCGGGGTCGGTCGCGATGAGGCCGTCGAGGGCGTTCGTGGTCAGGACCGCGTGCAGGGCGGCCAGGTCGGTCAGTGTCTCGTCCAGGCCGGCGCCTGCCTGGGCGCGTGCCCGGCCCAGCTGGGACAGGACGCCGGTCAGGTCGCCGCGGCGTACCGCGGACAGGCACACCGCGTCCACCTCCGGCACACCCCAGTCGCTGGGGAACCGCCAGCCGGCCGCGATGCTCGCCGTGCGCCAGCGCGACCGGAGCACCCTCAGCTCGTGAGCAGTACCGTCCGCGTCGCCACGAGAGCGCGGATCAGCTTCACGTACTGTCACTGTCGTCCGTCCCTCCGGCCAATCGCGTTCGGAGAAGAAACGCACGCCGGGTGTAACCGTGACGCCATTCGAGCGAATTCTCTTCCGAGGGCTTGAGGTACGGCCATTCCGGTGAGCGCGTGTGCCGGTTCCCAACCGATCCGTCACACTAGGCGCGGGAGTGCGTCTGGAGGGGTCCAGGCCAACAAAAGCCGAGGTCCCAGGGGCTGACGCGCGAGTGCGAGGGAGGACTGTGGCCACTGTTCCGGCCGACGTCGAGGGGCCGAGTGACGCCGAGCTGATCGAGGCCGTCCGCAAGGGCACCGTGTCCGCGTACGGGGCGCTGTACGAGCGGCACGTGGCCGCCGCGTACAACCTCGCGCGTCAACTTGCCCGTTCCCCCGCCGAGGCCGACGACCTCGTCTCTGAATCTTTTGCGAAAGTTTTGGATACTCTCCGTGCTGGGCGCGGGCCGGATTCAGCCTTCCGTGCCTACCTCCTTACGGCACTGCGCCACACCGCGTACGACAAGACGCGGCGTGAGCGCAAGCTCGAGCTGTCCGACGACGTGTCCACGGTCTCCGGCGTCTCCGCGGCGGCGGTCAGCCAGGAGTTCGACGACCCCGCCGTCGCCGACCTGGAGCGCTCGCTGGCCGCGCAGGCGTTCCAACGCCTGCCGGAACGCTGGCAGGCCGTCCTGTGGCACACCGAGATCGAGGGCCAGTCGCCGCAGGAGGTCGCCCCCATCCTCGGGCTGACGCCCAACGGCGTCTCCGCGCTCGCCTACCGCGCCCGCGAAGGCCTTCGGCAGGCCTACCTGCAGGTCCACCTCGCCGAGACCTCCGACCGCAGCTGTCGCGCGGCCGCGGCGAAGCTCGGCTCGTGGACCCGCGGCGGCCTCGCCAAACGCGAGAAGGCCCAGGTCGAGGCCCACCTCGACACCTGCGAACGCTGCCGCTCCCTCGCCGCCGAGCTGGCCGACGTCAACGGCGCCATGCGTGCCTTCGTCGCGCCGATCGTGCTGGGTGTCGGCGCCCTGGGCTACCTCGCCACGACCGGTGCCGCCCAGGTCGCGGCGGCCGGTGTCGCGGTCGCCACTGGCGCGGCCGGTTCGGCGGCGGGTGCCGCCGCGTCCGTGCCGCGCCAGTTCCTCGGCGTGGCGGCGTCGAGCGTGGCGCTGGCCGCCGCGATCGCCATCGGGCTCACCGCGGGGGGCGAGCGGCCGCCGATCCCCCAGGCCTCGCCGGTGCCGACCCAGGAGCAGCGGCCACCGGCCACGAGCAACCCGCCCCCACCGCAACAACCGCAACAGCAGGAGCCGCCGGCCCAGGAACCGCCCGCGTCGGAGCCGAGTGAATCCGCGCCACCACCGTCCGAACCCGCGCCGTCACCGTCCGAGCCGGCACCGCAACCCAGCGAGCCCGCTCCCGAGCCGCCGGCACCGACGCCCGCGATGCTCGAGGCGAGCGTGCCGAACATGCCGTTCTCGATGGACGCGAACGGTGCGCCGGTGGACCTGCCCCTGACCGTCCGCAACACGGGCGGCTCGATGTCCGAGCCGGTCGCCGCCGTGCTGAACCTGCCGCAGGGGGTCAGCGCGATCCCCGTCGACGAGCTCTCCGGACACCGGCTGCTGTCGCTGGACGGCCCGAGGGCCGGCACGGTGAACTGCCCCGGCGGCCACGGCACCGTCACCTGTACGAGTGAACAGGGGCTCGCGCCGGACGAGACGGTCACGCTGCTCTTCCGGCTGATCGCCGCGGACAACGCCAAGGGCGGGAAGATCACCGGCGTCGTGACCGCGGGCGTGAACGTGAACACCAGTTTCACCGTGCAGCTGAACGTGCGGCCGGCACCCGTGACGGACGGTGTCAAGGTGACGGCCGAGAACGCCTGGCCCGACCTGCTCGGGTGGTGGACCCGCCCGGTCGTGGACGTGACGGTCACCAACACGGGCACCAGCTCGCGGCCCGTGAAGCTGTCGGTCGACCAGCCGGGGGAGGTCGTCTCGTCCACCCAGACGATGACCTGCTCGGTCAGCGGCGCCACCTCCTGCCTGACCAACGCCGAGCTGGCCCCGGGCGAGAAGCTGAAGATCACGCTCCAGCTCGACCTGGACTCGTGGTCGCAGAAGTCACTGGCCACGACAGAGGTACACATCTCGGCGACACTCGGTTCGGCGACCGACAGCACATCGGTGACGGTCTGGGACTGCTTCTGGCCGACCAAGCCAACGCCACCCACACAACCGGGTGAACCTGGGTCGCCGCCCACTCCCCCGAGCACGACAACGCCACCCGGCACGCCGACCATGCCCACCGAGCCGACGGTGCCGACCGAGCCGAACCCGCCTGCGACGACGACCACGCCACCGACCACGACAACCACACCGGACCCCGGCACGGGCGACCAGGGACGCGACCACCCGTCCACGCCGCCGCCGACGGAACCGCCGACCACGCCGGAGGAGTCCCCGGGGCTGCTGGGCGGCCTGCTGGGGTGGCTCCTGGGCGGCTGATGATCGGATCGGTGTCGGGCGTCGCTAGACTCCGCCGCCATGACCTTGCTCTACCGCGTGCTGGCCTGGTTGCCCAAGCCGGTGCGGGACAGGCTCGTCAAGCACAAGGAGCTGCTCAAGTTCGCGGTCGTCGGGATCGTGTGCTTCGTCGTGACCAACGTCGTGAACTACGGGCTCAAGTTCACGATCCTCAACGACAACCCGGTGACCGCACTGGGCATCGCGGTCACGATCGCCACGATCGTGTCGTACGTGCTCAACCGGGAGTGGTCGTTCCGCACCCGCGGCGGGCGCGAGCGGCCCCACGAGGCCGCGCTGTTCTTCCTGATCAGCGGCCTCGGCGTGCTGATCAACTCGACGCCGCTGTTCCTGTCGCGGTACGTGTTCATGCTCGAGGTGCCCCACGTCACCCTGCTGGCGCAGGAGGCGGCGGACTTCATGAGCGGCATCATCCTGGGCACGCTGCTGGCCATGGTCTTCCGCTGGTGGGCGTTCCGGAAGTGGGTGTTCCCGCAGTCCGACGCGCGGCCCCGCGTGGTCCGCGTCGGCCGGCGCGGTGCCCGTTTGGTCCGGTTGCGCGAGGACGACGAGGCCGCTTAGGCCACCTGGCCGCGTCGCGCTCCGTAGACTACGCAGGTGTCCGTCGTCGAGGTGGTGCTCTCCCGAGTGCCGGAACCCCTGCGCAAGGTGCTCATCAAGCACCGTGAGCTGCTGAAGTTCGCCATCGTCGGCGGCACGACGTTCGTCATCGACAACGGCATCTGGTACCTGCTGAAACTCACGGTCCTCGAGGAGAAGCCGGTCACCGCGAAGGTCATCGCGATCATCGTGGCCACGATCGTGTCGTACGTGTTGAACCGCGAGTGGTCGTTCCGGACGCGGGGCGGGCGCGACCGCCGCCACGAGGCGGCGCTGTTCTTCCTGATCAGCGGCATCGGCGTGGCGCTGAACTCGCTGCCGCTCTACGTCTCGCGGTACTGGCTGAACCTGGAGGTGCCGCACGTGTCGCGGTTCGTCCAGGAGTTCGCGGACTTCACGAGCGGCTCGATCATCGGCATGCTGCTCGCGATGTTCTTCCGGTTCTGGGCGTTCAAGCGCTGGGTCTTCCCGGACGAGCTGGGCCACTCCCGCAGGCGGGGCCCGCTGACGGCCGTGGACGACCCGGCGGAGGAACTGGGCCACTCCTGACATGCGCCTCGGTCAGCTCCCGGTGCACGAGCAGCTCGACGCGCTCCGCGCCGCCCTGGCACGCAACGAGCTGCTGGTGGAGGTCCTCGCCCGTGCCGAGAAGCTCGACCTGCCCGCGCCGGTCGAGATCCGCAACGAGGCACGCGTCCACCTCTG
>NZ_JBJMIE010000018.1:0-6965 GCF_045807065.1 Actinophytocola sp. | reverse complement strand
TGACGGCCTGGCGGCCGTCACCCTTGACCCGCGAGCCTCCGCCGCCCTGGGCAGGCCCCTCCGGGGGCAGGCTGGCGCCTGCCTGCCTTGCCCCCGCCACCACCACCGAACGCCACTGAGGTCCACGCTTCCGCCACCCTGGCCACGGGGCGGCAGGTCGGGGAGCTTTGGCAACTCAGGCAGCTGGTTCGGTTTCGCCCCGCTGGCCACATCGCTGGGGCCAGTTCCGTCACTTTGGCCACGGAGCTTGGGTCGCCTCCGCCACCTTGACCACGCGGCCGGCAGGTCGGGGAGCTTCGGCAGGTCGGGCAGCTGGTTCGGTTCGCCGCGCTGGCCACAGGGCTTGGGTCGCTCCCGTCACCTTGCCCCGGGGCTCGGGTCTTCTCTGCCACTCGACGAGGGGGCTCGGGTCGCTTCAGCCACTCCGGCCAGTGGGTTTGGTCGCCTTCGCCACTTGCCGCGGGGCCGGGCGCCTCAGATACCTCGGCCGCAGGGCTCGAGCCGCCCCCACCACCCTGGCCATGGAACTCGGGGCCTCCGTCACCCCCCGCCTCGGGCCTGGCTTGGGTTGCCTCCTTCGCCGCCCAGACAAATTCGCCCATTACCCTCCCCACCCGACCAAATGCCCCCAAAGCCATCGCCCACCAAGGGCCTGGACGATACCGGCCTATTTGCACGTTTGTCGGGATGGTGACCTCGTTGTCTTGCCTGGTCACGTGCCAGTAACCTTGCTCATCGCAGCTTTCGCGACGGGGAAGGACCAACGCATGCCGCGTACCGAAACGGTGGCACGGCGCACCTATGGCGGTCGCTCGGCGGCCGATCGCAGGGCCGAGCGGCGGGAACGGTTGATGGAGGCCGGGCTCCAGTTGTTCGGCACCGAAGGGTATGCGGCGGCGTCGATCGAGAAGTTGTGTACGCATGCCGGTGTGTCCACGCGCAACTTCTACGAGGAGTTCCATTCGCGGGAGGATCTGCTGATCGCCTTGCACGCTCGGGCGAACGAGCGTTCGTTCCGGGCGGTGCACGCCGCGTTCGAGAACGCGCGGGACGCGGCGCTCGCGGAGCGCTTCGAGTTGGCCGTGCGTACGTTCATCCAGACCATGGCCGCCGACGGGCGCCTGGCGCGCGTCGCCTACGTCGAGATGATCGGGGTCAGCAACACCGTGGAGAAGCACCGCATGGCGTGGCGCAAGCGCTGGTGGGACTTCATGGTCGCCGAGGCCGACCGTGCGGTGCAGCGCGGTGAGGCCCGGCCTCGTGACTTCACGTTGCCCGCCCTCGCGGTGATCGCGTCGGTCAACGAGATGGTCCACCACTACTCGCTCAACCGGGGAAGGATCACGTTGGACGAGATCATCGCGGAGGTAGTGCGGTTTGCGGTCGCGGCGGTGACGGCCCCATGACCGTGTCCGCCGCCGCATCCTCTGCCGCCCTGCTCGAACGGCTGACCGCGATCGCCGGCACCGATGTGACGCCCGCTGCCGCGCTGCTCGCGGAGTCGGTGCGGAACAACGGGGTCATCCAGGCGTTCGGCACCGGGCACTCGCAGGGCACCGCCCTGGAGATCGCCGGCCGGGCCGGTGGGCTCGTGCCGTCCAACCGCATCGCGCTGACGGACCTGGTGCAGTTCGGCGGGGAGGACCCGGCCGTGCTCGCCGACCCGATGCTCGAACGGCGCGGGGACGTCGTGTCCCGGCTGTACGAGCTGGCCGCACCCGCGCCCCAGGACGTGTTCGTGATCGCCTCCAGCTCCGGGGTCAACTCCTCGGTGGTGGAGATGGCGCACGTCGTGACCTCGGCCGGGCACAAGCTGGTCGCCATCACGTCGTTGCAGCACAGCAGCCAGGTCCCGGCGCGGCACGAGTCCGGGAAGCGGCTGTCGGACCTCGCGGACGTCACTCTCGACAACGGCGCGCCGTTCGGTGACACGCTGCTGCCGCTGCCGGACGGGACGTCCGTGGGCGGGGTGTCGTCGCTGACCGCCGGGCTGCTGGTCCAGATGATGGTCGCGGAGACGGTCCGGCTGCTGGTGGAGTCGGGTTACGAGCCGCCGGTGTACGTGTCGAACAACGTGCCGGGCGGGCACGAACGCAACATCAAGCTCGAAGCGCTGTACGAGGGACGGATCCGGCGCACGGCCAGCTGACCAGGCCCGGCTCGGCGGTCGTCGGTGAGCGGGCACCCACTTCGGCGACCGCCGGCGGGCGCTAGACCATGTACTGGTCGTGGCTCGCGAGGAACTCCGCGTACTCCTCGTCGCTCAGCTGGCGGCCCGTCTCCCGGATCTCGACCAGCTCGGTGAAGTACTTCTCGCGGGGTGCGCCGGGTGCGAACAGGATCAGCATCGAGGCGAACTCGTCGCTCTCGTTGCGGAAGGCGTGGATGCCGTTCGGCGGGACGTACAGGTAGTCGCCCTTGACCGCGGTGACCCAGTTCGCGCCGTCGAACAGGCGGACCGCGCCGTCGAGGATGTAGAAGCTCTCGGAGAAGGTCTTGTGGTAGTGCGCCGCGGGGCCGCCGGCCTCGGGGTTCATGTCCCACTGGAACAGCCCGAAGTCGCCGCCGGTCGTCGTGCCCGTGGCCAGGAACCTCGTGTTCACGTTCGGGCCACTCAGCTCGGGAGGGGTCGCCGCCGGCCGGTACGTCGCGCTGATCTCACCGGTGAAGGACATGTCTGCGATAGTAGGGGAGATCATGTACATCCTGTTGAGCTGTGCGATCTCCCTCGACGGCTACCTCGACGACGCCACCGACGAGCGGCTCGTCCTGTCCAACGCCGCCGACCTCGACCGCGTCGACGCCGAACGAGCCGGGGTGGACGCGATCCTGGTCGGCGCGAACACGATCCGCCGGGACAACCCCCGCCTGTCGGTGCGCTCGCCGGCCCGCCGCGCGGCACGGGAGGCGGCCGGGAAGCCGGCGACGCCACTGAAGGTGATCCTCTCATCACGGGACCTGCCGGCCGACGCGGCCTTCCGCGCGGACGGCGCGGCCCTGATCACGCACGGCCCCCTCGACGCGGTCGTCAAGGACCTGGCCGACCGCGGCGTCGAACGCCTGATGGTCGAGGGCGGCGGCCGGGTCCTGACGGAGTTCCTGACGGCCGGCCTGGCGGACGAGCTGCAGCTGGTGACGGCCCCGTTCTTCGTCGGCGACTCCGCGGCCCCCCGGTTCGTCCACGACGGACGGTTCCCGCGCACGTCCCGCTCCCGCGCGGTCCTGGCGTCGGTGTCGACGATCGGCAACGTGGTGCTGCACCGGTACCTGGTGAGCGACGAGGCGATCGACCACCACTGGCTCACCCGCGCCATCGAGCTGTCCCACCGCTGCCCCCCGTCCACGACCGCGTTCAGCGTGGGCGCCGTCATCGTCGACACGGCCGGCGAGGCGATCGCGTGGGGCTACTCCCGCGAGACGGACGACCTCGTCCACGCCGAGGAGTCCGCACTGGCCAAGCTCCCCCCGGACGACCCCCGCCTCCGCACCGCGACGATGTACAGCTCGCTGGAACCCTGCAGCCGCCGCAAGTCCCGCCCGGCGTCGTGCAGCCGGCTGATCCGCGAGGCCGGCATCCCCCGCGTGGTCTTCGCCCTCCGCGAGCCGTCGACCTTCGTGGTGGGCGAAGGCGCGGAGGAACTGACGTCAGCCGGTGTGGCGATCGTCGAGTGCCCCGAGCTGGCCGACCAGGTACGCGAAGCGAACCGGACGCAGCTCGGCGCGTAGCTAACGATCTCCCCGGCCACCGGCGGCACGCACGGCGTTGCCTCCGCTGGCCTTCGCGGCGCGGACCGCGACGTCGGCGGCGTGGAGCAGCACGTCCAGGACGGTCCCGTGCCAAGGCTTACCGGCCACGCCGATCGACGCGGTCTGACCGGTGACATCGGCCACCTCGTCGAGTGGATCGATCGTGGGCACCGAGAGTTCGGCTATCCGCGCCCGGAGCCGCTCCGCGACCAGCATCGACTGCGCGATGTCGGCGTCCGGACCTGCTCGGGGTGAGCGCGCGAGCGCCTCGGTGGCGGCCGCGAACCCGCCGAAGAGCCCCACAGCGCGTAGTCCCAGGCCACTGACCCAGGGTAGCCGCCGTGGCTAGGCGGGTAGGGCGAGCAAACCCGACAGGGTGGTCGGGGCGCCGCCCGGCCAGGAGAGAATGCCCGGCAGGCCGGGGACCTGCGGCTGGGGTGCCGCGGCGGAGGGCGGGACCGCCACCGGTTTGCCGCCGTACGGGGCGTTCTGGGAGCCGCGGACCCCGATCGGGCTGCCGGGTGGTTCGGCGCAGTACGCCTGCTCGTTCACCGGCACGTCGGTCAGCTCGTCGGCGCCGCGCTGGTGGGTGCCCTCGTAGCCCTTCGTGCAGGACAACGGGTCGAAGAACGTCAGCACCAGGCCGAGGTGGCCGGTGCCGTCCGGATTCGCGCCCGGGGCGGTGGCGGTGATCATCGGGAACGCCACCAGCAGCTCCTCGATCGAACCGGTGCGGGTCGACGTGATCTGCATGGTGGTCAGCAGGTTCGCGATGACCACGCCCAGGTCCTGGCCGGAGTCGTGCAGGAGGTCGTCCACCTGCACGGCCACCATCGGGGTCACGTCGATCAGCTTGCGGAGGTCCGGGTTCGACGTCTTCAGCTGCTCCGCCAGCAACCGCAGCGACGAGCTGTAGTCCAGGATCTGTTGCGACTGCTCGGCCTGCGTGTCGAGCACCACGCGCCCGTTCGCCAGCAACGACGTCGTCTGCGGCAGGTGCGCGGTCGCCGCCGACGTCAGCCTGCCCGCGCTGTCCAGCAGCACCCGCAGCGCCGGGCCCGAGTTCTGGAACGCCGCGTACAGCTCGTCCACGGTGGTGCGCAACGAGTCCTGCGGCACGCTCGTCACCAGACTGTCCAGGTTGGACAGCAGAACGTCAGGCCCCGCCGGCGTTCTGGTCCGGGCCACCGGGATCACCGAGCCGTCCACGAGGTAGGGGGCGCGGTCGTCACGTGGCTGCAGGTCGACGTACTGCTCGCCGACCGCGGACCGGTTGGCCACCACCGCGAGCGTGGACGCGGGGATCTGGGGTGTGCCGTCCTCGATGTCGAGGATCACGTCGACGCCGGTGTCGGACAGGACCAGCCGCTCGACCCGGCCCACGGCCACGCCCCGGTAGGTCACCTCGGCGTTCGCGAAGATGCCGCCCGAGTCGGCGAGCCGCACGGTCACCCGGTAGCCGCGCGCGCCGAACAGCCGGTCCAGCCCCGCGTAGGTGCCGCCGACGTACATGATGCCGACGACCGCGATCAACGCGAACACCAGCAGCCGGATCTTGGTGACGCGCAACAACATCAGTGACCACCACCCAGTAGCGAGCCGAGCAGGCCGAGCAGCCCGCCCGGTGACGACGACTCCGGCGGGGCGGGCAGTGTGGGCACCGGCAGCGGCGGTTCCACGTTCGGGTTCGACTGCGGGGTCGGCGTCGGGTTGAGGCCGGGGATCGGGATCAGCGGCGTGCTCGCGTTCTCGATGTTGTCCAGCAACGCGGACAGGTCGAGGTCGAACGTGACGTCCACGTTCACGTAGTCGCCCTTGATGTCGTTGAGGGCGTAGTCGGTGAACGGGTAGGTCACCAGGAACTGCAACGACTTCGGCAGGTCGGTGCCGGCCTTGGCGAGCTGCTGGAGCGTCGGGGCCAGCAGCCGGAGGTCGTCGGCGATGTCGTCGCGGCTGCGGTCGACCACGTCGACCGCGACGTTCGACAGGTTCTCCAGCGCGTTCAGCATGGTCACGAGCTGGTCCCGCTGCTCGTTCACGACCGCGAGCCCCGGCCCGAGCTGGTCGAGCGCGACCTTGATGTTGTCGGTCTGCGCGACGAGGTTCGTCGACAGGTGGCTCAACGCGTCGATCGCCTTCGTGATGTTGTTCTTCTCGCCGTCCAGCACCTTCACCACGTCGTCGATGTTGGACAGCGTGGCGCGTAGCTCCGGTTCGTTGCCGTCCAGCGCCCTGTTCACCTCGTCGACGATGGTCGACAGCTGTGCGATGCCGCCACCGTTGAGCAGCAGCGACAACGCGCCGAGAACCTCCTCGATCTCCGGGTTGCGGTTGGTCCGGTCGATCGGGATCACCGCGCCGTCGCGGAGTGTGCCCTCGGGTGTGTCGGGCGTGCGCAGCTCGACGAACTTCTCCCCCAGCAGCGAGGACTGCCGCAGTTCGGCACCCGCGTTGGCCGGCAGCCGCACGTCGCCGTTCACGAGCATCGTCACGACCGCGGTCCTGTTGTCGCGGGCCAGCTCGATCCGGTCGACCCGGCCCACCGCGACGTCGTGCACCTTCACCCCGGCGTGGGGCACGAGGTCCAGCACGTCACCGAAGTGCGCGACCACGCGGTAGGGGTGGTCGCCCAGGTCCGCGCCGCCGGGCAGCGGCAGCTGGTACATGCCGGAGAACCCGCCGGCGCTGCTGCACCCGGCGAGGACGAAAACAAGAGCCAGCAACAGGATCCGCTTCATCTGCCACCTGCCGTCGTCGCGGCGGACAGGTCGACGAGTGGGATCGGCAGCGGCGGCAGCTGGCCGTTCTCCAGTGCCCGCAACGCCTCCGCGGGGGTCGGCAGCTTGAGCGTGCCGTCCAGGTACGGGGCCAGCTGCGTGCACAGGTCGCTGATCGTCTTCGGCAGCTGGGTGGGCGTGGCCGCCTTGAGCGTGCGGCACAGCAGGAGCACCGGCGGGTAGGTCAGCTCGTTGAGGTTGCCGCGGATCGCGAACGAGGCTGAGGCGGCGTCGTAGGTGTTCAGGAAGTTCGACATGGCCAGTGGCGCCACGTCCAGGACCTCCGCGAGGGCACCCCGCTGGTCGACGAGTGCCTGGGTCACGCCCGTCAGTTTCTGCACGTTGGACGAGATGAGGTCCTTGTTGTTCGCGATGAAGCTCTGCACGTCGGTCAGCGCGGTGCCGAGCGAGCTGAGGGCGGTGCCGAGGTCGTCCCGGTCG
>NZ_JBJMIE010000017.1:0-15788 GCF_045807065.1 Actinophytocola sp. | reverse complement strand
TCTTCTTGGCAACTTCCTTGACGAGCTCGGCCCCGATCTTCTCCCACGGGTCCTCGAGCTCGATCTCCTTGGCGATCGACACACCATCGTTGGTGATGGTGGGCGCGCCCCACTTCTTCTCGAGCACGACATTACGGCCCCGAGGACCGAGCGTCACCTTGACGGCGTCGGCGAGGATGTTCAGTCCCCGCTCGAGCCCGCGGCGCGCCTCCTCGTCGAACGCGATCAACTTGGCCATTGCGGTGTAAGTCCTCCGTTGTGGAAGTACGTTGCTTGGCCAGGCTCGGTGCCCGCGACGGACGACCGGGAGTTCCCCGGCCTCACCGTCCCGACCTCAACTGGCACTCCAAACGCCCGAGTGCCAAGACCGTGTTTAGCACTCTCCCCGTCCGAGTGCAAGAAACGCAGGTCAGCGGGATGTCGAGGAGGAGCCGCCGGAGTCGTCGTCGCCGACCCTGATGGACGGCACGGACTTCTTCGTGGTGGTGGTCGTCGTGGTCTGCTCGGAACCGCCGGGGTTGTTGTCCGTCCCCGGGTCGTCGGACGACGAGGAGAACAGGAGGATCGCCCCCACGATCAGCCCGATGGCGACGATCCCCACGATCACCGGCGCGATCCACCGCGTGCCGGCCGCCCCGTCGGACGACGTGAACGCCGTGCTCGCCCCGGCTGGCACCGGCGGCCGCAACCGCACGGGGTCCGCTGAGGACACGGGGGGCCGCTGGTAGCCGCCGGGCGGGGTGCTGGTCTGCGGCCGGTACGGGGGCGCCGGAGCGGCGGCCCGCGGGCCCACCGGCACGGCGGGCGGCCGGCGGACCGGCTGGGACAGCGCCTGCTTGGCCGCCGCGAGCAGCTCGCGGCAGTTGGCGTACCGCTGGGTGGGCACCTTGGCCATCCCGCGGCGGATCACGTCGTCTATAGCCGCCGGCAGGTTCGGCGCCTGCGCGGTGAGCGACGGCACGTCCCGGTTCAGGTGCCCCTGGATGACCCCGGGCACCGTGCCCTGGAACGGCGGTCGCCCGCACAGGCACGCGAACAGCACGCAGGCCAGCGAGTACGCGTCGGTGCGCGCGTCGACGGGCTCGCCACGCAGGTGCTCCGGCGCCGCGTAGGTGGGTGAGCCGAGGAAGTCGCCACCCTTGGTCCGGTGGCCGGTCGCGCCGCGGCGGGTCAGGCCGAAGTCCGCGAGGTACACGTGCTCCGCCGTCGACTCGCGGCTCGTGACCAGCACGTTCGCCGGCTTGACGTCCAGGTGCACGAGCCCGCGCTCGTGCAGGTTGTCGAGCGCCTCGGCCACCTGCGTCAGCAGCGCGAGCGCGCGTTCGGGCTGGAGCGGGCCGTCCTTGATCAGCGACGCCAGGTCGGAGCCGTCGACCAGCCGCATGGCGATGTAGAGCAGCCCGTCGACCTCACCGAAGTCGTACAGCGGCACCACGTTCGCGTGGTCGATCGCGGAGGTGTTGCGGGCCTCGTCGACGAACCGCTCGCGGAACTCCGGGTCCTCGGTGAGGTGCTCGGCGATGATCTTGAGCGCCACCTTGCGGCCGAGCCGGATGTCCGTGGCGCGGTACATCACGCTCATGCCGCCCTTGCCGAGCACCCCGTCGATCCGGTAGTGCCCCAGGCGACGCCCGGTGAGGTCCTCCGCCACTACTCATCCATTCAGTCGTCGACTCCGAGCACGATTCGAAAGTCCGGCCGACGGGCCGTGACAGCTCCGCCCACCCCAGCGACATACGGCCCTGTTTCAGATAGTGCTCGTCGCACAGCCTAACGTCCGACGCGGACGGCCAACGTCCGGTTCACGTCTTCGGTCATCGGCCGTGACCTGACGCGGACAGCAGGGCCGCCATGGCCCGTGCGTTGCGGGTCTGAATCAGCAACTGACCAGGTCCGGCGAAGTCCAGCAGCAGTCCCTCGCCCGTCCGCACGGACTGGTGGACCGACTGGCTGACCGCGCGCAGCCGCGCCTGGGTGTGCTCGCTGTAGGCCAGGAGGTACGCCGGGTCGACGGTGATCAGCTCGCCCTGCCCGAGCGCCACGACGTCGAGCGAGCCGCAGGCCGAGATGGCCAGCGCGCCTACCCCGGACACGTGCTCGACGAACCCGTGCTCGGCGCCGAAGAGGTTGCGGAACCCGGCCCACTGCGGGTCGGTGCGCACGGTCGCGGGGGCGGCGAGCCAGCAGCCCCTCGACACGCACCAGCCGTTCACGCCGTCCAGCTCCAGGGTGTAGACGTCGCCGGGCAGCGCGGGCGCGACGTCGACCCAGCCGCCCTCGGCCGGCGCGGTGAACACGGCCCGGGCCGCCTTCGATCTCGACCCGCCGCGTGGCCGCACGTCCACCACCACGCCGTAGCTGGTCGCGATCATCGACGCGTAGTCGGCCTGCACCGCCTCGCCCGGCGCGAGCAACAGCCGGGCGACGCCGAACGCCGGGGTGTGCCGAGTGCGGACCTGCACCTGTCGCCCTCCGTGATCGGTAACGAGTCAGGTGCAGTCTGGCATGTACGTTTTGGGAGGGGGCAGGATGCGGACCGTGCCGAAACCGATTTCCGTAGACGACTACCGCGCCAGGGTCCGGGCGTTGGTCCCCGCGACCCCGGTCACGCTGCTGCCGCTGGAGCAGTGCGTGGGACTGGTGCTCGGCGACGACCTGGTGGCGCCGGTGTCGCTGCCGCCGTTCGACAACTCGGCCATGGACGGCTACGCGGTCCGCTCCGTCGACGTGGCGGACCCGGTGGTCGAGCTGCCCGTCGCCGAGGACATCCCGGCCGGCCGGACGGACGTCGTGCCGCTGCGACCCGGCACCGCGCACCGGATCATGACGGGCGCGCCGATACCGCCGGGTGCGGACGCGATCGTGAAGGTCGAGGACACCGACGGCGGTACCGAACGGGTGACGATCAAGGCGCAGGCCGCACCCGGCGCGCACATCCGGCGGACCGGCGAGGACGTGGCGGAGGGCGCGACCGTGCTGCGTGCGGGCACCGTGCTCGGGTCGCCGCAGCTCGGGCTCGCGTCCGCGATCGGGCGCGCCGAGCTGCCGGTGCACCGGCCGGTCCGGGTGCTCGTCCTGTCCACCGGCTCGGAACTGGTCGAGCCCGGTGAGCCGCTGCGGCCCGGGCAGATCTACGAGTCGAACAGCGTGCTGCTGGCGACGGCCGTGCGGGAGACCGGCGGCGAGGCGACCGTGCTGCGGTTCGTGCCGGACGACGTGCGGGCCTTCCACGACACCATCGCCGGGCACCTGGACAAGGTGGACGTGCTGGTCACCTCCGGCGGGGTGAGCGCCGGCGCGTACGAGGTGGTCAAGGACTCGCTGGACGGGCGGGGCGTGGACTTCCTGCGGGTGGCCGTGCAGCCGGGCGGTCCCCAGGGCAGCGGGGTCTTCCAGGGGCTGCCGGTGGTGACGCTGCCGGGCAACCCGGTGAGCGCGGCGCTGTCGTTCGAGCTGTTCCTGCGGCCGGCACTGCTCGCGGCGATGGGGCACGCGGTGATCAACCGCCCTCGGGTGAAGGCGCGGTCCGGTGCCGAGCTGCGTTCGCCCCTGGGGCGGCGGCAGTACCGGCGGGGCTTCCTCGAGGGGGAGGCCGTGGCGCCGGTCGGCGGCCCGGGCTCACACCTGTTGGCCGCGTTCGCGTCGTCCAACTGCCTCATCGAGATCCCCGAGGACGTGGACGTGGTCGCGGAGGGTGATCCGGTGACCGTGCTGGTTCTGGGCTGATCCCCGTAGGCTCACGACGTGGGATTCATCGCGTGGATCGTGTTCGGGGCCATCGTCGGCTGGGTGGCCAACGTCGTGGTCGGCGGGCGGAACCGGCGCCGGCAGGGCTGCCTGGTCAGCATCATCGTCGGCGTGGTCGGCGCGGCGCTGGGCGGTCTGCTGTACCGGGCGTTCACCGGCCAGGAGAAGACCTGGGACTTCGACTTCCCGAGCCTGGGCGTGGCGGCCATCGGCGCGGTCGTCCTGCTGGCGGTGCTGCGGCTGGTCCAGGGCCTCGCGAGTCGCAACCGTCCGTAGTCAGCCTCACACTTTCGGCTATTGCCTGCCGCGAGTGCACACACCTACACTTCCCCTACCCCCAGGGGAGTCTGTCGGTACGTGCGCGTCGTCGGGGGGCGCACGACCGGTGGTCGCGCTCGGAGCGAGCTGTGTTCGCGGCACACGCGAACCAAGCTCGCTCCGCGTGTTTCCGGGGGTGCGACCCCCGTCCCCCGCGTCACTGTCCGCAACCGGCGTAGCGTGGTGCGTGTACTGACACCGCACCAGTTGCGAGGAATGTCCGGTTGAGTACCGAACCCACCAAAGCTTCCGACACGGGCCGGCTTGCCCACATCATCGCGCTGACCAGGAGCGTCGTGCCACCGATGCACCCGGCGGGGCGGCCGTTCGCGCTCGGCGCCGCGGGCTTCGCGCTGCTCCTGCGCCGCTTCTCCCGCCGCCTCGGCGTGCTCGGCTTCGTGCTGGCCGGCGCGGTCGGCTGGTTCTTCCGCGAGCCCAAGCGCGTCCCACCGAGCCGCACCGGGGTGGTGGTGGCCGCCGCGGACGGCGCCGTGTCCCACGTCGTGCTCGCCGAGCCACCGGCCGAGCTGGGGCTGCCCAGCGGCGAGCGGCTGCGGATCAGCGTGTTCCTGTCCGTGTTCGACGTGCACGTACAGCGCGTGCCGGTGGCCGGGCTGGTCACCCGCGCGGTGTACCGGCCAGGCAAGTTCCTCTCCGCCGACCTGGACAAGGCCAGTGAGGACAACGAGCGCAACTCCCTGCTGCTGACCACCGAGAACGGCACCGAGGTCGTGGTCGTGCAGATTGCCGGCCTGATCGCGCGTCGGATCGTGTGCCAGGTCGCGGAGGGTGACAAGGTCGACCTCGGCGACACCTATGGACTGATCCGGTTCGGGTCACGCGTGGACATCTACGTGCCGGTCGGCTCGCGGGTGCTCGTCGAGCCGGGACAACGCACCATCGGCGGCGAGACCGTGCTCGCCGAGCTGCCGGAGGCCTGAGTTGGCCGCGTCTCCCGGGGTCCGGGTACTGCCGAACGCGATCACCGTGCTCGCGATGTGCGCGGGCCTGTCAGCCGTCCAGTTCGCACTGGCGGGGCAGTTCGAGGCGGCGATCGCCGCGATCGCGGTGGCCGCGGTGCTCGACAGCCTCGACGGCCGCATCGCCCGCCTGCTCGACGCGACCAGCAAGATGGGCGCCGAGCTGGACTCGCTCGCCGACGCGATCTCCTTCGGCGTCGCGCCGGCGCTCGTGCTCTACGTCTGGCGGTTCGAGGGCAACCGTGTCGGCTGGGTGATCACGCTGGTCTTCGCGGTGTGCATCATCCTGCGCCTCGCGCGGTTCAACACGCTGCTCGACGACACCGAGCAACCGCTGTACGCCAAGGAGTTCTTCGTCGGCGTGCCCGCGCCGGCCGGTGGCCTGGCCGCGCTGCTGCCGCTGATCGTGACGCTGCAGATCGGCCACGACGGCTGGTGGAACTCCAACGCGGTGGTCATGGTGTGGACCGTCGCCATCGCGGCGCTGCTGATCAGCCGCATCCCGACGCTGTCGCTGAAGACGTTCAGGGTGCCGGCACGGGCGGTCGCGCCGCTCCTGGTGCTGGTCGGCCTGCTCGCGGCCGCGGTGATCACGTACCCGATGATGGCGCTGGCGTGCGTGCTGGTGGTGTACCTGCTGCACGTGCCCTACGCGGTGCGCCGCCAGCACTGGCTCGCGAAGCACCCGGAGGCGTGGGACGTGCCGCCGCGGGAGCGCCGCGCGATCCGCCGGGCACACGGCGCCGGACGCCGGCTCGGGCTGCGGCCGCCGCGGATCCGCCAGGTCGCGGGTGCCGCGCGGGCCGTGTGGCCACGCCGCAACGGCGGTACACACGGCGTGCTGCTGCCGACCGACGCGCCACGCATGCGGCGGTCGCTGGGCCGGGGCCGGACCTGGCGGCGGATGGGCTTGCGCCGCAACCAGTCGCGGCCGAGCACTCGTGACGACCAGTGATCCGGCTCGCTCCGCAAGCTCCGCTGGTGACACGGCTCGCTCCGCAAGCTCCGCTGGTGACACGACTCGCTCCGCAAGCTCCGCTGGTGATCCGGCTCGCTCCGCAAGCTCCGCTCGGTAGGGTCTAGCTCCATGCCAGAGATCACGCTGACGGTCCGGCTGTCGCCATCGGCGCTCGACGCGCGGCGCGGAGTCGTGCGGTTGCACCCGGAGGTGCTCAACGCGCTGGGGCTCGAGCCGTGGGCGGGTGTCCGGCTGATCGGCAGCCGGGTGAGCGCCGCGCTGGCCGCCGACGGCGACGGGCCGCCGGGCGTGGCGCTGCTGGACGACCTGACCCTGTCGAACGTCGGCGTCACCGAGGGCAGCGAGGTCGTGGTGTCACCCGCCGAGGTGTCACCCGCCAGGACGTTGACGATCGCCGGTTCCCGCCTCGCGTCCGCGTCGCTGACGCCGGAGACCGTGCGGCTGGCGTTGATCGGGAAGATCCTCACCGTCGGCGACTCGGTGTCGCTGCTGCCGCAGGACCTGGCCCCGGCACCCGGCTCGGACGCCTTCGCCGTACGCGGCCAGCTGTCCCGCGCGATTGGCATGACCTGGACCAACGAGCTGCTGACCATCACCGCGAGCGAGCCGGCGGGGCCGGTCGCCGTGCACCCGTCCACCGTGGTCGGCTGGCGGGACGGCGCACGCACGGGCGAGGCGGCGGCCGCGGCGGCGCTCGCCGGTCCGGGTGGGACGACCGTGGCAACAGCGACCCCCGAACCGGTGACCATTGATCCGGTGGTCGTGCCGTCGGCACCACCACCGCCCGTAGCCGACCTGATCGGCGCCGGCGAGGCGGTCTCCCGGCTCACGGAGTGGTTCGACCTCGCGTTCCGGCGGCCGGAGCTGCTGACCCAACTCGGCGCGTCCGCGCAGCTCGGTGTGCTGCTGACCGGGCCGGAGGGCGTCGGCAAGTCGACGCTCGTGCGGTCGATCGCGCACTCACTCGACGCGGCGGTCGTGGAGATCGCGGCACCGACGCTGGCCGCGCTGGAGCCGGGCGCGGCGTCGTCGCGGCTGTCGGCCGCGATCGCGTCGGCGGTCGCCGAGACGCCGTCGGTGCTGCTGATCACCGACCTGGACGCGTTGCTGCCGGCCACCAACCCGCCGCCGCTGGCGACCGTCGTGATCGACACCCTGCGAGCGGCGGTGCGCAACCCGAGCTTCGCGCTCGTGGGCACGACCGCCCACCCGGAGGCGGTCGATCCGCGGGTGCGCGGGGTCGACCTGTTCGACCGTTCGGTGTCACTACCGCTGCCGGATGCCAAGGCACGCACCGAGTTGCTGCGGGTGCTGCTGCGGGACGTGCCCGTCGAGTCCGATGTGGACTTCGGCGCGCTGGCCGCGCAGACGCCCGGTTTCGTCGCCGCGGACCTGGTGGCGTTGCGACGGGAGGCGGCCGTGCGCGCCGCCGTCCGGTCCGCGCCGAAGATCGCCTTCGCCGACCTGACGGCCGCGTTGAAGACGGTCCGGCCGACCTCTCTGTCCACTTCGGACAACCTGCAGACCGGCGGGTTGACCCTCGCCGACGTCGGTGACATGGCCGAAGTCAAGCAGTCGCTGACCGAGACGGTGCTGTGGCCGTTGCGGTACCCGGACTCCTTTGCCCGGCTGGGGATCGAGCCGCCGCGCGGGGTGTTGCTCTACGGGCCGCCGGGATGCGGGAAGACGTTCCTGGTGCGAGCGTTGGCCGGCACGGGACAGTTGAACGTGATCGCGGTCAAGGGCGCCGAACTGATGGACAAATGGGTCGGCGAGTCGGAGCGGGCAGTGCGTGAACTGTTCCGGCGCGCGGCCGAGGCGTCGCCGGCCATGGTGTTCCTCGACGAGGTGGACGCACTCGCGCCGCGCCGGGGGCAGTCGTCCGACTCAGGCGTCGCGGACCGCGTGGTCGCGTCACTGCTGACCGAACTGGACGGCGTCGAGCCGATGCGTGACGTGGTGGTTCTGGGGGCGACCAACCGCCCGGAGTTGATCGACCCGGCGCTGCTACGACCCGGCCGCTTGGAGCGACTGGTGTACGTGCCGCCGCCCGACGCCGCGGCGCGAACGGAAATCCTGCGGGCGGCGGCCAAGAACACGCCGTTGGCTCCCGATGTGGACCTGGCCGAGCTGGCCGCCTCGCTGGACGGCTACTCGGCGGCGGACTGCGCGGCACTGGTCCGCGAGGCAGCACTGACCGCGATGCGCGAGTCACTGGAGGCCACGGAGGTGACCCTCGTACACGTGACCCGGGCGCGGGAGGCGGTCCGCGCGAGCCTCGACCCAGCCCAACTGGCCGCACTGGAATCCTACGCACAGTCCCACTGACCCCCGCGTGTCCAACCCGGAGAACACGCGTGTCCAACCCGCACGCACAGTGAGTTCGACAAACGCGGCTAATGGGCATAGCCGCGTTTGTTGAACTCAGCTGCCGGATTGGTTGGACACGCGAGGGCTACTTGCCTTTTCCGTCGCCGCCTTTGTTGCCGTAGTCGTCGGTCACTATGACGATTACGCCTGGGCTCGCGGCCTGGATGCCCTCGAAGCGGGCCAGCACGCGCATGCCGAACTCCGTGGCGATCGCGCGGGCCGTGGCTTCTTCCTCGGTACCTGGGCGGTAGTAGACGGTCGTCGTCCAGATGATGCCGCCCGAGTAGTTGCCTGTGCCGGTGACGTTCCAGCCGCTGGCCCTCAGGTCCGCGGCCGCGCGGGCGGCAAGACCCTTGATCGTGCCGTTGTTCAGCACGCGGACCGGGACGGACTTCGCCGGTTCGCCGTTGCCGTCCCCGCCGGGGGACTGTTGGGCCTGGCCCGTGGTGGTCGTCGGCGGCGGCGCGCCGCCCGTGGTGGTCTTGGCGGTGGTCGTCGATGGGCGGTGGGTGGTCGTGGGGTGCGCGGACGTGCCGGTGTGGGCGGGCGGGCCGGTGATGGCGGTGGTGCGGGTGCTGGGTTGCGCGCCGCCCCTGCCGTTGTCGGCGTTGTTGTCGCCGGTGCCACCCAGGGCGGTGATCAGGCCTATCACCAGTGCTACGGCTGCCAGACCCAACAGCGCCACGCCGGCGATCCGGCCGGGGCGCGTCGAACCGGGGTCGGGGGAGGTCATCGGCGGTCGGCACCTGGCCTTGGCGCCGTGCGGGCGCGTTGGCGGCCCGACCGCAGTCGGCGCAAGCGTTTGACCAGCATCGGTTCCGCCTCCAGCGCCGCGCTCTTCTCGATCAGGCGGTTCACGACCTGGTAGTACCTGGTGGGCGACATCTCGAACAGCTCGCGGATCGCCTGGTCCTTCGCGCCCGCGTACTTCCACCACTGGCGCTCGAACGCGAGAACCGCGCGCTCCCGCTGGGTGAGCTCACCGGTCGACGGCAGGGCTGGAACTGGCTCTGCCGGCAGTTCCGCGGCGTCCATCTGGCTCCTCGCCACCAGGTAGGTCCGAACCGAAATCACATGATTGTGATTTCGGGTGCCATTACATCACGCTACCGCCGACGCCGCCTCGACAACGCGCCCGGTTAGGGTTCCACGCATGGCAGTTCACCCGATCCGGATCGTGGGCGATCCCGTGCTGCACCAACCGGTCCGCAAGGTCGAGTCCTTCGACGACGACCTGCGCACCCTCGTCGACGACATGTTCGAGACCATGGCCGCCGCGCCGGGTGTCGGCCTCGCGGCGAACCAGATCGGCGTCGATCTCCGGTTGTTCGTCTACGACTGCCCGGACGACGAGGGCGAGCGGCACCGCGGAGTGGTCATCAACCCCGTGCTCGAGACCTCCGAGCGGCCCGAGACCATGCCCGACCCCGAGAACGACCTCGAGGGCTGCCTGTCCGTGCCCGGCGAGTCCTTCCCCACCGGCCGCGCCTCCTGGGCGAAGGTCACCGGTCAGGACCTCGACGGCCAGCCGATCGAGGTCGAGGGCACCGGCTACTTCGCCCGCTGTCTGCAGCACGAGACCGACCACCTCGACGGCCTGCTGTACCTCAGCCGCCTCGTCGGCCGGTACAACAAGGAGTCCAAGCGCATGCTCAAGCGCAACGGCTGGGGCAAGCCGGGACTGTCCTGGGACCCGGCCAAGCAGGACGAGGAAGACGTCTGACAGGCAGCAGTAACAGTCAGCTCAGGGCGAACACGGAACTAGCCGCCACCGACGCACACTTGTAGTGGGTGCAACGGTGTAATCGAGGCGGTGAAGTGATGGCCGGGGAGCTGGACGCCTACTCGCGCACGGTCAGCGCGGTGGCGAGAACGGTGACGCCGCACGTGGCGAGCGTGTCGATGCGGCGCGGCAGCGGGTCGGCCGTGGTGTTCACGGACGAGGGGCACCTGCTGACGAACGCGCACGTCGTCGGCTCCGCGAGCCACGGCGAGGCCACCTACGCCGACGGCGAGGAGGCCCAGTTCCGCGTCGTCGGCGTCGACCCCCTGTCGGACCTCGCGGTGCTGCGGGCGGCCGACGCACCCGAGCCGGCGACGCTCGGCAACGCGGACGACCTGGTGGTCGGCCAGCTGGTCGTCGCGGTCGGCTCGCCGCTCGGGCTCGCCGGGTCGGTCACGGCCGGCGTGGTGAGCGGGCTCGGCCGGTCGCTGCCGGTCACCCGGGGGCAGGCCCAGCGCGTGATCGAGGACGTGATCCAGACCGACGCCGCGCTGAATCCCGGCAACTCGGGCGGCGCGCTCGCCGACTCCCATGGACACGTGGTCGGCATCAACACGGCGGTCGCCGGCTTCGGGCTCGGTCTCGCGGTGCCGATCAACTCGACCACGCGGCGGATCATCGACACGCTGCTCGTGGAGGGTCGCGTGCGCCGTGCCTACCTCGGCGTGGTCGGCGTGCCGGCGCCACTGCCGGACGACGTCGCGGCACGCACCGGGCAGCGGGCGGGGTTGCGGGTGGTCGAGGTGGTGCCCGGCGGTCCCGCGGCACGCGCCGGGCTGCGCAAGGGCGACCTCGTACTGACGGTCGCCCGTGCCCAGGTGCACGACGCGCAAGGCATCCAGCGCCAGCTGTTCGCCGAGGTCATCGGCACCGACCTCGCCGTGACGGTGCTACGCAACGGCGCGATGGTCGACGTCTACGCGCGGCCGACCGAGCTGACGGTCGGCTGAGGCGACACCGGTCGCGGTGCGGGCACCGGCTCGGCGCCAGCCGAGCACGACCAGCGCGCACCACACGTACGCGTTGCCGATCGTGACGGTCAGCCACGTCCAGCCGTTGTCGGCGTCCCACCACCAGTGCGGGGACAGCAGGAACACCAGGACGCCGGCCGCGGTCGCCGCGATCGCCGCCGGTGCGCGGGTCCGCCACGCGGTCACGCCGGCCGCCAGGAGGAGCGGCACGGCCCACACCCAGTGGTGCGACCAGGACACGGGCGAGGCCAACAGCACGACCAAGGCGTTGAGCGCCAACGCTTCGACGTCGTTCCCGGCGCGCCGCACGGCCAGCGACCCGACCACCACCACGGCCGCGACGAGCACCAGCCACAGGAGCCCGCGCTCGACGCCGAGCCGGGCCAGCACACCGGAGAGCGACTGGTTCGACTCCTGGGACACCTTGCCGATGCGGTCGGGGTTGAACACCGTGCTCGTCCAGTACTTCAGCGAGCCGGACGGGTTCAGCGCGCACCCGGCGGCGGTGCCGACGACGAACGACAGCACCGCGGTCCCCGCGGCTCTCCGGTCGCCACGCAGCAGGAAGAACAGCACGAACGCGATGGGCGTCAGCTTGATCGCCGCGGCCAGCCCGACCAGCGCGCCACGCGGCCAGCGCGGACGGCGGACCAGGCAGTCGGCCGCCACCAGTGCCATCAGCAGGATGTTGATCTGCCCGAAGTAGAGGGTCACCCGGACGGGCTCGAGCAGCAGCGCGGCCGGCAGCAGGACGGCCGCGTAGCCGGGCCGGACGTCGAGTGCCCGCAGCACGACGACCACCACGAGCGCGAGCGCCGCGACGGACAGCAGGGTGAGCAGGACGCCGGCCACCGGGTACGGCAGCGGCGCGAGCGGCGTGAACAGCACCGCCGCGATCGGCGGGTAGGTGAACGGCAGGTGGTTGCCGATGTTCGTGGGCGGCAGACGTCCGTACAGGTCTCCGCCGGAGAGCCACACGTCGGCGCCGAGCCGGTACACGTTCAGGTCGATGCGGAGGCGGTCCGGCACGACGAACCACGCCAGCACGACCGCGTTGAGCACGAGAACCCCCATCTTGCGCATGCGCAAGGGATACGGACACACCGCTTCCGCCCAGCTAAACGCGACGTTTATCCGATCCATACATGGCCTCGGTACCATGCACGACCTGGGGGTTTTACCGATGCGCATACTCGTCGCGGAGGATGAGCGCCTGCTGGCCGACACGCTCGTCTCCGGTCTGCGGCACCTCGGCTTCGCCGTCGACGTCTGCTACGACGGCGACGCGGCGACCGAGCGGGTCGGCATGTACTCCTACGACGTGGTGATCCTGGACCGCGACCTGCCCAAGGTGCACGGCGACGAGGTGTGCCGGCGGATCATCGCGGCCGGCCGGGAGACCCGGGTGCTCATGGTGACGGCGGCGGCGAGCATCCGCGACCGGGTCGAGGGCCTGGGGCTCGGCGCCGACGACTACCTGACCAAGCCGTTCGCGTTCGCGGAGCTCGTCGCGCGGGTGCACGCCCTGTCGCGGCGGGCCGTCCCGGTCCTGCCGCCGGTGCTGGACGACGCGGGTGTCGTGCTCGACGCCCCGCGCCGGCACGCGAGCCGCGACGGGCAGCCGCTCTCGCTGTCGCCGAAGGAGTTCGCGGTGCTGGAGGTGCTGATGCGCAACGCCGGGACGGTGGTCAGCGCCGAGGAGCTGCTGGAGAAGGCCTGGGACGAGCACGCGGACCCGTTCACGAACGCGGTGCGGATGGCGGTGATGACGTTGCGGCGCAAGCTGGGTGACCCGCCGCTGATCCACACGGTGCAGGGCGCCGGCTACCGGTTCGGCTCATGATCCGCCGGCGGATGACGCTCGCGTGCCTGCTGAGCTTCGCGGCCGGCGCGGTCCTGTTCGTCTTCGGCTGGTCCTACTTCCGCGACCTGTGGTTGTCGCTGTTCTCCGGCTACAACCTCTGCGCGCTCGAGTACGGCGGGGCCGACGAGATACTGATCCACTGCCCGCCGTGGCCGGTGCCCCTCCGGGTGCTCGGCGTCGTCAGCGTGGTGGTCGGCACCGTCCTGCTGGTGTGGCTCGTGCGTGGCGTGGCCCGCGGCACGAGCCGGCCGCTGGAGGCCATGACGGACATCGTGCGCCAGCTGAGTCCGCAGAACCTCGGCCAGCGCATCCGGCACCGCGGCCGGCGCAGCGAGATCCGCGAGCTGGCCGACGCGCTCGACGACATGCTGGACCGGGTGGCGGCGGGTTACGAGGGCCAGCGCCGGTTCGCGTCGAACGCGTCGCACGAGCTGCGCACTCCCCTTGCCGTGCAACGAACCCTGGTCGAGGTGGCCCTGGTGACGGGCGAGCCGGAGTTGTCCCGCCTCGCCGCGCAGCTCCTCATGGTGAACGAGCGCAACGAGCAGCTGATCGAGGGCCTCCTGGTGCTGGCCGAGAGCGACCGCGGGCTGCCGAGCATGGAACCCGTGCGCCTGGACCTGCTGGTAGGCGAGGTGCTGGACCGGTTCGCCGAGCAGGCCGCCAAGAACGACCTGACGATCAACCGCGGCATGGTCGGCCGCACCGTGCTCGGCGACCGCGTGCTGCTCGAACGGCTGGTGAGCAACCTCGTCCACAACGCGATCAAGTACAACGACCCCGGCGGGACCATCGACGTGGTGGTGGCCGGCGAGCCCGGGCTGTCCATCCACAACACGGGGCAACGGGTGCCCGCGGAGGTGGTCCCGGCGCTGTTCGAGCCGTTCCGCCGGCTGACCGCCGAACGCACCCACCAACGCGACGGCGCTGGGCTGGGCCTGTCGATCGTCCGCTCGATCGTGGCCGCGCACAACGGCACGGTGTTCGCGACCCCCGGCGACCACGGCGGCCTGCGGGTGACCGTCAACCTGCCGTGACGGTCACCCAGGGCAGGCGCGGGAGGGCCAGCGGCAGCGCCTCCAGCTCGGCCAGCTCCTCGTAGCGGCCCGCCAGCACGTAGATCCTGACCTGGCGCATCGCGGCGACCGGCACCACCGCGCCCGTCAGGACGAACGGCAGCACCAACCGCCACGTCGAGACCACCGACTCGCGGCGCCAGGACGGGGCGCGCAGCACCACCGCGGCCGTGCGCAGGGCGTGTTCGTTGGTCGTCGGCGCCTGGACCTCCCAGCGGGCCGAGTCCGCGGCCGCGCAGCCCACGCACGTCGGGGCGCCGGCGGCCAGCTCGCCGCGGCAGCCCTCGCAGGTCAGCTGGCGCAGGGCCCAGTCGACGCAGGTCCAGCTGTACTCGCCGGGCGCGGCGTCGGCCACGCGTTCGGGGTCCTGCTCCGGCAGGTCCGTCCAGTCGGCACGCAGGGGTCGGTCGACCACCTCGGCGCAGCCCTCGCACGAGGGGTAGCCGCGGCCGAGCAGCTCACCGCAGGTCGCGCAGGGCTTCGCCGTCTCGGGTCGATCGACCCGCCAGTTGGCTACCCGCGCGTCCACGTGTGCACGGTACTGCCTGCCGGCGTCATTTCGCCCTTGGCAGCGCCGCGACGGGCTGGTTATGGTCGAGGGGCAAGCACAACTCAATCAACGCGGGAGCTCGCGCCTTGGCGGGCTGAGAGGGCAGATGGTGTCCAGTCACGGACCCGGTTCTGCCGACCGCCTGAACCTGACCGGGTAATGCCGGCGTAGGGAGAGCGATCATGACCGCACTTGAGGACCGTTCCGTGCGCCCGAGCGTGACCACCGGGCCGATCACCGGTTCACGCAAGGTCTACCGCGAGGTCGACGGGATCAGGGTGCCGTTCCGGCGGGTGGACCTGACCAACGGCGAGCACGTGGACCTGTACGACACCTCGGGGCCGTACACCGACGACACAGTCACCATCAATGTCCACAGTGGACTTGCCAGGCTACGCGCCGACTGGGTCGCCGAGCGGGAACCCGTCAACGGCGCGGTTTCCCAGCTGGCGTACGCCAAGGCGGGGATCATCACCGAGGAGATGCGCTTCGTCGCGGCACGCGAGGGCGTCGACCCGGAGTTCGTGCGCGCCGAGGTTGCCGTCGGACGGGCGGTGATCCCCGTCAACCGCAGGCATCCCGAGGTCGAGCCGGCCGTCATCGGCAAGAAGTTCCTCGTCAAGATCAACGCCAACATCGGCAACTCGGCCGTGTCGTCGTCCATCGAGGACGAGGTGGACAAGTTGGTGTGGGCCACCCGCTGGGGCGCCGACACGGTCATGGACCTCTCGACCGGCAAACGCATCCACGAGACCCGCGAGTGGATCCTGCGCAACTCGCCGGTGCCCATCGGGACCGTGCCGATCTACCAGGCGCTCGAGAAGGTGGGCGGCGACCCGGTGAAGCTGAGCTGGGAGGTCTACCGGGACACCGTCGTCGAGCAGTGCGAACAGGGCGTCGACTACATGACCGTGCACGCGGGGGTGCTGCTGCGGTACGTCCCGCTGACCGCGCGGCGCATCACCGGGATCGTGTCCCGCGGCGGGTCGATCATGGCGGCCTGGTGCCTCGCCCACCACCGGGAGTCCTTCCTGTACACCAACTTCGTGGAGCTGTGCGAGATCCTGCGCGCCTACGACGTGACGTTCTCGCTCGGCGACGGCCTGCGGCCCGGCTCGATCGCGGACGCCAACGACGAGGCCCAGTTCGC
>NZ_JBJMIE010000016.1:0-32756 GCF_045807065.1 Actinophytocola sp. | reverse complement strand
CCGCTCGCAAACCTGCTGGTCAGGCTGCTGGCGAGCAGCCTTCAATCGACTCGTTGAGCTTCTTGACGATACCGCCAGACGCTCGTTGTTGTCCTTCCTGGCTGACGTCGCTGGTTGGTCATCGAGCCTGGCTGGATGCGAACGATTGCACCTCCGGAACCCGCCTGGAAACCGCGCGCGCCTGAGCCGTTCCCGCAACCGTGCCCACCGCTCCCCGTGAGTCGGCTATAAAGATCAGTGGGAGACAAAGGGGGACGGCATGTCACATGGTTCGCACCGGCGCGTCGCGATCGTCGGCCTTACCGCGGTTGCCCTGGTCATCGCCGGCTGCGACGGCGGCGAGGAGTTGCCGCGGTTGGCCGGCGACCCGTCCCCGGCCGGCAGTCGCGGGGATGAGGCGGCACGGTTCGCACCCCTGGTCTGGCTCGCCGCCGGCGACGAACACGGCCCGATGGACGCGAGCCGGTTCGTCGAGGAGTCGAAGCTGTTGTTCCACCGCGCCTGCGCTGCTTGGGCGTTGACGCGCCGCTTGGCAACGGCGGTATCGACGGCCGCGGGAACTCGATGGTCTGTGCGGTGGGAAGCAGGTAGTCAAGCCGGTACCGGTAGTCAGGTTGGCGACTGAGCCGTAAGTCGATGACCGGCACCGGTGTCGCGTCGATCGTCGTCAGCACGTCCAGCTTGAGGACCTCCACGGCCCCGATCGCGGCGAAGGTCCGCACGCCGACACGGGTATTGGAGTGCTTCGGGAGGTTCCGGCCCACGTAGCCTTCGGTCCTCCTCTCCCGAATCAGTTTGAATATCCCGGTGAGGGTCGGATGCGTTGAGGCGAAATAACCGTCGGGGTGGACGACCAAGGTGTCCTTGTCCTGTTTCTTGAGAGAACTCGCGACGAGTTGCGCTACGACCGCGTCCGCCCGTACCGGCGCGGTGTCCTCGAAACGGTTGGTGGCGCGGTATATGACGCGTGACGCGAAGGCGAAGTGGACGTCGCCGGACAGCAGGATGACCGAGCCGGTGTGCTTCCCCGATGCGTCCACCGGAAGCTTGCTGGTCACCGCGGTGAGCAGCCGGTCGAAGGTGACCGACGGCAGGTCCCACGCCTCGAAGAGGTCGGGGAAGTGTTCGAAGATGTTCGCCAGCCCAGACTGCCTGGTGGCCGACCGGATGGGCTGTATCGGCGGTGCGTTCGTGGTGAGCACAACCAGCAGCTGCCGGTCGTCCGGGTTGGGCGTGTTGATGTTCTGCTGCTTGAACATGTCCACTTGCGTGTTCTTGGTCAGCAGGTTGGTCGCCCCGCCCGACTCCCTTGGGTTTGGATGTGCGCGCCAGGTGCGTGTGTCGGTGACGATGATCTGATGCCCCGGGCTCACGATGCTGTAGTGGTAGTTCAGCGCGAAGGGTTCGTGGAAGACCGCGTTGTCGGTGCGGGCGTCCAGCGCGGCCGCGTCATGGAGCCCGATCAGGCCGCGGATCTGTGCGGACCGGTTGTTGTAGTCGGTGGCCTTCTGCTTGAAGGCACCCGGGCCGGTGGGGTTCGGCGTGTCGAGCAGCGCGTACAGGGTGCTCCCGGGGGTGGCCGGCGTGGCGGGCACGAAGTCCTCGGGGACGTTGCCCCAGTGCTGGCAGAACGCGTACGCGGTCAACCCGTTCTGGACGATGCGCTGGCCGAGTGGGTGGCTGTATACCTTCCGGCAGAAGTCGCGGGTCATGTTCCAGTCGTCGGTCACCTCATGATACATGGCCAGGTACTCGCCAAAGTATCATCAGGTGGGAGTCGAGTTCCTCGGAGGTGAAGCCCTGCTTGGCAAGCAGAGGGCGGCGCATGAAGGAGTCGAGTTGGGCGGCGGTGTTGAACGGCTCGTAGCTGTCCGGGACTGGGAGCACCTCGGTCCAGTCGAGCAGCGCGGTGGCCGCGTCGGTGAGCATCGTCAGCAGGATCGGCGCGACCTCGTCCGCGTAGATCTGGTCGCCTGTCAGCAGTAGTTGGTGCGGGCGCGCGAGTCCGTTACTGGCGGTAGCGGCGATCAGGTCGTTCGCGATGGTCAGCGCCCCGGTGCCATCGGCGTGCGGCTTGCGGCATGAGCCCTGTAGCAGGCGCAGCAGGGTCAAATCCTTCGGCGGCAAGGCAAAAGTCGGCAGATCGAGCGGCGGATAGGCCAGCGAGGCGCCGTTCGTAGTCGCTGCAAGTGTGCCGGGGGCACCGTCATCGAAGGTGAAGCTTGAGGTTGTAGCGGTACACGTTTCCTTCGGCGAGATCCGGCCCCTGGACCTGCACGGTCACGGCCACGATGTGCAGGTTGGCGCCGATGGCGAGGCTGCGTCGAGCCCCCGTCATGAAACGGGCAGGCTGGATCCGTACCCACGTCCGAGACGCAAGGTAACGGCAACAGCGGATTCACTAACTGGCGATCAAAGACAGGCGGCGGTGACACGTCGGCGCTGTTCGCTTCCTGTCCGTTATTCTTCTGTGCGACAAAAGGTGCAAATCGTCGATTTTGCGTGACGTGTAGGCGTCGATTCCATGCGTTCGACGGGATTCCCTGGGGATCAAACCCGTGGCGGGCTAATCTGGATTCATTGGGGGTTGGGGCCTTGGGGGGAACCACATGCAGGTGAGGCTTCTCGGTCCGGTCGATGTGGTGGTCGGTGGGGTGCCCCGACCCGTGCCAGGTTCACGCCGCAAGGCCGTCCTCGCCGCCCTGGCGTTGCAGCCCGGCGAGGTCATCAGCACCGACCGGCTCATCCACATCGTCTGGGGCGAAGCCCCGCCGGCGACCGCGGGAAACACCCTGCAGAGCCACATGTCCTACCTGCGAGGCGTGCTGGGCGACCGGGCCGCGATTCTCGCCCAACCGCCCGGCTATGTCCTGAACATCGCCGAGGAGGCGACTGATGTCCAGGCCGCGGAACGCCTGATCCGACAAGGCACCCAGTCCGCCGACCCGCGGCAGGGCGAAGCATGGCTGAAGGCCGCCATTGGCCTGTGGCGTGGCCAGTCACTGGCCGATGTCACCGACCTGGTGTGGTTCCACGACCAGGCGCAACGACTGGACCACCTGTTGCTCCGCGCGAAGCAAGGGCTCATCGAAGTCCGTCTGGCATTGGGCCAGCACAGCCAGCTCATCCCGGAACTGGAGAGCCTCCGGCGCCAAAGTCCCTTGCATGAACAGATCCACGGGCTGCTGATCCTCGCGCTCTACCGCGCCGGCCGGCAGGCCGACGCGGTGGCGGCCTATCAGGTGTTGCGGCATACCCTCGCTGAGGAACTCGGCATCGAACCCAGCCAGGCACTGCACGAACTGCACGCCGCGGTGCTACGTCAGGATCCGCGCCTCGACACGCCACCAGTCCCCGCGGCGACCGGCCCCGCGCCGGCACAGCTACCGCTGGCCATCACGGTTTTCACCGGCCGCGGCAGCGAACTCGCCCAACTGGACGACCTCTTGGCCGGCCCGGGCCGGCCGACCGCGGTGGTCATCTCGGCGGTGTCGGGCACCGCGGGAGTGGGCAAGACCGCGCTGGCAGTGCATTGGGCGCGCCGGGTTGGGAAGACATTTCCCGACGGGCAGCTGTACGTGAATTTACGTGGATTCGATCCTGGCGGTTCAGTGGTCAGTCCGGCGCAGGCGGTGCGGGGTTTTCTGGATGCCTTCGGGGTGCCGCCGGCCCGTGTGCCGCCCAGTCTGGAAGCACAAACCGCCCTGTATCGCAGCCTGCTGACCGGTCGTCGGGTGCTCGTCGTGCTGGACAACGCCCGGGACGCCGAGCAGGTCCGCCCGCTGCTGCCCGGCGCGCCTGGCTGTCTGGCGCTGGTCACCAGCCGCAACCGGCTCACCAGCCTGGCCGCGACCGAAGGCGCCCGCCTGTTGACCGTCGAACTGCTCGCCCCCGCCCAAGCACGCGAACTGCTGACCAGCCGCCTCGATGCCCACCGGGTAGCCGCCGAACCCGCAGCTGTGGGCGCGATCGTCGCCCACTGCGCCGGGTTGCCACTAGCGCTGGCCATCGTGGCTGCCCGCGCCGCCGCCGCGCCCCACCTCCCGCTCGCCGCGCTCGCCGCCGAGCTGAGGGATGCCGACAACCGCCTGGACACCCTCGACGGCGGGGACCCGGTCAGCCAGGTGCGGGCGGTGCTCTCCTGGTCCTACCGGACGCTGAGCGCTGACGCCGCCCGCCTGTTCCAGCTCCTCGGCCTCCATCCAGGGCCTGATGTCGCACTGCCGGCCCTGGCTGGTCTAGCTGGCGTATCGGCGGCCCACGCCCGCAGGCCGCTGGCCGAGTTGGTCCGCGCGCACCTGCTCGCCGAGCACTCCCCGGGCCGTTACACCTTCCATGACCTGCTCCGCGTCTATGCCACGGAACTGGTGCACAGCCAGGAGACCGATACCGACCGCCGCGCGGCCACGCACCGGATGCTCGACCACTACCTGCACACCGCTCGCACCGCTGACGCGGTGCTGACCCCCCAGCCCAACCCGATCGCACTGCCCCCCGTCCAACCGGGTGCCGCTCCCGAGGAACTCGCGAACTATCGGGAGGCGCTGGCCTGGTTCACTGCCGAACACCGTGTCCTGCTCGCCGCGGTCGAGCAGGCCGCCGCCGCGGGTTTCGACACGCACGCCTGGCAGCTCGCCGCGACCCTCACCACCTTCCTCGACCGGCAGGCGCACTGGCGGCCGCTGGCCGACGCGCAGAGCACCGCCCTGGATGCCGCGCGCCGTCAGGAGGACCGGACCGGACAGGCGAACGCCCACCGCGGTATTGGGCTCGCCCAGGACCGGTTGGGCCAGCCCGACGCGGCCCGCGCCCACTACCAGTTGGCGCTGGACCTGTTCGGCGCCCTGGGCAACCACGCCGGCCAGGCCCGTACCCACCAGCACCTGGCCCGGATGTGCTCGGCCCAGGGGCGCTACCGGCAAGCAGGTGGGCACGCCCATCACAGCCTCGAGCACTATCGGGCGGTCCGTGACCGGGCGGGGCAGTCCGCCGCCCTCAACCATCTTGGCTGGTACTGTGCCCAACTCGGCGACCACCACCAGGCCCTCACGCACTGTCGGCAGGCCCTCGCCCTGGCCCTGGAGATCGGCGATCTCAACGGCCAAGCCCACATCCGGGACAGCCTCGGCTACATCAACCATCATCTCGGTCAGCACGACCAGGCCGTCGACTACTACCGACAGGCCGTTGACCTGTTCCACCGAAGCGGGGATCGCCACAGCGAAGCCACCGGTCTCGCTGATCTCGGCAAGACCCAACAAGCCGCGGACAACCCCGGCGCCGCCCAGACCGCGTGGACCCAAGCCCTGATCATCACCGACGAACTCGACCTCCCGGACACAGATCCATTGCGCGCCAAGATCCTCCACCATCTCGACCAGTACCTGACCGCCGCCACCTCCCGACCGACTCGAGACGGCTCATAACGGCGAGTCGTGATACGTAGCGTCGCTGCTGGATCCCCCAGGTGTCCCTGAACGTGTTCACCTCCGCCGCCACTGTAGGGGATTCACGGCGGTTGCCGGCGCTGAGCCTCCCCGCACGCATCGACGAGTCGCTCGATGGTGACTATTCCGCCCTGGTGCAGCGCGAGAACCAGCAATCTCATGAGCAGCGCTTTCCCCATGATTTCTCATCGATTCCAACGGACATCGACCGCAGGTAGCGCAGTTGGCTTTGGACACGATATCAGAGCCGTTGACAATCTGTCGACAGCTCGTCGATGGCAGGCCGTGACGGCTTCGGGAATCCTTCCAGATTGGCGTGGATATCGAGCGCCACCGACCGAACTCGCGGGCGCGGCAAGCTGATCCGCCGTTTATCCAGGCCGTTTCAGCGCCGTTTCAGTGTCGCTCCAGGCATCTGGTCAAACTCTGTCCATCAGAAGACGGCGGGAACTCCGACTTTCACCTGGACTGCGCGGAACCCGGCTGTGGAGGGACCTGGACATCATGAGATGGAAGATCATGAGTAGCATCGCCGGCCTGGTGGGAGCGCTGCTCCTCGCCGGAGTCAGTGCTGCTGAAGCGGCGACTGCGGTAAGCGTCGCGGATTCAGTCCCGTCCAACCCGGCGAGCATTTCCACCAATATCATCGCCGCCGCTTCGGGCAACTACCACCAGATCGTGAACAAGGCCTATGATCAATGCGTCGATGTTCCGAATGGATCGACCAATCGTGGCGTCCAGTTGCAGATATGGTCATGCAACGGCACTGGCGCCCAGGCGTGGGCTCCAGTGCTGGTATCCGGAAACATCTACTACATGGTAAATCAGAACAGTGGGCTTTGTGTCGAGGTCAGAAACAGCTCATTTCTACTCGGCAAGCCCATCCAGCAGTGGCCGTGCGTCGGCGTCACAGGACAGCAATGGACCCGCACTCCGGTGTTTGTCGACGGAGCAATCTGGGAAACATTCAGGAATGTGAACAGTGGCTTGTGTTTGGACACGGTTGGCGGCGCCTCCAGTCTGCTCATGCAATGGACCTGCCAAGGCAACGACGCGCAGTACTGGCAGGTGAGGTAGTCCCCGGCGGACCTGCTCCCCAGGCGATAGCGCCCTGCCTTGAGGGCCAGGGTCCCGGCGAGGGACATGTCGGTGCCAGCCCAGCCAGGAGCGACTTTCGAAGTGATCGAGCCACGAGTCCGTCTTTGAGTTCGCGGTAGTCGTGTTCGATCCGCCGAAGGACTCGAATGTCGAAGTCCTGTTCCGCGCGTCGTTCCCGATCTCGACGGTCGAGTGCTCGATGAGCTGTGCCTATGCCACCGCGCCGATGACGATCCGCTGGTTCGCCGGCGGAACCCCGCGTTGCCTCTTGGGACGACCTCAGGTCGGTCAGAGGCTTTTGCGCCGCCAACGGTAGGGACGAGGAGCGGACGAGTTTCGTCTGCGAGGAGAATGGATGATGATATGAAGTATCGGAGATACCTGCTTGCCGTGTTTCTGGTTTTCGCCGGCTGTGTCGTGATGGGGACGGGGGTCACGGCTGCGGCACCGGCGAGTACGGCGTGCACTCATGCCGAGGATTTCGGTGCGGTGCCGAATGATGGTCTGGACGATCGTGTCCAGTTGCAGGCCGCTATCGACGCGGCGCAGGCCGGCACGGGTTGCCTCGAGCTGGGGCCGGGGACGTTTCACGCCACCCGCAAACCGACCGCGGGCGTCGCCTCCATCCCGAGCCTGCGGATCAGCTCCTCGCTTGTGTTCCGCGGTGCCGGGCAGGGCGTCACCACGCTGGCGATGCTCGGACCCAGTGTGAACACGGCGGACTGGTGGCTGCTCGACGTCGCCGGCGCCACGGACGTCACGATCACGGGGCTGACGCTTGACGGCTCCCAACGCACGAACACGGGCGAGCAGACGCACCTGTTGCAGCTCATCGGCCCAACCCAGCACGTGGTGGTCGAACACGTCACCTTCAACCTGCCGGCGATCGGCCCGAGTACGGGCGGTGACTGCATCCGCCTGCTCGGGACGGCCACGGACTGGGTGCGGGACACGACGATCCGTGACACTCTCGGTGTCGACTGCGACCGGTCGTTCGTCGGTCTCCAGCGTGGCGTCGACGGGCTGGTGATCGAGCGCAGCGAGTCGGTGAAGGTGGGTGACCAGGCCATCGACTTCGAGCCGACCGGCGGGGAGGCCTTCAACTGCCAGCCGGTCATCAAGAACGTCCTCATGCGGGCACTCACCCTGCGCCGGGCGACCACGCAGGGCCTGGCCGTCACGATCCACGGCGCGGGGTGCGCGGTGGCGCAGAACGTGACCCTCACCGACTCGATCGTCGAGGACGGCACGCTGTCCATCCTGGACGCCGCCGACGTGACGCTGTCCCGGCTGCACCTGCGCAGCCTGCCCGGCGACTCGGAGGCGGCCGTGGTCGCCCGCAAGCGTGTGGTGAACCTGCGGATACTGGACAGCGTGATCGACCGGCCGGCGGAGGCGGGGCCCGGCGCGTCGATCAGGGTGGGCAACCAGAGTGGTGCCTATCCGCAGGACGTTCTGGTGTCCGGTGTCCGTGTCGAGCAGGCCACGCCGGGTCCGCTTGTGGCCACCGGCGGCCTGAAGCGGCTCGTGATCGTCAACACCCAGCTGGTCTACACCGGTCCGCCCGTGAACAACTTCGCCGTCCTGGTCTGCGGTGACGCGACCCAGCCCGCTGAGCAGCCGGTGCTGATCGACACCACCATCCAGGGCGCACTCGCCGGTGCGGTCCAGATGTGCGGCCAGTTCACCGGTCCACCGGTGCTGGTGCGGGTGACCGGGCCGTGAGACACGGGGTGGGCGACGGGCAGGGAGGACCGTCGCCCACCCCAGCCACCTCGGGAGTGCAACTCCAGGTGGGGCCCAGCTACAGCGCGGTCAGCCCTCGGGCTCTGTGGCAGCGCGGCGCACGCGGCGTTCGACTACTACCGTGCTAACGCCGAACTCAAAACCTGGAACTTGCTCCGCAGATACCGCGGCAGCCCTCACCGGGTCGGCCGACTCGCCAAAGCCATCCACGCGCTACAGGACTACGAGGTCACCGTGGGATGAAAAACGCTCAATATGAACCTGCTCAACGCCGCAGCCAATATGCCGTCTGACGGGCAGCAGCAGTACCGCACGCCGTAATCGCCGCGGCGGACGCCGTTCTCCATCAACTGTTCCCCCCGACCGACAGACCGTGCTGATCGGTGAGGACATCGGAAATAGTCGACGCCAAACCGACATGTGCGCAGTACGCCGAGATGATCAGCATCGGTGCTACCGAGCTTGATCGCCCGGGTGTCAAATTATAGATCCGCTTGCGCAGGCTGTCCGCCGCCGGGCTGGCGCCGAGCGACTTCGCGTTGAGCCAGCCCTCGGTGTCCTTCTTCCACATCCGCCTGAGAGCTTGATCCCATATCACGGACATCCCGATAATGGATACGCTTGATGTGATGCTAGCGATGAGTGGAGCATGCGCATGGTATCCAAACTGAGGATTGTTCTGGTCACAGTGTCAATTGTGGTGCCGGCCGCGGGGGGTTCCGCTGTGGCTGCGCCGGTCACGGGCGGTGTTGCGGTCGGCGGAACGGCCATCACACTGGTCACAGGCGACCGAGTTCGGTTGTTGGCCAAACCGGACGGTGAGGCGATATTAGGGATCGAGCCAGCGCCCGGTCGGGAGAATGTCGGTTTCGTCCGCGAATCCCGAGCTGACGGTGATCTCACCGTGGTACCCACGGACGCCGTCTCGTTGATGGAACAGGGACGCCTCGACCCGAGGTTGTTCGACGTGTCGGAGCTGGTTCGGCTGGGGTATACCGACGCGCACGCGATGCTGCCGTTGATTGTGTCCTATCGCCATTCCGCGGCGGCCGCGGGTGCGGCGGCAGCGACGACAACTGTTCGCGAACTGCCGAGTATCAACGGTACCGCCGTGGTGCGGGACAGGGCGCGGGCGGGTGAGTTCTGGCACTGGATGACCAGCTCGTCCGAGGTGGAGAAGGTCTGGCTGGACGGTGTCGCGAAGCCACGGCTGGACGTCAGTGTGCCGCAGATCGGCGCCCCGGCCGCGTGGCGGTTGGGTCTCACCGGCGCCGGCGTGACGGTCGGCGTGCTGGACTCCGGGATCAAGGCGGATCATCCCGACCTCGCGGGCAAGGTCGTCGAGGCGAAGGATTTCACCGGTACCCAGCCCGATGCGCGTGACGACGTCGGCCACGGCACGCATGTCGCCGGGATCATCGCCGGGACCGGTGCGGCGTCGGGCGGCCGATACCGTGGCGTGGCGCCGGACGCGAAACTGATCAGCGGCAAGGTGTGCGTGAGCTTCGGCTGCCCGGAGTCCTCGGTCATCGCCGGTATGGAGTGGATCGCGCCCAAGGTGCGTGTGGTCAATGTCAGCCTGGGCGGCGAGTCGACCGACGGCACCGATCCGATGAGCCAGGCGGTGAACAACCTGACGGCGCGGTTCGGGACCTTGTTCGTGGCCGCTGGGAGCAACGACCGGTCCATCGACTTCCCCGACCCGATCAACTCGGTGTCCGCACCCGCCGTCGCCGATGCGGCGCTCGCCGTCGGCAGCGTGTCCACACAGGACACTACGAGCCCGTTCTCGGGTCCAGGTCCTCGGATCGGTGATTACGCGGTGAAGCCGGATATCGCCGCGCCCGGTGAGAGCATCGTGTCAGCGCGGGCGCCGGGAACGCCGGCCGGTGACGAGAACCCGGTCGACGCGAACTACACCGTGCTGTCCGGCACGTCGATGGCGACGCCGCACGTGGCCGGCGCCGCGGCGATTCTCCTTCAGCAGCACCCTGACTGGACGGCCGACCGGCTCAAGCCGACGCTGATGAGCACCGCCAAGCCCACCGCGGGAGTGTTCGAGCAGGGCGCGGGCCGGGTGGACGTCGCCCGCGCGGTGACCCAGCGGGTGTCGGCCACCGGCGGCAGTGTCAACTACGGATTCCTCTCCTGGCCACACAACACGCCGGTATCCAGAACGGTCGGCTACCGCAACGACAGTGACTCCGCCGTGACCCTCCGGCTGGCCACGCCCGACGGGTTCACCGCTCCTGGCCAGGTGGTAGTGCCCCCGCGCGGGGCCGCGCAGGTGACCGTCTCGGTCAACCCGGCCGGCGGGCCCACCGGCCTGCAGGGTGGACGGTTGACCGCCACGGCGGGCGATGTCGTCGTGCAAACGGCACTGTCGGCGTTCATCGAGCCGGAAAGCTACAACCTGACCGTGCACCTCGTCAGCCGCGCGAGCCAGACTTCGTCGGTCATCCGGGCGGTCAACACGGAAACCGGTCAGGCGTACGAAATCAGGGACGGCCTGGTGCGGTTGCCCAAGGGCCGCTACGACATCAATGCCCTCGACATCGCCCCGGACTCCTCGGCCACCCTGCTGTCCAGGCCGAACCTGACGCTTGATGCCGACGCCACAGTGACGTTCGACGCCAGGACCGGACGGCCGGTTGCCGCGACGGTGGACCGACCGAACGCCCGGTTCCAGATCGGCGAGCTGGGCATCTACTCGGCGACCGCCTCCGGTGATCGCGGCTCCTCGCTGAGCTACGTCGCTCCACAGGACGCCAAGTTGTACGCGGTCCCGACCACGGGCCGGGTCGCCGACCACACGTACGCGTTCAGCTTCCGGGCCACGCTGGGACCCGTGTCGCCTGCGAGCGGAGCGGGGGATTTCGTCTACCAGCTGGCATTCCTCGAACGGGGACGGATTCCGGCCGATACCAGCTATCACCCGCGAGACCGCGAGCTGGCCCGAGTCGACGCCACCTACCACGGACAGGGTGCGCCCGGCACCGGCGTGCGCGCCGACTACGCCCGGTTCCCCATCCCGGCCGGCATCGGCCTCTACTCGACCACGTACACCTACCCGTTGCCGGCCAGGAGAACCGAGTTCTACACCGCGAACCCCGACGTCACCTGGGAGGAGTTCCTCGCCGTCGCGCCGACGGACCTCTCCGACGCCGAGACCTACATCTCCCGGCTGTCCTACCGACGCGGCAAATACCGGGTCGGGTGGAACCGAGCACCGATGGGACCGGCGTTCGGCCAGGCACAGGACGGTTTCGGCGTGGTCCGCAGCGGCACGACGCTACAGTTCGTGCTCTCGCCACTGTCCGGCAACGACCCGAACCAGGTCACCATTCCACCGGCCGGACTCACCGGAACGACCAGGCTTCTCAAGGATGGCACAGAGATCGGCACGAGCCCGGTCCCAGGTGTCGGCGAGTTCACCGTCCCGGACGCACCGGGCGCCTACACGGTGCGGGTCAGCGCCGACCGGCAGGTGCCGTGGTCGGTCGTGTCCACCCATGCCGACCTCGAGTGGACGTTCCACGACACGGTCGCCCAGGGCACCCCGCTGCCGCTGCTGGTCGTACGGACGATCGGTTCGGTGGACGGGCAAAGCAGGGCGCCAGCCGGCCGACCGTTCCCGTTGCGCCTCAAGGCACAGCACCAGCCCGGCCTGCCGGCGGTTCGGCTGAGCGCACTGCACGTCGAGGCGTCCGGTGACGACGGCCGCACCTGGACGGCCACACCGACGGTCAGCGGCGGGGACACCGGGCTCGCGGTGGTGCGGAACCCGGCCACCCCCGGCTTCGTGTCGCTGCGGATCACCGCGCGGGACGTCGACGGGAACTCCGTCAGCCAGACCGTGATCAGGGCATACCAGACCACACGGTGACGGCCAGGAGCGAGACCATGAAGGCGGCGCCGGTCAGCCCGGCCAGTGTGCGCGCATGGTCTCGCCACTCCTGATACCAGCTGTCAGTGTCGCCACCGCCGACGAAACGCAGACTGGACAGTGCCATCAGCGCACGGCCGAGCCCGAAACCCGCACCGGCACACAAAGCCAGCGGCCACGACGCGGTCATGGCGACCATCACGGCCCCGACGTAGGGCAGACCGCTGGGGAGATACGTGCGCGCCCCGGTGCCCATCTCCAGCCCGAACTGTAGCGGTCCGAGATGGCGACCGAGCCGGAACACCGTCTCCGGCACCAACCGGCGGTTCTCCGGAAGCGTGAACGACAGCACGCCGAACTGGCGCAGCAGCACCGCGATCAGCACCATGCCGACCACCGCCCAACGGGCGACCGGCGGCAGTGGCGCCCGGACCAACGAACCGATGACGACCAGCGCCGTCGCCGTGACCATGCCACCGGCGAGGAGACCGACGACAAACGCCAGGAATGGTGAACCTCGCCAGACCGGCGAGCTCAGCACGAGGGCCGAGTTGCGGCTTCAAGTCGAGCCGCTCGTGGCGAAGCCCGCCGCGGCGCCCATCATCAGCCACAGCGCCGGCGCCAACCCGGTGACGGCCGCCGCGCCGGCTGTCACGACGAACACGGCCGCGAGCGTCAGTGGATGCCAGATCAGCCGGAGCGGCATATGGTGAGGTAGGTCTGGCCGGACAACGGGCCGTTCCAATAGGTCGTCATGCCGTCGGAGCAGCGGTAGGTGTGCCCGTCTGGAGTGGTCCACTTCCAGGCGTTCTTGGTGGTTGTCTCGCCGCAGGCCACCGAGATCGGCGTGTGGTCCGCCTGGATCGAGCCATAGGTCCAGGTGCCGTACTTGTGCCACCCGGCCTCGCAGTACGTGCTGCCTCGCCAGCTACCGCCGAAGCACGCCGCGTAGGTGTTGACGTACTCGCCCGTCGTGTCGCCGAGTTCCTGGTAGCCAGACGGGTAAGCGTCGTGGCAGTCGGTGCGGTCCCAGCCCTGCAGGCCGAACGGCCCCACCTCCGCCTGCGCCTTTCGGCCGCGCACCAACGACAACGCCAGCGCACCGATGGTCACGGCGCCGAGCGCCGCCGCCCGCAGCACGGCCCTGCGGTTACCGGTCACGGTCAAGTTGGACAGCGCGGCCGTGGGTTCGGCGCCGGGCGGCGTGACGTCTGCGTCCGGGATCTGGTCAAACGTCAGCGACATCCGCACTCCATTCCGCCACCATTTCGTCCACTTCGGACATTCGGGTGAGCAGCACGAGCTTGCCGGCCTGGCCGGTGCCGTCGACCCGCATCAGCATCGGTGGCGCCAAATGGGAGATCGCGCGCCAGGACTCCCGATCACGCACGACGTCCAACCCAGCCGCGAGCCCTTCCCAGGCCGCGACGTCCTCATGCGTCAGCAGCGTCGCGCCCGGCGCACGCCGGCTCAACCGCTCGGTCGCCTCCACACACAGGGGGCACCCGGTATCCGCCGCGAGAACGATCCTCGTGCGGCCGTCGGCGAAGCCCGGGCCCAGGGCGATCTCGGGACGTGTGGCCGAGAAGCCTTTCCCGTCGGACATCACCATGCCGCGCAGCAGGCGAACCTCCCGCATGACCGCTGCCAGCGCGCAGAACAGCACCACGATAGCCAGCCAGACCAGGACGTGATAGGCGATGATCGGCGACATGTCCACTCCCGCTCAGATGTGCCACGCGACGTCAAGTTGGGCAAGCCAGTCCAACGCGCCGGAGTCGGTGAGGTGCACCTCGGCGAGGCCGGCGGGACAACCGAGGATGAAGGAGTGCTTGTCATCCCCACCCGGGTAGGCGACCTTCCAGACCTCGCCGAACCTCGTCGGTGCACCCGCGTGCCGCGGAACAAGGGCGAGCGCCTGCCGAGGCCCGGGAATCGACACCGTGCCGCGACCCCTGACCACGACGGCGAGCTGCTCAGTCATCGTGTCCAGCAGCATCGCCGACCGCGGCCGCACGACCAGGCCACCGACATGATCGGTGATTTCCAGCGAGCCGAACAGCGCGGATATCCGGTCGCGGCCCGGCGCCGGGCCGGCGTACACGGTCATCAGCTCGTGGTAGGTCCCGATCAGCGTCGCGACCGACGACTGCAGATCATTCGCCTCAGCCACCACGACTTCCCGTCCGTGCACCAGAAACCGGTCACGGGTGGCCGCCGGCGCCACATGAGTGCAGGCGAACTCGTGATAACCCCGAGGGCCGATCTGGAACCCGGTGCCGTAGGAGCCGCCTACGAACCGCACTCCCGCCGCCACACTCGAAACCGGCATGTCCGCGGGAAGTGCGACGGTCACCCGACCCCCGCTCGGCGCCACCAACGCCAACCGTTGTAAGACCATGCGGCGCCTTTCCGTCGGAGCAGCTGCCGACCGTAACATCGGAACACACCGAAGCCGTTTGTTCAAGTATGTGACTTTGCGCATTGGCGTGACGGCGTGGTGCTGCCCACCAACCTCAGGGCGACGCGCTGCGCACACGCACGCGGGTCCGCGTCCGCCAACAGGTCGAAAACGGCGTTCAGCATTTGATTCGTGCCTACGAACTAGCGACCGCCGCGATCGACATGGCAGGAACTGGCCAGACGAGCACACGCCACTTCAGAGCGTCCCATCCCTGTGGTGATTCCGCCGGGGCACGAAGACATGGCCAACATCAGCATCTGGCCGACTGACTCTCGAAGACACCTTACGGCCACAGCCCAAAAGAGCACGAGCCAGATTCACGCGGCTGTGTTGATATTACGGGCCGTCGTTTGGGGTGCGGGTGCCCGCGGCCCGGGGCAGCGTGGGCACGGCAGTCGGTATTTCGCGATCGATCTGTGGTTGCAGACCCGGCAGACATTCAGCGTTTCGACCAATAGAACATGTCCTGGCTGCCGTGTCCGCACCGCGGCCACCGGATCGAGGTGTTCGGTGCGGGCGGTGGACAGTCCGTGACCGACACGCTCACTCGCGTCGTCGGCACGCCGGTGCCGCTTCTCGGCCAGGTTCCACTGGATATCCGACTTGGTGCTCCTCCCGGTCTTCAAAACCGGTGTGGCCCGGCATCCGGGCCAGGTGGGTTCGATCCCCGTCCGCCTCCGCCACAGCGACGGCAAAGGCGCGAGTCGATGGAACGTGGCGTGAGCGAGAAGGACCGGCGTCGGCGACGTCCCGCGCACCGACGCTGTGCTCGCGGACCCTCGGCTGGTGGTCGCGACCTCGGTCCTGGGCCGGGCGACCGTGAAGAGCGCGGTCACGATGGCGCAGGAGCGGGCTGGGCGCGGTGGCTGGCTCGACGCGCTGGCCGCCGCCGTGCCGGACGCCGGGGCGGTGCACGTGGTCAACAACGGCGCGGCGGCGCTGGTGCTGGCCGCCACCGCGCTGGCGGCGGCCCGGCAGATCGTGGTGAGCCGAGGCGAGCTGATCGAGATCGGCGACGGGTTCCGGCTGCCGGACCTGCTCCAGGCCACTGGCGCGCGGCTGTGCGAGGCCGGTACGACGAACCGCACCGCACCGCACTGCGCGACCACGAGCTTTGCATTGTCCTGGCACTGGAACCTGATTGCCAAGTTCCCGGCGCGGCAGGCTGATCGCTCCGACCGGTGGCTGGCGTCCTGCGGGTAGCCGCATGAGCAGACGACACGCACAGCGGAACCAATTGCGGATCGTGCCGGTCACCGTCGAAGTCACCCGCACTTGCACGCTTGGCGATCCCGGTGCCAACTCGATGCTGTACGGCGCTGCCTGGCGTGCCGCCCGCGCTCTCGGCTATCACCGCATGATCACCTACACCCATCATGACGAAAGCGTCAGTCCTCGCGCTGCAGGAATGATTCCCGTCGCGGAACTGCCGGCCCGTCCAGGATGGACTACGCCAAGCCGACCTCGTGCCGACCGCAGGACCGGCGGCATCGCCCGCACGGGGTGGGAGATCCGCACCCACGAGTTCACGGTCAGCGCCTTGCCCCAGCTGCTGCTGGACGGCGGAGTGGAGGCCGCGTGAACCCGATGCTTTCAGCCCAGCTGCGAACGACGATAAGAAAGTGGTACAGCGGCTCTACGCCAATGAGCTCGCCCGGCGCGGCTACGTCACCCTCGCCTTCGACCCGTCCTTCACCGGGGAGAGCGGCGGCAGCGTGCGCGACGTGGCCTCACCGGACATCTACACCGAGGACTACAGCGCCGCCGTCGACTTCCTCGGCCTGCAGAAGATCATCGACCTCGAGCGGATCGGCGCGATGGCCGTTTGCGGCCTGAGCGGCATGGCGCTCAGGCCGCGGCCGCGGACAGCCGCATCAAGGCGGTCGTCACGGCCTTGATGTACGACATATCGCACAGCATGTCCCGCGGCCACCAGGAGTCGCCACCGGCGACAACGTGGACAATGTCCAGCACAACGAGCTGCGGTGGTACATCGACCTGCTCGACGGGCGGCGGGTGCGGCCGGACTCCGGTGACCTGACACGGTACGAGGGCGTCCCCGACGACGCCGCCTACGACGTCCGCTACTGGCACCCGAACGGCACTCCGGCGGGGCAGGCCGACGATCTGCCGCGTGCCCGGTTCGGGTTCCCTGTCGTGCCCGGTCTGCTCGACGCGGCGCGGCGTCCGTTCCGCGCCGCCGGCCTGGACATGCCGTGGCTCACCGCGTACGGCAACCACGACGGTCTGATCCAGGGCAACCTGCCGGCGATTCCCGAGTTGGCGCCGTTGGCGGTCGGCAACCGCAAGATCGTCGGCCTGCCGCCGGGGACCGACATCATCACGCTCGCCCAGCAGCTGCAGACGCTCGACCCCCGTGGTCTCGCGACCTTGTTGTCCGGCCCGGCGCGCACCGTCACGCCCGTCGCGGACCGGCGGTTCGTCAGCCGCGCCGAGACCATCCGCGAACACTTCACCACGACGTCCTCGCCGAAGAGACACGGTTTCGGGCGCTGGAACCTGGCGACCGGCAACGCCTACTACGCGTTCGACCAGGGCGTGGTGCGTGGCATCGTGCTCGACACGGTCAACCCCAACGGGTGGTTCGGAGGGCTCGATCGACGCCGCGGAGTACGCCTGGCTCGAGCGCGAGCTGACCGTGGGCAGCAGCGCACCCGGCCGCCGATGCCGCGACCGGCTCTTCGTCGTGTTCAGCCACCACACCATCGGCTCGATGGACAACGTCGTGGGCAAACCGGCCGGGTCGACGGCGCCGGCGTCCGTGACCTGCTGCTGCGCTTCCCGAACGTCGTGCTGTGGGTGAACGGCCACACCCACCGCAACACGGTGATTCCGCACCGCGCGGCTGGCGGCGGCGGTTTCTGGGAGGTCAACACCGCGGCACACATCGACTGTCCGCAGCAGTCCCGAGTCCTCGAGCTGGTGGACAACGAGGACGGCCGTCGAGGCGCGGTCGCGGACCGAAACGTGGAGTTGCTCGTTCCGTCTCCTTTCCGTGTCGGCGCGGCCAACGCCGCCGGTTAGGAAAGGACGAGGAAGCGCGGGTGGATGCCGGGTTCGCTCCTCTAACCCGCCTCGATCAACGACTACGCCCGGACGTGCCTGCACTGGCCTGAGAACCTGATGTCGCGTCTAGTCACGTTACGTCACTGATTCTGCGCTGACTACCAGACTGGCGGTGGGGCGATAAGTGACAATGAGTTGTCAACTTCTCGTGGTTCGTTGGTTCGATCTCGACCTGATGACTACGCTGTCACAGCGGTAACGCTCGTTCGGGTCCTTGCGATCAACGGACTGCGCGGCTACCAGCACAAGTCGCCAGCGGTTCCTGGAGGTGGACGGTTGCGGCCTCGCGTCTTCCTCAGCTACTCGGCCCAGGACGCAGGCGATATCGCCGACCGTGTCGAGCAGTCCCTGACGAGGCGCGGCGCGGCCGTGTACCGATTCCAGAACCCTCAGCACAGCGGCGCGCGTTTCATACGGCAGATACCGCGCGAGATCGAGGCAGCGGACTACTTCGTGGCGCTGATGTCGCCCGCCGCGGAGACGTCCGAGACATGCCAGGAAGAACGCGAGGTAGCCGTTCACGTACGGCAGTTTCAAGATCGGGACTTCATCTACGTGTTCAAGGTCGGCGAGGTGACCCCTTCGGGGTGGCTGAGGACGCAGGAATGGATCGACCTGACGCCTCCCGTTGACGACGCGCGGTTGGAAACGGCGTTGGACGCTCTGCCGCTGACGCCCATGCCACCACCCGAGGCCACTCCACAGAATCGCTTCCGCAACCGGGACGACGAGCTGAGGCACATCGGCGAAGCGTTGACGACAAGTGGTGACAACGACTTCTGGGTCGTGCTCTCCGGGCCCAAGCTGGGCAAGTCGTGGTTTCTCAGGAAGGTCAAGGACAGATTCGAGACGTCGACCGGCGGCGGAACGAGCCTGGTCGACCTCCGCACCCTCGAAATCGATGTTCGGTACTCGGCCGTGCGGCTGTTGTGCCTGCTGCTGGACGTCGAAGAGCCTTCCGGTGAGCTCTCGGACGTCGAGATGAACCGGATCGTCGGCGCGGTGGCCAAAAGGAACAAACCGCAGCTTTCGCTGCTGGACAGTGCCGAGCTGATGGATCCGGAGACGGCCACCGAACTTCGCCTGCTGATCGACGGCGTGCACCGGCGCGTCGGCGAGACACCGTTCGGCGACACCAGGTTGAGCGTCGTCGTCGGCACCCGGCGCGAGGACGAGTGGCTGGGATATCGCGTCAAGGACACCACGGTTCGGCCGTTCAGGACGGTGAGCCTGACCGAGTTCGGGACATCGGTCGTCCGGAAGGCACTCGTGGACACCGGGCTCACGTTCGACAGCACGAAACTGACCGTGTGGACGGATGCCCTTCACCACATGACGGCCGGACTTCCGGCGCTCATCGTCGGCGCGCTCGACTGGGCCGCCGAGTTCGGGTACGCAAGCGTCGAGGCGAGCGCCAGCGACGACACCTTCGACTCCGTCGTGAAGCCCTACATCGAGAAGGACCTGCTGTCGATCGCCACGCTCATTCCGGAGGGCGGGGAGAAACTCAGCCGGCAGCACAAGGCGATACTCGCCGCGTTCCGGGTTATCGCGCCCTACCGCATCATCACCAAGTCGCACATCAAATACCACCTCGAGCGGGACGAACAGTTCGAGGCCGACCTCGCCGAATCCGGCTGGTCGAACCACCGCGACCTGTGGCGGGCAATCGAGAAGTCGGCGCTGACCAAACCCGGGAAAAGCCCGTGGCTGTCGCAGTACCCGGCCATTCGTCAGCTGCTCTACCGGTACTTCTACCGGCAGAACACGGACCGGCGCGCGACGCACGACAACGCGCTCGTCTTCTACAAGCAGTGGGGCGGGGGCAACCCGGCGGGTATGGAGCAGGGACACATTCTCGTCGAGTGCGTGTGGCACGCGGCTATGACGTTGTGCTGTGATGACAGGGCGGACATCGGCACGAGCCTGCCCGACCTCGCCAGCGAGCTCGCCGCGCGGTTGATCAGACCCGCCATGTACGAACCGTCCGAATGGCGCGACTATGTACGCACGCTGCTGAGCGACGACAAGGAGCTGCTGCGGCTGACCGAGCCCTACGACGGCCTGTTCGACAAGGTGCTTTGCCGGGTCTGCGACACGATCGGCGGGGGTGACTAGTGCCTGGTAGTGGCTATATTCCGCGTCAGGTTGAGCAGCGTGTCCTCCAGTACGTGGACGAGGTGCGCCGAAGCGGTTCGACCATGGCGATCCTGCTGTACGGCGCGGGCGGCGTCGGTAAGACCCGGATGCTGCGCGACCTGGCCAGCCGGGACATCGGCGACAACGTGCGGTGGGTCGAGCCGATCGACGTCGACGACTCCGAGTACTGGGTGATCGAGAACCTGCAGCGGCGCGTCGCGCGGGTGCTCGACCCGGAAGACCGGCACTTCAGGCGGTTCCACGAGTACCTGTCCCGCCTTCCCGGCAGTAGCGGGCAGACGAGCCGTGAGACGATCGCCAGTCACCACCGGCGGCTGCGGGAGGAGTTCGTCCGCTGCTACCGCCAGTTCATCGAGGAAACCGACAGCACAGTGGTGATCGCACTCGACACCGTGGAGGTGATCCGCGACTCCAACTTCCTGGTCACACTGTCCCAGTGGATGCCGAGGATGCCGCGGACCCTGTTCGTGCTGTCCGGGCGGCCGGCCGAAGCCGACGACCCCATCACGCGGCTGCTCAACGACGAGGACGCGCGGCACTGGGTCGAGCGAATCGAGATGCCCGGGTTCACCGTGGCGGAGACCCAGGACTTCCTGGCGCAGAGCGTGCTTGGTGGTCATCTCGACGAGGAGATCATCGACGGGCTGGTGGCGCTGACCGAAGGCCATCCGCTGTGGCTCGAGCTCGCGGTCGACTACCTGTGCAACGAGGACGTGCCCCCGGAGCTCGACGAGGGGCCGCCGTATCCGAAGCACCGCCGCGAGGAGTTCCGCCGGCGACTGGTCTCTCCTTTCCGCCGCACCGACTTCTGGTCCGAGGCGGTGAACCGGCTCGCGGTCGTCCGGCACAACGTGAACCAGGAGATCTGGACCGATCTCATGGACGACTGCCCACTGCCCGAGGGAGTCACCTGGGACGAGGCGTGGACGACCCTGTGCGCACACCCGTGGATCCGGTCCAGGGCCAACGGCGCGGACGTCACCCTGCACGACGCCCTGGCGCAGGAACTCACGCTGCGGCTCATCCCCCTGCACGACCAGGACGAGACGTGGCGGGCGATGCTCTGGCGGAAGGCCGCCCGGATCTTCCACGAAGCGACCGCGCATTACCAGGAAGTACTGGACGCCATCGATGCCGTCCCGCACGACAACGACGCCGAGGACAGCGCCACGGCGTTGCAGCAGCTGGCCAGGCTGGACATCGCCAAGCGCAGGCTCGACCAACTGCGCGTCGCGCGGTTGCACTACCTGCTGCTCTCCGACTTCGCCGAGGGCGTCAACGAGTTCACGACCATGTTCGCGCGGGCGGACCAGCGAAACGACCTGCACTTCATGGAGCTCGCCTACCACGAGATCCACGCGTTCCTGCCGAGGATCGGCACCGGGCGGCTGTCGATCGACGCCATCGGGGTCGTGGTCGACCGCTTCCGTTCCTGGCTGACCGAGAGGCCGAGCGAATGGCTCACCATCGGGTTGGACCTGGTCCGCTTCCTCGTGGACGACTCCCGACCCCGGCCCGCGATACACCTGCTCGACAACCTGCCGTCGGGGGACGATCTCGAGACCATCTACCGGCTCGAGAAGATGCGTGGGAACGCGTTCATGCGCATCCAGGGCGAGGTCGTGCCGGCCGGCGCCTGTTTCCACCGCGCGTTGGACAGCGCTCAGCTGCTCGGCTCGGTCCGCCTCGTCGCTGAAGCGCACAAGGAACTCGGCTTCTACAAACGAAACCTGGGTAAATGGGGCGAGGCGGACGGGCACTACTGCGACGCCGAGGACGCCATCCGGGGACTTGTCGTCCCCGGCGCGTTGGCGGACGACCGAGCCGAGCTGGCGTCCATCCAGACCAACTGGTCCTACCTGAAGGCACTGCGCGGCGACTACGACCGGGCGAGGAGCCTGGTCGAGACGGCGCTGGAGGTTCGAAGGAAGCTGAACCGGCCGCTCGGCATGGCGATCTCCCTGAGCACCGCGGGCGAGGTGAACCGCTACGCCCGCGACTTCAGCCAGGCCTGGGAGTGTTACGGGCGGGCAGAGGAAGGGTTTTCGCGGCTGCGTAACCAGCCCTGGCTCGGGTTGATCTACCAGGAGCAGGCCATCTGCCTGTTCCAGGCGCACCAGGCCGATGTCGAGCTGCATCCGGACCAGTTCGAGCGGGCGAAGCTCCTCGTCGTCCAGGCCGTCGACATCTGCAGGGAGCGGGCGGTGCGCTCGTACCCGTCCGCGCTCAACCGCGCCGGACGCATCCTCGGCGTCGAGAACCCCGACCACGGGCTGGAGTTCCTGGAGCAGGCCATCAGCCAGGCCGAGGCCATCGCCGACGGATGGTTCCTGTCGGCAAGCCTCATCGAACTACTCGAGCTGAGCTACACGCAGTGGGCTGTCACCCAGGAGTCGCGGTATCGGGAAAAGATCACCGACTGGGCGCCGAAGGTGGAGGAGGCCATCCGCACCTACGAGTTCGCCGACCTCGAGCCACGGTGGCGGCTGGTGCAGAACCACCTCGCCATGCATGACGTGCTGGCCAGGAACGACTATCCGGGCGCGGTGCCCCTGATCGGCGAGTTCGCGGCGGCGCTGGCCGCGCTGGCGCACGACCACGTCGGCTCACATGGTGTGGCCGCGCTCGACTCGGAGTTCTCGCGACTGGCGGAGTGGTTCCAGCGGGCGCCGTTGGAGGTGCGGCGAGAGTGGGATCGCCAACTGCGCAACGCATGGACCACCGAGCCCCCTGACCAGGCGACCGCGCTTATCCTGCTTGACCGGCTGTCACTTCTCTACTGACCCACCCCCGGTGGGGCCAGATGAATCCCACCGTGGGAGGCTTTTGCGATGATGTCGACAGGCTGGCGTCGCGGTGCTCTGTCGAGCATGGACATTCCTGACTCCCAGGAACCGCTGGTGCATGCCTGTGAGGACTGCGCCTGCGCGGTGAGTGGCTCCCGGGCGCGGCGGACGGCCCCGGTGGAGATCGGCGACCAGCCATTCGTACTGGCTTCCGGTCTGGTCGACCTTCCGGTCGATGACGAGTACAGCCTGCTGTTCAACCCGCACGGCAACGGCCAAGTGGTGGTGCTCGACGGTGTCGGGCGTGCTGTAGCGGCCGGTTTCGCCACTCCTACCAGGGTTTCCGCGGCGACGGCCGAGGATGTCCAGCGACTCGTCGCGGCGGGCATCGTGCACCCGGTCGACCGGCCGCCCACTCAGGATTTCCAGCGCGACCCGACCCTCACGGCGTGGCTCCACGTCACCAACAAGTGCAACCTGCGCTGTCCTTACTGCTATGTCCACAAGTCCGACGACTCGATGAGCCAGGACGTCGCGGAGCGGTCGGTGGACGCATTGGTCGCCTCGGCCGTGCGCAACGGGTTCGAGTCGTTGCGGTTGAAATACGCGGGTGGGGAGGCGAGCCTCAACGCCGATGTGCTCGTCGACCTGCACGACTACGCGCTGCGGCGGTGTGCCGCCGAAGGCCTGGGGCTTTCCGCGGTATTGCTGAGCAACGGCGTCGCGCTCCACGACCGACTCGTTGATGCGTTGCGAGCACGCGAGATCGGCGTGATGGTGTCGCTGGACGGCCTCGGCGCCGGCCACGACGCGCAACGCCCCACGCTGGGCGGCCGCCCGTCGTCCGCGATGGTGATCAGGACGATCGACCGGCTCGTCGCGGCCGGGGTAGCCCCGCACCTCTCGATCACGATCACCGGCCGCAACACCACCGATGTCGCCGACGTCGTCCGGTTCGCGGTCGACCGAGGGCTCACGTTCAGCCTGAACTTCTTCCGGGACAACGACTGCGCGGCGACGTTCGACGACCTGCAGTACGAGCAGCGCGCGATGATCGACGGGCTCGCCGACGCCTTCCGCGTGATCGAGCAGACGTTGCCGCCGTGGAGCGTGCTGGGGTCCGTGCTCGACCGTGGACAACTGCTCATGCCGAGGCAACGTCCGTGCGGGGTGGCGGATGACTACGTCGTCATTGACCAGAATGGTCGGATCGCGCAGTGCCACATGGACATCGAGACAGTCGTGGGCGATATCCGCACGACCGACCCGGTGTCGGCCGTTCGCGGCGGGGGCATCAAGAACCTGTTGGTCGATGACAAGGATGGTTGCCGGGAGTGCTCGTGGAGCCAGTGGTGTGCGGGTGGGTGTCCGCTGGCCACACATCGCGCAACGGGCCGCTTCGACGTTCGGTCACCGAACTGCGCCATCTACAAGGCGATCTATCCACAGGCGCTGCGCCTGGAAGGGCTCCGGATTCTCAAGTACGCGGTCACCTGATGAGGGGGCGTGATGGGTCCAGTCACGCATCTCGGGTGTGCCCAGGGGCAGGCCAGGGCATGATGCGGCCGTGGCCATGGAGGGCATGACATGACCGACGACATAAGCAGCAGGCTCTGGAACGCCGACGTGAGCGCCGCGACGTACACCGCCGCCGGCGAGAAGTACCAGAACGCCATACTCGAGCAGTACAAGCTGTACGTGGAGATGGCGGATCGGGTCAGTGCCCGTCGCACGATCGCCAACACCTTCTTCCTGACCCTCAACACGTCGATCTTCACCGTCATCGGGGTGGTGTGGTCGGCGAACCCGGTCGCCACGCCGTGGTGGCTCGTCATCCCGCTCGCGGCCCTGCTGGGGGAATGCTCGGCGTGGTTCTACCTGGTCCGGTCGTACCGCCAGTTGAACACGGCCAAATACCAGGTCGTGGGCGCGCTGGAAGAACGCCTTCCGGCGTCGCCGTACTCGAATGCGGAATGGACAGCGCTCGGCGAGGGCCGGGACAGGTCGAAGTACTGGCCACTGACACATTTGGAGCAGTGGGTGCCGCTCCTGTTCGGTTCGATGTATGTGGCCGGGTTCGTGGTCGCCATCGTCGCCTGAACGGTGTGGCGTGACAGCGCCATGTCCGGACGCACCCGACTGGCGGAGTCCGAACGCGGACGAGTTGGACGGCGATCACCGGTGCGGGAGGCTTCGTCGAGAACACGTTCGGGTCACGCTGAGAACGACATGGACGTTTTGGAACCTTGTTACCGGCCGCTTCGTGCTTGAGACTCTCGCTACCGAACTATGTCCGAGGCTGAAACAAAGCCACAGGATCCCTTCCACACGTTGACCAGGTACCACTCATCGTTCAGCAACACTCCTTGAACTCGTGGAATGGAGACGCCGGTATCTTCGCCCGACTATCGCCTGCGCGGAGGCCCGTCGCCGGCTCGGCATCGCCGTCGCGGTCCTCGGCGCCGAGGAGCCGTTCCACGAACAGGACATCCGAGCGTTGCCGCACAGCACCCGCACGATCGGCGCCGGCTGGTTGCTCGAGTTTCTTGGAGGACCGCGGACTGTTGACCATGAACACGGCGCCGAGGATCGAATGGGGACCAGCGGCGAGTCACTGAACTCCTCAACGACGTGCCAGAGCATGTCAGGGCGTGGGTGGCCGCGCTGCGCGGCGGAGGGATCCGTCGGTCACCGCCACTGCGGTGGGTTTCCGTGCGCAACTACGTAAACTTCGCGCTCCCGACGTTATGTCACTGGGCCGCCCACTACGCCTCACTGCGCGAGATCACCCCCGACGACATCAGAGAAGCGATCTACGCCCGGACAGGCGGTTCCCGCAGGCAGGTTCAAACCGCGTTGCGGTCGCTGTTCCGCAGGTCAAACGCGAACGCCGGATCTTCGCCAACCCGGCCGCAGCAGTGTCGGTCCGTCTCGTGAGGTTCCCCATCGTTCCTCGGGCACCGCGATCGTTACCGTCCGATCGGCTTCGCGGGCTGCTGCAACGCCTGGACACGCCTCGCGATCAGCTGATCACCGTTTTGGTCGCCGTTCATGCACTCGGGATCAGCGACATGCGGGGGCTGCAGGTAGACGACCTGGACCGTCGACACGGCACCCTGCGTGTGGCCCGCCAGAGCCGAGAGTTCCTGATAATTCTCGACGAGCTGGTCCTGCAGATGGTCACCAATTGGTTGCGCGTACGCGCGACACGCTGGCCCGCGACGAACAACCCGCATCTCCTGATCTCCGGGCACACCGCCCACCACCGTGGCCCGATGAGCCGCTGTGGCCTGGAGGCGTCGTTCCGCAGGCTCGGTATCACCCCGAACCAACTGCGGACCGACCGCATCCTCGACGAAGCCCGCCACAGCGCCGATCCCGTGCAGTTGATCCGTGTATTTGGCCTGGGCATCACCAGCGCGATCCGCTATGTCCGAGCCGCGCACCCCGAACGGTTCACCCCGAATCTCGCCAGCCCGTGAACCGTCACGCTGACCCCGTTGGCCCAGGATGTCCGTTCTCCTTGAGGGCACTGGGAGTTGCTGTCTGCTGAGCTGGGTGCGCCGGGGGATGACGGGTAAGAAGGTGTCTGGGCTATGTGCCGGGTTTGGTGTCTTGGGGTGGTTGGCTGTCGATGTTGTCGAGTTGGTGTTGTACGCGGGTGGCGTCGTCGTTGCGGCCTTGTTCCTGGTACAGCGTCCGGGCTTTTCTCCATACCGTGCGGGCTTGTCCGGTCTGTTTGAGGGCGGCGTGGGGGTGGCCGAGTGCGTCGAGGGTGTCGGCGATGTCGTAGGTGTTGCCGTGGTAGCGGTAAAGGGATAGGGCGTGGTGATAGCGGTTGATGGCTTGCTGGTGGTGGCCGTTGTGGTGGTCTATGTAGGCGAGGCTTTCTAAGGTGGTCGCCTCGCCGGTGGGGTTGTCGTGGTGTCGGTACATGGTGAGGGCGGCTTGGCAGTGGTCTCGGGCTGTGTCGTAGTCGCCTAGACGGGCAGCGCACCAGCCCACCGCGCCGAGCGCGTCGGCTTCCCATACGGGCCGGTCGCGGCCGCGTAAAAGGTCCAGGGCGCGGCGGGCGTGTGCTAGGGCCTGTCGGCCGTCGCCGCGCTGCTCCCAGGTCCACGCGAGCGCCTGATGAGTTTGGGCTTGGTGAGTGGGGTTGTGGTGGTGTTCGGCGAGGGTGAGGGCTTGGTCCAGGTGAGTGATGGCGTTCTCGTGGCGGCCCTGTTCGGCGTAGGCGAGGCCGAGGTAGCGGTGGGCGTGGATGCTGGTGGTGGGGTCGGGAAGGTGGACAGCGGCGTCGACGGCGGCTTGCCATACGGTGAGCCGGTCGTGGTGGTGTCCTCGCTGGTAGTGGAAGGTGTGCAGGCTCCAGGCCAGCCACCAGACGGTGGAGTGCCAGTGGTGGGTGCTGGCGGTGTGTTGGGCGGCGAGCAGGGAGGCGTGCTCGGTGTCGAACCAGGCCAGCGCCGTCGGGATGTCGTGCAGCGGGTGGAGATGGACACCGGGCGCGGGCGAGTCGAGTGGTGTGGGGTCGCGGTGGAGGTCCAGGAGCGCAGCGGCGGCGCGCGCTGTGTGGGTGTAGAAGTCGACGACCCGCCGCAGCGCTGTCTCCTGTACCTCGGTAGGTAGGTAGTCGACGATGGTGATGGCGTAGGCGCGGACTAGGTCGTGCATGGCGTAGCGGCCGCTGGGGGTGCGGTTGATGAGGGAGGCGTCGGTCAGCGCCCGCAGTACGGCGTGCGTCTTCCTTTCGGGCAGGCCGGTGAGCGCGGCGGCGGCGGGCAGGCCGGTATCGGGGCCGGGGGCGATGCCCAGCAGGGCGAATACCTCACGTTGCTCGTCGCTGAGGTGGTGCAGGGACCAGAACAGCACTGCGGGCAGGCTGGCGGTGGGTTCCTGTGAGTCCAGGGCGTCCAACCCGAGGGTGCGGAGTTCGGCGGCGATATCGGCCAGGGATAGGTGGGGGTCGGCGGCGGCGTGGGCGGCGATCAGCCCCAGCGCGAGGGGGAATCCGCCGCACAAGTCGATGAGCTCCGCGACGGCCGGTTGTTCGGCGGTGACGCGGTCGGGGCCGAGGGTGGCCGCCAGCAGGGCATGGGTCTCGGCGTCGGTGAGCACGTCCAGGTGTATTGGCCGGGCGCCGTGGCGGGCGATGAGCCCCCGGAGCTGGTTGCGGCTGGTCACCAGGACCGTGCAATGGTGGCCGCCGGGCAGCAGGGGGGTGACTTGGTCGGTGGTGGCTGCGTTGTCCAACACCACGAGCATCTGTTTGTCCGCGATGAGGCTTCGATACAGCTCGGCGCGGCGGTCCGGGTCGGTGGGCTGGCGGTCCCGGTCGACGCCGAGGGCGTCGAGGAACCCGCCGAGCACGTCGGCTGGGCGCACCGGCCGTCCTGTGGGGCTGAAGCCGCGCAGGTCGACGAACAGTTGCCCATCGGGAAACCGGTCCAGGTTGCGGTGCGCCCAGGTCAACGCCAGCCAGGTCTTGCCGATCCCCCCGGTGCCCCCGATTGCCGAGATCAGCATCATCGTCCAAGCCGGCATTTCCTCGCCCGCGGACGGAGTGCCGTCCTCGGACAGTCCGCTGGTGGGCAGAGTGGTGTCGAGTCTGTCGAACTCGTCGTGGCGGCCGACGAACCATGCGGGCGCTGCGGGCAGTTGCCGAGGAATCGCCACCGGCTGGGTCGCCGTGCCTGCAGGTGTGTGGAGCAGGTTGGGGTCGACGGTCAGGATTTGCTGGTGCAGGTTCTGTAAGGCGGCGCCGGGGTCGGTGCCGAGTTCCTCAATGAGACGTTCTCGGAGTTGCCGGTAGTGGTCCAGGGCGTCGGCTGAGCGTCCGGCGCGGTGCAGCGCCAGCATGTACTGGCCAGCGACGCGCTCGTCCAGCGGATGCTGCCCGGCTCGTGCGGACAGTGGCGCCACCAACTCGTCGCCGAGGCCGATAGCGAGCTGGGCGTCGACCAGATCGTGCTCGGCAGCCCAGCGTTCCTGCAGCCAGCGGCTACGCTCGCCTTCCACCCACTCCCCGCTCAGCCCGGACAACGGTTGCCCGTGCCACAACGCCAGCGCGTCGGTCAGTAACGCCACTCTGCGCGTGTCATCTCCAGCGCCACGGGCTCGGTCACGCAGTGCATGGAACCGGAGCAGGTCTACCGCTTGATCCGCCTGGTCTATTTCGAGGGCGTAGCCGTCGGAGCGGTGCACGATTGCCACCGCGCCCGCGAACGTGCCTCGTAACCGAGAGACATAAGTTTGCAGCGTTGCTCGTCCTCGCCGCGGTGGATCAGCACCCCACACCCGACCCACCAACCGATCCGCCGGCACCAGCCGGCCGGCATCCACCGCCAACGCCGCCAGCACACACCGTTGCCGCGGTGTTCCCAGGTCCACCAGCCGCTGGTCGAATTGAGCAGTGACCTCACCCAGCAAAGTTATCTTTACCGACATCCCCGTCTCCCCAGGTGTGACGTCGCCTGCAGGACACAGATAGCGCTCTGACCAGAGAAATACAGGATTCTGGCGAGAGATTCACACGAACGGTCGAGCATCCTCGCAGTCGTCCGCCGCATCCGTGACCGCCTTGAGCAAAACAAGATCAGCTGCTGGTTTGATGAGGAAGAGATGCCAGCGGGCTACTCAGCGCGACGCAGGATGGAGGAAGGGCTGCTGAGCAGCCGCTATCTCCTCGTCTGTGCGAGCTCAAACCTACCGTCCGCACCGTGGGCAAACCAAGAGATCGACGCAGTTCTTCAGTTGGACGTCGAGAACCAGACCGAACCGAAGGTCCTGTACTCAAGCTGAACGGAGACAGTGTGGAAACCTCAATCCCGCCGCTGCTCCGTGGGAAGAGATGGCTGGAGTACCAACGCCCAGGTGACTTCGATCATCTGGTTGAGATCCTGAAATAGGGAGATCAATAATCGTCACGAGCACGCAGTTCTAAGTTGGGGAGTCTGGAGGCGCCAGATGGTAGCGTCTGGGCGATAAAGCTGTCCGGGGTGAGGGACGCTCCGCGACCTCATCCCCACCCCGCTTCGCGACCAGCCGCACCAATTTGCGAACTAACCAGGCTCAAGCCGGTGAACGGCGCAATCCACTCCGGCCTCGACGCTGCGATCACCTGCGCCACAAACAACATGATCAACTATCAGCACTCCGGGCCTGCGCCCGGGTTACGAGACATCGCTTAGCTTGACTCTGTCGGTGATCTTGCTCGTGTCGGGGTCAGCTGCTGACGGCCCGCCAGGACTTTAGTCGAGGGATCTCGTGCTGGTCCAGGAAGTCCTGGAAGGCGGTCGATGGTCGGGGCGGGTTTGTTTCGCCGGATGATGGTAGGCCGCTGCGGCGTTCGATGTTCACGGCGATCGCCGTGAAGACATGCTGCAGGTGGGCCTTGGGCTGTCCCCGGTAGCGGCACCGACGCATGCCGTGTCCGTGGGCGAACTCAGTCAGGTGACTGCTGCTCGGCGCGGACGCGGAGTTGCAGGTCGCGGAGTTCTCGCGGAGGAAAGCCCACGTTCCGGGCGCCGTCACGGGAGGTGGTGCACTGGCCGCGGACCGGGCAGGGCTGGCACTGGTAGGACGGTCCGGTTCGGCGGGGCCGATCCAGCCGGCGTTGGCCTGGGGATGGTGTAGCCGAGGTGTTGGAGGCTGTAGGGGATGTTCATGGCGCATCAGCACAGTCACCCGCTGTCACCTGGGGCATTACCGCGGAGCCGAGTCGATGGTCACTCAGCACTTCTCGGTATTGGAAAGGTCATGAATCCAGGATCGTCCGAAGTCCGTATGGGCGTATCCGGAGACGCAGGTGCTCGCTGCGGAGATAGGCGCCGCAGGACGGGCGGGGTTGTCGATTCTCCGGGTGCGGTTGTGGTGTGCCCGGTGGACCGAAGACGAACGTGATCGAGTGCTGGTGGCCGGGCCGCCAGTGGGGAGTGGGTGCCTCCGGTGAGACGTTACGATGTCCATAGTCGCATCGTGGTGCGTAGGACTAGGCGTGGCGCGGCGGGGTCGCTCGGCGCTGGCAGGGTGAGCAGCCCGTTGACCACGTCGGGCAAGTTGCCTGTGTGCTCCCACACGACACCGCGGGACCGGTCGCACCGTAATCCGGCCGCGTCGGTGGTGTATCGCAGCACTATGGTATCCATCCACTCGTCTGGCCATACACGCAGGCCACGTACCTCGATCAGTTCGTCACCGGACGAGACGGGTATAAACTGCCAGCCCGCTCGGACCAGGTCGATCAGCCGGCGCAGCTCGGGGAACTCAGCGAACGCCGTCCGCGATTCGAGTGGCACGTCGCCGAACTCCTCATTGATGTCCGAGAATCGGTTCATGCGTTCACCTGTTTAGACCACGGCGGCACTGCGGGCGCCGAAATGTTGACGGAGACCACCGTAGTGGTCGAAATTTTCATGCCCGGTACTCTCGTCAACGATTTTCCGAAACAGGTCGACAGTGGAGATAAATTCCTGTTTGGGCAGTCCCGGAGGCTGACACGGGACACGGAAGACTCCTCCATTGCTGTTCGTCATTGGCGGGCCAGGCGACCCCAGTGTGCTGGAGAACGCTGCTGGTGTCTAAGTTACTGTTCGCATATTGACCCGCGAGCTGCGTTCTATGGACATCACAGCGGAGATGCGATGGCGAATTTGCCCACGTCGATGACGACCGGCAGCGGGCGGTTGCCCGAGGTGCTGGTGCGCAGTCGGGATGTCGACGAGGCGCGTGAGGTGGGTACCCGCGTCCTGCATCCGCACCGGCTCACGGTGGTCGGTGACGTGGCGCGGTTCGGCATGACGTTGCATCTGGTCGCGGCCGGGTCGCTGGACATCGGTTGGCTCCGGTATGAGACCGAGACGTGTATCGCGAGCTCGCATCCGGGTCACTACCAGGTCAACGTCCCGCTGGCGGGGACGATGGTGGCCACGAGTTGCGGTCAGGAGGTACTGGCCGACGCCGGCACGGCGACCGTCTACAACCCCGACCGGCCGGCCGCCTTTACCGTGCCGGGGCCGGTCCTGGCCCTGCGGATCTCACGGCGGGAGCTCGAACATCAGCTCGAACGATTGCTGGATCGGCCGTTGCGGCGTCCGCCCCAGCTCGCTCTCGGTATGAATGTCGCCTCTGGTCGGGGGGCGCAGTGGCTGGCGTTGGTCCAGGCCATGGCCAGGGACCTGGCCGACGACAACGCCCTGATCCGCCAGCCGATGGTGGCCGCACCGTTCGCCCACGCTGTCCTCAGTGGACTGCTGGTGACGGCGACGCACACGCACCAGGACGAGCTGATCGCGCCGGTCGCGGCTATCGGGCAGGCGACCGTGCGCACGGCGCGGGCCTACATCGAGGCCAACGCGCACCAGCCGCTCACGGTCGCAGACATCGCGAGGGCCAGTGGGGTCGGCGTCCGCGGCCTACAGCTGGGGTTTCAGCGCGCACTGGGCATGTCACCGATGCGGTACCTCCGCCGGGTTCGGCTCCAGCAGGCGCATCGCGAACTGAGGATGGCCGACCCGGCCACGACGTCCGTCGGTGACGTGGCGACCCGGTGGGGGTTCCGCCACCACGGCCGGTTCGCCGCAGAGTACCGGCAGCACTACGGAGTCACACCTTCCGAAACCCTCCGGCACCACCGATGACGAACGACCAGAGCTGACTAAATCATGCCGGCAGCTGGTGACGTCCAACCAGGTCTGAGTCGCCGCCGGAAAGGCTTGTTTCGCGTGTCGCGTTCTCGACAGGTGAAACACGGTCGCCGAGCGAGAGATCGCCGAGCTGGTCAGGCCACGGTGGAGACCTACGTCGAGAGCATCCTGTTGAAGCTCGGCTTCACGTTCGCGACCCGATCGGCCCAGCTGTTGTTCGTGTATCCGGGTGTGGGGTCGCCGACGCCGACCGACAAGCTGTCGCCGACCACGCCGAATCGTCGCCATAGAGCATCGAACAGCAATGCCGCGGCGGTTACCTCAGCTTGACTCTGTCGGTGATCTTGCTCGTGTCGGAGTCAGGTGCTGACGGCTCGCCAGGATTTCAGTCGGGGGATCTCGTGCTGGTCCAGGAAGTCTTGGAAGGCGGTGGGTAGT
>NZ_JBJMIE010000015.1:0-10975 GCF_045807065.1 Actinophytocola sp. | reverse complement strand
GGTCGGCATCATCTTCTCGGTCGCGATCGTGATGCTCGGTCTCTCGGCCGCGGTGATGGGCACCTGGGTCGAGCGGGTCGGCCCGCGCGCGGCGATGTTCACCGCGGCGTGCTTCTGGGGCACCGGCTTCCTGGTCGGCGCGCTCGGCATCGCGACATCGCAGCTGTGGCTCGTGTACCTCGGGTACGGGTTCATCGGCGGCATCGGGCTCGGCATCGGCTACATCTCGCCGGTGTCCACGCTGATCAAGTGGTTCCCGGACCGCCCGGGGCTCGCGACCGGCATGGCGATCATGGGCTTCGGCGGCGGCGCGCTGGTCGCCTCGCCGCTGTCCCGTCAGCTGATGTCGCTGTACGACAGCGGCTACGACCCGTCGAACGCCAAGTCGGTCCCGACCGGCAACGCGGTCGCGTTGCTGTTCCTCACGCTCGGCATCGTGTACTTCATCGTGATGATGTTCGGTGTCTTCACCGTGAAGGTGCCGGCGCCGGACTGGAAGCCGGCCGGCTTCGACCCGTCGAAGCTCAGGTCCAAGCCGCTCGTCACCACCTCGCACGTGTCCGCGGCGAACGCGATCAAAACGCCGCAGTTCTGGTTCCTGTGGGTGGTGCTGTTCTGCAACGTGACCGCCGGCATCGGCATCCTGGAGCAGGCCGGCCCGATGATCCAGGACTTCTTCCGCGAGGGCGATACGTCGTCGGTCGCCGCGACCGCCGCGACCGGTTTCGTCGGCCTGTTGTCCATCTTCAACATGGCCGGCCGCTTCGCCTGGTCGTCCACATCGGACTTCCTGGGCCGCAAGCCGACCTACATCATGTACCTCGGCGTCGGCATCGTCCTCTACCTCCTGCTCGCCATCGCCGGGCACAGCGCGACCGCGGTGTTCGTGCTGATCACCGGCGTCATCATCTCGTTCTACGGCGGCGGCTTCGCGACCGTGCCGGCGTACCTGCGTGACCTGTTCGGCACCTACCAGGTCGGCGCCATCCACGGTCGGCTGCTGACCGCCTGGTCCGCGGCCGGCGTCGCCGGTCCGCTCATCGTCAACGGGTTCCTCGACGCCCAGGGCAAGCCCGGTCAGCTCGTGTACACGGACTACCGGCCGGCACTGTTCACCATGGTCGGCGTCCTCGCGGTCGGCTTCGTGGCGAACCTGTTGATCCGCCCGGTGGCCGAGCGGTTCCACGAGTCGGCACACAGCGACGCGTTCGCCGAGGCGAGCGCGTCGACCCCAGCGGGCAGGAGGTAACGCGGAAATGACCGAGGAAGCTCCGGAGCAGACTGGTGGGCAGACGGCCCGCCTGGTGATCTCCTGGTTGATCGTCGGGATCCCGATCGTGTACGCGCTGTACCAGACGATCAAGTCCGTTCTTCCACTGTTCGGGGGTTGAGCAGCGCGACGACACCGGCCCGGAACCCGTCCGTGTCGAGGGTTCCGCCGCTCACGAGCGCCTGCAGCAGATAGCCGTCGAGCAACGCGGCCAGTGCGAAGCCCCGTTCCGGACCAGCGAACCGCGCGCAGATGCCGCGAAGCCCGTCGATCCACAGCTGCGCCGCCGGCCGGAGTTCTGGGGCGCGCGCCGCCGCGAGGAACGTCTCGTACTCGAGCAGGGCCTGCGCGCGGTCCTCGAGGCACCGACGCGCGAGGTCGACGAAGGTGGCGGGCAGGTCGGCGCTGACCGTCAGCTCCTCGGCCCACGCCTCCAGCCCGGCACGCGCGTACTCGGTCGCCTCCCGCAACGCGGCGGCGATCAGGTCGTCGAGCGTCGGGAAGTAGTACGTCGTCGAGCCGAGCGGCACACCCGCGAGCGCGGCGATCCGGCGATGCGTCACGTTGCCGACGCCGTCCTCCGCGATCGCCCGCACCGCGGCCGCGATGATCTGCTGCCGGCGCGCCTCCGGATCGCGCCGGGGAGTCAATGCGCACCGCCCAGGTTGAGCACCACCACGCCGCCGATGACCAGCAACACGCCGGCGACCTTCTGGAAGCTGATCGCCTCCTGGAAGAACAGCACACCGATGGTCACGATCGCGGCTGTACCCAGCCCGGACCACACCGCGTAGGCGAACCCGACCGGCAACTCGTGCCGGACCGCCCACGCCAGCGCGGCGAACGCGGCCGCGTACGAGCCGAGGCTGATCACCGTCGGCCACAGCCGAGTGAATCCCTCGGTCGCCTTGAGCAGGCTGGTTCCGAGCACCTCGAAGGCGATCGCGACCAGCAGGAGAACGTACGGCATCCTTCTACTCCTCGTGGATGTACATTTGTACTAGTACGAACGTACACCACGATAGGCTTAGTCAGGTGCGCACAGGAGACCGAATCGACCGAGTCCGGTTGTCGCTGGTGTATCTCCCCCTTCAGTCGCCGCCGAGCGACGCGAAGGCGCCTCCACTCACCGAGGTCGCGTTCCTCTTCGCCGAGATCGGCACCACGGACGGACACGCCGGCCTCGGCTTCAGCTACACGAAGCGCGCCGGCGGCCCGGCGCTCTACGCGTACGCCAAGGAGATCGTCCCGTCGTTACTGGGCGAAGACCCGAACGACATCGGCCGGGTATGGGAGAAGCTGGCCACCGCCGGTGCATCAGTAGGCCGCAGCGGCCTGGCCACACAGGCGATCGGCGCGGTGGACATCGGCCTGTGGGACCTCAAGGCGAAGCGCGCCAACCTCTCCCTGGCAAAGCTACTCGGCACGCACCGTGACGTGGTGTCCTGTTACCACACGTTGAGCGGATCTCCCTCTCTCTCGATAGCCGAACTGTCTGACAACGCCCGCAAAGAACTCGAACAAGGCGCCGGCGGCATCAAGGTCGAGATAGGACATCCAGAACCGACCCAGTACCTGACCCAGCTCCGCGACCGACTGGGCAGAGCCGTGCCACTGATGGCCAACGCCAATCAGCAGTGGGACCGCACCACCGCGCTACGCATCGGCCGCGCACTGGAGCCACTAGGCCTGACGTGGCTGGAGGCACCATTGGACAGCTACGACACCAACGGCCTCGCAGCACTGGCGACCACCCTGGACACCCCAATAGCCGCGGGCGAACCATTCACCGACGTCAACGAACACTGGCAGCTCATCCACGCCGCCGCGGCCAACTACCTGCAACCGGACGCGCCCAGGGTCGGCGGCATCACGCCGTTCCTGCGAATCGCCGCCCTGGCCAACCACAACCGACTGGCCATAGCACCACATTTCGCAGCGGAACTGCATGTCCACCTAGCCGCCGCCTACCCCGGCACAGCATGGATCGAACACGTCACCTGGCTCGAGCCCCTCTTCAACGAACGGCTCGAACTCAAGGAAGGCGCCGTCCTGGTTCCCGACCGCCCCGGCATAGGCCTGACCCTCAGCGAACGCTCCCGCGTGTGGACCACCGACCGCATAGAGTTCGCCGAGTCCGTCTAACTTCGCCAGCTCGGACTAACCACAAATTCCTTCCCCTGCAGAACCTCCTTGAGAATGATCGTCCTATCGAGACTCCTGCGGAGACAACGTCACCGCAGCCACCGTCAGCCGAAATCGCAGGGTGCACGTCGACTGCCGCCTCCCGTAATGCGAGCGGCGCCACCTTCTCGTCGTGCGGGCCGCGTCAACCACCCCGTGACGCGGCCAGCGTCGGCACCCACGACGCGAGCAGCGCCAACCACCCGTAGCGCAGACAGCGTCGGCCACCTATGACGCGAGCAGCGTCAACCAACCGTGATGCGGGCAGCGTCAGCCGCCTGCCTCCCATAACGCGGGCAGCGTCATTCAGCCACCCGTGATCAGGGCAGTGTCAGCCAGCTGCCTCCCGTAGCGCGGGCAGGATGCGGTCCCTCGCCGCGGCGAAGAACTCGTCCTGGTGGTCGCCACCGATCTGCACCAGTGCCACGTGCGTGAAGCCCGCTTCCCAGAAGGGTTTCACGGCCGACACGATCGCGTCCGGGTCGTTCCCGCACGGGATGCTTTCCGCCACATCGTCCTTCGTGACGAACTGAGTCGCCGCCGCGAAGCCGGCCGGACCTGGCAGCTCGGCGTTGACCTTCCACCCGCCCGCAAACCAGCGGAACTGCTCGTGTGCACGCGTGATCGCCGCATCGCGATCACCGTCCCAGGACACCGGGAGCTGACCGATCTTGGGCGCGTCCCGCCGTCCGACGCGATCCCACTCGTCGCACAACTCCGCCTCTGGCTCGACGGCGATCATCGCGTCGGCGTGTGGCGCGAACCGCTGCACCGACTGGCTTCCCGACACCGCGACGCCGATAGGCACGCGAATGTCCGGCAGGTCCCACAACTTCGCAGAGTCCACGCGGAAGTGATCGCCCGCGTAGTTGACATGGCCGCCGTCGAAGAGCGCGGAGATGATCTGCACCGCCTCGACCAACATCTCGTGCCGCACGTTCACCGGAGGCCAGCCACGACCGACGACGTGTTCGTTCAGGTTCTCCCCGGCGCCCAGCCCGAGCGTGAAACGGTTGCCAGACAGCAACTGCACGGTCGCCGCCTGCTGTGCGACCACAGTTGGGTGGTACCGCATGATCGGACACGTCACATAGGTCATCAGGTCAACGCGTTCGGTCACCTGAGTCACCGCGCCGAGCGTAGCCCACGCGTTCGGTGCGTGTCCCTGTTCCGCGACCCACGGGGAGTAGTGGTCGCTCATCACCTCGAAGTCGAAGCCAGCCCGCTCCGCCTCCGCAGCATACCGTACCAGCTCTCGCGGGCCGGACTGCTCGGTCATCAGCGTGTACCCGAAGGCGACCATCAGACGTGCACGCCTTCCGCGACCTCTTCCACCATCTTGGCACAGAACGCGTCCAGGTCGTCGGGCTTGCGGCTCGACACGAGACCGTTGTCCGTGACGACCTCCTCGTCCACCCAGTTCGCGCCCGCGTTGCGGAGGTCCGTCCGCAAGCTCGGCCACGAGGTCATCGTCTTGCCCCGCACCACGTCCGCCTCGATCAGCACCCAACCGCCGTGGCAGATCACGGCGATCGGCTTGTGCGCGTCGGCGAAGCCCCGGACGAACCGCGCGGCGCGCTCGTCGGCACGCACGAAGTCCCCGTTCGCCACACCGCCGGGCAGGACCAACGCGTCGTAGGAGTTCGCGTCGGCGTCCTCGACCGCGACGTCGACTAGCTTCTTGTCGCCCTTGTCCAGGTGGTTGAACGCCTGGATCTCGCCGGACTCCAGCGATACGAGCTCGGGCCGACCACCGGCGTCGACGACCGCCTGCCACGGCCGGTCGAGCTCGACCTGTTCCACGCCGTCGGCGGCCAGGAAAGCAACCCTCTTGCCATCAATCGCGGGCACGACACCTCACCCTTTCGATACGTCTCACTACTGATCGGCGACTACCCGTCTTGCTCGCCGACAAACCGCGTTCACCCCCTCGGGGCGTCTTCGACACCTTCGTGTCAGGCTCGCTCAGACGTTCGAAAGCCCGTGTATCGTGGCCCGCATGGAAGCACTCCAGGCCTCACTTCTCGACGACCTCGACGATGTCGGGTTGCGTTCGCTCAGCCCGATTCGCCGCACACAACTCACGGCCGGCGCTTGGGTGGACGTACGCCCCGGCTGGCTGACGGGCGCCGGCACGCTGTTCGAGCGCCTCGCGAGCGGTGTGCCGTGGCGTGCCGAGCGACGGCAGATGTACGACCGCCGCGTGGACGTGCCGAGGTTGCTGTGCTTCTACGACGAGCACCAACCGCTCCCGGACCCGGTACTGGAAGATGCCAGGGACGCTCTCAGCGCGCACTACGCGACGGAGCTTGGCGAGCCGTTCCGCACCGCCGGTCTCTGCTACTACCGCGACGGCAAGGACAGCGTGGCGTGGCACGGAGACCGGATCGGTCGCGGTAGCACCGAGGACACGATGGTCGCGATCGTCTCCGTCGGCGCGCCGCGAGCCCTGTTACTCCGGCCGCGGGGAGGCGGCCAAACCCTCCGCTACGCACTGGGCCTCGGCGACCTGATCGTCATGGGTGGCTCGTGCCAGCGCACCTGGGAACACGCGGTACCGAAGACGGCCAAGCCGGTCGGACCGCGGATCAGCATCCAGTTCCGACCCCGCGGCGTCCGCTGAACCACGAAATCCACAAAACAGAAGGGACATTGACTCGACGATCCAGCAACCCGTACCGATCGCCTCCCGACCTCCACCCGCCAGCACACCGTCACCTGCCAGCCACACCGCCGCCCGGACGTTCAACCATCTCACGGAAGGAGATCCTCAAAGGACGATACGAAAGGCATGCCGCGCCACCTCTCGATCGACCGCTCAGCCTCGGAGACTCCCAGCCCGACTCCGCCTGCAGCCCGCTACTCACAGCCTCATCAGGAGAGGAGGACTCAACTTCGAACGTTTCCTGTCAATCCACTACGACAACGCGAAGGCGCCGTACACCAGATGGACAACGAGGTCGTACATCAGGATCGTGCCAACCCGACACGTCAGCTCGAGGACGACGATACCCAGCCACGCGGCGCGGAACGTGGTTCCGGCACCCGTCTGCCGGAACCACGGCGCGCCACCCGCGGCAGCTCAGGTGTCGGTGCGGTTCACGAGCGGGTCGCCGTAGAAACCACGCAGATCGGCGACCAGCACGTCCGGCGCCTGGTGCGCCGCGTAGTGACCGCTGGTGGCGCACTCATACCAGGACACCACGTTCTTGTGGTCACGGTCGACGAACCGGCGAAACGACCTGACGGCGGCGGCAAAGAAGGCGAGGCCGGTCGGAACGGTGGTCGGCTCGGTCGCCGCGTCCGTGTGGGCGTTCTCGTAGTAGAACCGCGCCGATGAGGTCGAGGTGCCGGTGAACCAGTAGACCGCGAAGTTCGTCAACGCGAACTCGACCGCGACCGCGTCGCCGAACAGCTGACCGTTCCACCCGGTCAGTCCGGCGGTGAGTCGGGTCGACGCGTGAGCCAAAGGGAGGGCTGCGAAGGGAGGACTGGGTCAGGAGTGGCTCGGCCAGGTGCGGGAGCGACGCGGACGCAGCCAGAAGCGGACCCGAGTCAGGAGCGGGCTCGGCCAGAAGCGGGCTCGGTCCGGGGGAGGCCCGGCCAGGGAGCAAGCGCGAGGTCAGGAAGCTCGGTCAGGAGTGAGTCGTCACGTGCGAGAGGAGTTGCGAACGAGAGGAGTTAGGAACGGACCAGGCGGGCGATGGCCTCGCTGGCTTCGCGGACCTTTTCGTCGGCGTCTTTGCCGCCGTCGACCAGGGCTTGGGCTACGCAGTGTTTGAGGTGTTCGTCCATCAGGCCTAGTGATACTGCCTGGAGCGCCTTGGTGGCCGCCGAGATCTGTGTCAGTACGTCGATGCAGTACTCGTCGTTCTCCACCATTCGCTGTAGGCCGCGGATCTGGCCCTCGATGCGGCGCAGACGCTTCAGGAAGCCGTCCTTGTCGCTGGTGTAGCCGCGCATCGATGTGCCCTTTCCACTTGCCCGCACCTTCGACGACCAGTATACCCGCAGGGGGTACCTGGCGTCAGGTGTACGCCTAGTGGCCCAAAACCCTTGCCTTGGGCCGGGGAGCAACGACTAGCGTGAATGCGTGTTCACTACGCGTCCCGAACTGGCCGGCACCTTCGGCATGGTCGCCTCCACCCACTGGCTTGCCTCCTCGTCCGGTATGGCGATCCTCGAGCGTGGCGGTAACGCCTTTGACGCGGCCGCTGCCGCGGCGTTCACGCTGCACGTGTGCGAGCCGCACATGAACGGGCCTGGCGGGGAGGTGCCGGCGATCTTCGTGGCGGGTGACAACCCTGTCCCGATGGTCCTGTGTGGACAGGGAGTCGCGCCGGCGGGTGCTACCGCCGCGTATTTTCGGAGCCTTGGGCTCGATATCGTCCCGGGTACCGGGCTGCTTGCCGCCACCGTTCCCGGTGCGGTCGGGGCCTGGCTGACGCTGGTCCGCGATCACGGCACGATGCGGTTGCGGGACATCCTCGACTACGCCATCGGGTACGCCGAGCGTGGACATCCGGTGGCGCCCGCGGTGGTGGACACCATCACCGCCGTGGGCGAGTTGTTCCGTTTGTACTGGCCCACGTCCGCTCGGCTCTGGCTGCCCGCGCCGGGCCCCGGCGAACTCATCCGCAATCCCGCGCTCGCCGCCACCTACCGGCGGCTGGTCGCGGAGGGTGAGGCCGCGGGGGCGGATCGGGATGCGCAGTTCGACGCGGCGCTGCATGCCTGGTACGAGGGGTTTGTCGCGGAGGCGATCGACGAATTCTGTCGGACCGAGATCCTGGACGACTCCGGCCGTACGCACACCGGGCTGCTCACCGGTGCCGATCTGGCGGCCTGGCGGCCGACCTACGAGCCGACGGTCAGTCTCGACGTCTTCGGCTGGCAGGTGCACAAGGTCGGCGCGTGGAGTCAGGGGCCCGCCCTGCTGCAGCAGCTCGCCATGCTCGAGGCGCTCGGTGACCCGGCGGCACCGGTCAGCGCAGCGGAGGTGCACCGCGTCGTGGAGGTCACCAAGCTGGTCTTCGCCGACCGGGACGCCAACTACGGCGACGGAGCGGATCTCACGCCGTTGCTCGACCCCGCCTACGCCGCGGAGCGGGCGAAGCTGGTTGGTGACGAAGCGGGAGCCGCCCTGCGGAACGGGCTCGGGCGCCTGCCGAGCTACGTCCTGGAGGGTGGGACCGCGCCGGCCGGGTTCGGCATCGGGGAGCCCACGCTCGGGGGCAGCAGCGGACCTGGCCTCGACACCGGTCCGGAAGCTGGGCCGGCGTTCCGGCACGGCGAACCCGGCAGGCTGCTGGGCGGCGGGAAACTCCCCCGGTTCGAACCGCCCGGCTACCGGCGCGAGGAGGAAGCCGCGGGTCGCTACCAGCGGCACGGAGAGCCGTTCGTCAACCGGTGGGGGACGACGCGTGGCGACACCTGCCACATCGACGTCGCCGATCGCTGGGGCAACGTCATCTCGGCCACGCCGTCCGGCGGGTGGTTGCAGAGCTCACCCACGATCGAGGGCCTCGGGTTCTGTCTCGGCACGCGGGGGCAGATGTTCTGGCTCGACGACGGCCTGCCCAACACCATCGCGCCCGGTAAGCGGCCCCGCACCACCCTGTCCCCCTCCTTCGCCACGCGGGACGGCGTCCACCTGTCCTTCGGCACGCCCGGCGGCGACCAGCCGGACCAGTGGCAGCTCGTCTTCTTCCTCAACCACGCCGTCCACGGCATGAACCTGCAGGAGGCCATCGACTCCCCCACCTGGCACACCACGGCGTTCGCGTCCTCGTTCTACCCGCGGCAGACCGGCACGCAGCTGGTCATCGAGGAGCGGGTCGGCGGGATCGTCGACGAGCTCAGGCGGCTCGGGCACGACGTGGAGGTCACCGACGGCTGGTCACTCGGGCGGATGTCCGCCGTCTCGCGCGACCTGGAGACCGGGCTGCTCCGGGCCGGCGCCAACGCGCGTGGACAGCAGGGGTACGCCGTCGGTCGCTAGCCCAGGTATTCCGCACACGGGCCGCTGACCTGCGGCGATGATCGGGACGCTGCTCCGGCTCAAGCTCGTGACCAGCCAAAACTCGATCACGTGCGGAAACGGGGCTAGCGGTGCGGGACCCGTCCACGCGGCGGGGCACGTCGAGCGGGTTGCCGCCGCGATGTCGCCGCCGGCCACGCTGGACACGGACGGGAAGTCCGACGCCGCGAACTCCGCGACCGGGCCGGCTGGCACGAGCGGCCGCCGCAGTCAGCACGCCCGTTCCTCGGTCGGCGCCTCGTGGACGCCCCCGTGGACGCCTCGGGCTGGCGGGCTGGTGGGGCTCGCAGGGCCTCCGAAGCCTCACCACACCTCGCCCAGCAGCCGCAACCCGTCCTCGATCCGGTTCGGGACCACGCCGCCGTAGCCGATCGCCAGCCCCGGCCGGCCGGGGCCGAACCCGTGGTACCCGGCCATGTCCTCGACCCTCACCCCGGCGGCCGCCGCCCGCTCGACGAGCGCCGGCACGTCCACGTCACCGCGTGGCCACACCGCCAGGTGCAGGCCCGCCGTCGACGGCACGATCTCCAGCAGGTCGGCGAAGTCGCGGCGCAGCACCGTCAGGATCGCCGCGCGTCTGGTCGCGTACTCGCGGGTGGAGCGCCGCACGTGGCGCACGAACAGGCCCTCGGCCATGAACCGGGCCATCGCGCCCTGGGTGGTCAGGTCGGTCTGCCGGTCCGACAGGCGTTTCGCGGCCAGGAGCGCGGGCATCAGCGACGGCGGCGCGACCAGGAACCCCAGGCGCAGCATCGGCAGCATGGTCTTCGAGAACGAGCCGACGTACAGGACGCGGTCGCCGCGGTCGAGGCTGTGCAGCGACTCCAGCGGCCGGTCGGCGAAGCGGAACTCGCTGTCGTAGTCGTCCTCGACCACCACCGCGTCCGACCGGCGCGCCCAATCCAGCAGGGCGGTGCGACGGGCCAGTGACATCGGCGGGCCGAGGGGGAACTGGTGCGACGGCGTCGTGTACACGAGCCGCGTGCCGGCCGGGATCGCGGACACGTCGACACCGTCCGCGTCGACCGGCACGCCGGCCAGCCGGGCACCGAACGACGTGAACAGCTCCCGCGCGGGCGGGTAGCCGGGCTCCTCCACGGCGACGCGGTTGCCCGGCTCGACGAGCACCCGCGCGACGAGGTCCAGCGCCTGCTGGGCACCGCTCGTGACCAGTACCTGCGCCGGGGGCACGCGCACGGCGCGGGACAGCCCGATGTGCCGTGCGATCTCCGCACGCAGGGCCGGATGTCCGGCCGGGTCGCCGTAGTTGGCCGCGGCCGGGTCCAGGTCCCGCAGCTGGCGGGCGACCTGCCGCCGCCACGCCTCGATCGGGAACCGCCGCGTGTCCGGGACGCCGACACTGAAGTCGTACGGCGGCGGCGCCGGCGTACCGGTGTCGGCGGTGACCAGTTCCCGCCAGACCGGGCGCGGCGACACGACACCGGCGCCGGCAGCTGGCACGGTGGCCGGCGCGGGCGGGT
>NZ_JBJMIE010000014.1:0-28181 GCF_045807065.1 Actinophytocola sp. | reverse complement strand
GTCGACGCCTCGTCCCGCAGGCGGGCCGAGTACTCCTCCGACGCGTCGAACTACCGGCTGGTGCCGCAGGTGGTGGTGTTTCCGCGCGCGGCCGAGGAGGTGGCGCTGGCGCTGCAGGTGGCCCGGGATACCGGCACCCCGCTGGTCGCTCGCGGTGCGGGGACGTCCTGCGCCGGCAACGCGGTCTCGGCGGGCATCCTGCTGGACTTCTCCCGTGCGATGAACCGATTGGTCTCGCTGGATCCGGACAGCCGCACCGCGGTGGTGCAACCGGGCCTGATCCTGGCCGATCTGCAGCGGGCCGCCGCGCCGCACGGGCTGACGTTCGGGCCCGACCCGTCCACGCACAGCCGCTGCACGCTCGGCGGCATGATCGGCAACAACTCGTGCGGCGCGCACTCGGTGGCGTGGGGCACGACGCTCGACAACGTTATCGAGCTGGACGTCCTGCGGTACGACGGCGGTCGCATGACCGTCGGTGCCGGTTCGGAGCTACCGCCGGAGCTGCGGGCGCTGGTCGACGAGAACCTGGCCCTGCTGCGGACCGAGCTGGGCCGGTTCGGCCGGCAGGTGTCCGGCTTCCCGCTGCACCAGCTGCTGCCCGAGCACGGCCGCGACCTCGCGAAGGCGTTGGTGGGCACGGAAGGCACGTGCGTGACCGTGCTCGGCGCCCGGCTCCGGCTGGTGGAGCTACCGGCCACCCGGGTGCTGCTGGTCCTCGGCTTCGCCGACGACGTGGCCGCCGCGGACGCGGTGCCGGCGATCCTGCCGCACCGCCCGCTGACCGTGGAGAGCATGGACGAGCGGATCGTCGCGCTGCGGGCGTCGCGCAACCCGGACCCGGTGCCCACGCTGCCGCCCGGCGGCGCGTGGCTGTTCGTCGAGGTGGACGGGCTGCCGGCGGCGACCGCGATCGCCTCGACAGTGGGGGTGCCGCATGAGGTCATCACCGATGCCGGGCGGCAGCGGGAGCTGTGGCGGCTGCGGGAGGAGGGCTCGGGCATCTCCACCCGCCTGGTCGACGGCGCCGAGGCGTGGCCGGGCTGGGAGGACACGGCCGTCCCGCCGGAGCGGCTGGGCGCCTACCTGCGGGACCTGCGTGCGTTGTTGGCTCAGCACGGTCTGCGCGGCCTGCCCTACGGGCACTTCGGCGAGGGCTGCATCCACATCCGCGTCGACTTCGACCTCGTCCACGCCGAGGGGGTGGCCCGGTTCCGCCGGTTTGTCGAGGAGGCCGCGGACCTGGTCGTCCGGCACGGCGGCACGCTGTCCGGCGAGCACGGCGACGGGCAGGTGCGGGCGGAGCTGCTGCCGCGCATGTACTCGCCACGCATGATCGAGTTGTTCGCGCGGTTCAAGGCTTTCTGGGATCCGGCCGGCCGGATGAACCCCGGCATGGTCGTGCGGCCGTACCGGGTCGACGAGAACCTGCGGTTCGTGCCGCTGGCGGCGGTGCGGACCGCGTTCACGTACCCGCGCGACAGCGGTGACTTCGGGCAGGCGGCCCGGCGGTGTATCGGGGTGGCGAAGTGCCGCAACCACAGCGGTTCGGTGATGTGCCCGAGCTTCCAGGTGACGGGCGAGGAGAAGCACTCGACCCGCGGGCGCGCCCGGCTGCTGTACGAGATGCTGGCCGGCGAGGTGATCACCGACGGTTGGCGGTCCACCGAGGTGCGGGACGCGCTGGACCTGTGCCTGTCGTGCAAGGGCTGCAAGAGCGACTGCCCGGTGAACGTGGACATGGCCACGTACAAGGCGGAGTTCCTGCACCACCACTACAAGCGGCGGCTGCGCCCGGCGTCGCACTACTCGATGGGCTGGCTCCCGCTGTGGCTGCGGCTGGCGTCGCGATTGCCCCGCACGGCGAACAGGGCGATGGCGTCCCCACGGCTCTCCCGGCTGCTGAAGCGACTGGGCGGCATCGCACCGGAACGCGCGCTGCCGCCGGTGGCGACGGAGACGCTGACCCACTGGCTGCGCCACAACCCGGGCAGCGGCGGGCAACCGGTGGTGCTGTGGCCGGACACGTTCACGAACTTCTTCACCCCGTCGGCCGGTATCGCCGCGGTCCGCGTGCTGCGTGCGGCGGGCTTCGACCCGGTGCTGCCGCCGGGTTCGGTGTGCTGCGGCCTGACGTGGGTGTCGACGGGCCAGCTTTCGGTGGCCCGCAAGGTGATGCGCCGGACGCTGCGTGCGCTCGCGCCGTTCGGGGACACGCCGGTCGTCGGCCTGGAGCCGAGTTGCCTGTCCGCGCTGAACGAGGACCTGCCGGAGCTGACCGGAACGTCGCTGAAGGCGTTCACCCTGGCTGGTTTCCTGACCGCGTATGCTCCACAGTGGACTCCGCCGGTGGTGTCCCGAGAGGCCATCACCCAGGTGCACTGCCACCAGCACGCGACACTGGGCGTCACGGCCGAGAAGGCGTTGCTGGCGAAGGCGGGCGTGCGGAACTCGCCACTGCCCGCCGGATGCTGTGGCCTGGCCGGCAACTTCGGCTTCGAGCGCGAGCACTACGAGGTCTCCCAAGCACTCGCGGAACGCGCGTTGCTGCCGGCCGTCCGCGAGGCGGCCCCCGACACGCTGGTCATCGCGGACGGCTTCAGCTGCCGGACCCAGATAGCGCAGGGAAGTGACCGCGAGGCGGTGCACCTGGCCGAGGTGCTAGCCGAGGGTCTTTAGCACCACGGTGAACGCCGCGCCGCCCTCGGGCGCCGGCATGGCGGTGATGGTGCCGCCGAGCCGCGTCACGAGCCCGTGCACGAGCGCGAGCCCGATCCCGGTGCCGACGGGCCGCACCCCCTGGTACCGCGAGTGCAGCACACCTTTCTCGAACGCGTGCCGGTAGTCCTCCTCGGCGAGCCCGGGTCCGCCGTCCCGCACCTGCAACTCGGCGAACGCGCCGTTCGACCGCAGCGCCAGAACGACGGGCGCGCCCGCGGGCGTGGCCCGGACGGCGTTGGCGGCCAACCCGTCGACCACCTGCCGAAGCCGCCCCGGATCGGTCCTCACCCACACGGGTCCCGGCGGGCTCTCCACCCGCAACTCGATCCCCGCGGCGGCGCAGCGGCTCCGCCACACCCGTTCAGCCTCCACGAGAAAGCCGGTGAGGTCCACCTCGCCGAGGTTGAGCCGGAAGTCGTCCGCCCCGAGCCGCGCGAGATCGAGCAGGTCCGACACCATCCCGTCCAACCGCTCGGCCTCCCGCTGCATGGTGCGCCCGACGTCGACGACCTCGTCCCCGTCGACGACGCCGTCCGCGAGCGACTCGGCGAACCCCCGCACGGAGGTGAGCGGCGTCCGCAACTCGTGCGAGACCGAGAGCAGGAACTCCCGCTGCCGGGCCTCACTGCGAGCCAGGGCGTCCGCCAACGCGTTGAGCGACTCCCCGACCTCCACCACCTCCCGAGGCCCATCGAGGGGCACCCGCAGATCCCGCCGCCCATGACTCATCCCCACGGCGACCTCGGCCGTCCGCCGAAGCGGCCGCGCCAGCAGCCGAGCGAGCAACAACCCGGCAAGCGCGGCCACCCCCATCCCCACGGCGAGCGCGAACAGGACGTTGCCGACCAACCGCCGCCAGGCCGCCTTCGAATGCTCCGACTCACGCACGAGCGCCACGGCACCGCCGTCGTCCAACGCCCGCCCCTCGACGAGCAGCACGGTGCCGTCGATGACCGCACTCCCATGCAGTGCCCGCCCAGCCGTGAGCCGCCCGAGCCCGGCCCGCCGAGCGGCCTGCAGTGCCCGCTGATCGCCCACCATCCGGCCCCCGGGACCCCGCCGAACCATGGAGATCCCCTGCCCCGACAGGATCTGCGTGACCCGAGGCGCGGCCACCCGCACGGCACTGAGCTGCGCGGCCACCACATCCGCCTGATCAGCAAGCGTCTCCCGAGTGGCATCCCGCGCCGCGACGATCACCAACCGCACCGAGACGACCCCGGCCACCAGCGCCATCACCGCGGCCACCACCAACCCAAGCGCGGTGATCCGCACCCACAGCGACGCCCGCCGCCGCCCCGCCGCCGGCTCCCCAGCGACGTTCATGTTCATGGCCGGCCTCCGGCAGCGCCCCGAGCAGGTGCGTTGTGTCTGGCGGGGTTGAGGTTGCGTTCACGCCAATCCGAGGAGCGCTGGCCGGTGCCTTGAGTAGGCGCGCCGTGCCCGGCAAGGCCGAGGTCGCGACCACGCCACGCCGACGAGCGCTGCCCAGCACCAACCGAGATTTCGCCGAAAACTTCCGCCCGTAACGTAGGCAGCCCCCACCCCATCCCGGGGGCCGGCCCCGGTCCCATTCTATCGGCTTGCACTGACAAAACCCCTGGTCGGCGTGGGTTGTGGATAACTTTCACCAGGAAGTCCGAGTGAAAGGGACTCTCGTGCCTGGGTCATGTCGGGTCCGCCGCGTAGCCGACGCCGCGGACGGTGCGGATCGGGCTGGCGTCGCCCAGTTTGGCTCGTAGCTGTGCCACGTGCACGTCCACCGTCCGGGTGCCGGTCACCTGGTACCCCCACACCGCGCTCAACAGTCGCGGCCGCTCGAACACCTGTCGAGGTCGTCGCATCAGTGCCGCCAGCAGGTCGAACTCCGTCGGCGTGAGGGCCACCTCGACGCCGTCCGCCCACGCGCGCCGTTCCGTCACGTCGATGCGGGTCCGTCCCACCGAGAGCACCGACGCGGCGACCGTCCCGCGCCGCAGCACCGTGCGTACCCGCGCCACCAGTTCGCGTGGGCTGAACGGCTTCGTCACGTAGTCGTCCGCGCCGAGTTCCAGGCCCAGCACGCGGTCGACCTCGTCGTCCCGGGCGGTCACGAACAGGACCGGCGTCCAGTCGCCGTCGGCGCGCAGCGTGCGGCACACCTCGATCCCGTCCATCGACGGCAGGCCCACGTCGAGCACCACCGCCACCGGGCGTTCCCGGCGCACCGCCGCCAGTGCCGCGGCGCCGTCGGCCGCCACCCGCACGCCGAAACCGTCCCGCCGCAGGTACCGGGCGACGAGGTCCGCGATGGCCGGATCGTCCTCGACCACCAGCACCAAGCCCTCAGGCATGGCCCTGTATAGCACTCACCGAGTCACGGTTTTCGCTTCGCAAGCTCCGCTCAGTCACGATTCTCGCTTCGCAAGCTCCGCTCAGCCACAATTTTCGCTCCGCAAGCTCCGCTCAGTCACCCGCCACGTCCGACTCGATGGCGTCCAACGTGGACTCCACGTTGGAGAACTGCTGGTCGACGCCCGGTGACGTGGCCGAGTCCCGGCAACCGGCGACGACCAGCAGCACCGGCAGCACGACCCACACCAGCCGCCTCACTTCGCCCCGCAGTGCTGGGACGCGAAGTCGGTGGCCCACTTCTTGACCCGGTTGAGCTGGTCGACCCGCCCGGCGCGGCGGTCGGCCTTCTCCTCCAGCACCTGCGCGGACGTCTCCCGCCCCGCGTCGCGTTCCTTCGCGGCGCGTGCCTTCAACCACTGGACCGACCCGCGCACGCTCGCGTCGCCGGTGATCCGGTCCAACAGCCGGGTCGTCCGCTTCTCGATCTTCGGCAGCCGCTTCTCGCACAGGTTCTGCACCTGCTCGGGGCTCAGCGTGATCGTCACCGGCTCCGACGGGTCGGCGGACGCCGTCACCGCTCCGCCGAACACCAGGCCGACCGCCAGGACACTGCTCAACACCAGTTTCACGATCTTCTCCCTTCGTGTGCCAACCACGATGGCGGGCGAAGGTGAGACCTGGGCTCGGGGAATGTTCGGGTTCTGTAAGCGTCAGACGCCGAGCCGCTGGAGCAGCCGCTCCTCGAGCTGGTCCAGCTCGACAGACGCGGCCCGGTGCGCGGCCCTGCGGCGGCTGGTCGGCATCCGCTCGGCGGCCCGCACCGCGGCGGCCAGCTGGCGCAGCGTCGTGTCGGAGCGGTCGGCGAACGCGCGGTCGTCGGCCGTGACGCCGTCGCGGTCGCGCAGCTCGGCGATGGCCGCGGCGGCACCGGTGATCCTGGCGTGCAGCGCCCCGCCACGCCCGGAGAACCGCGGCAGGTCCTCGATGGGCACCCCGAGCCGGGTGGCGCGTGCCCGGTCGTACCGGTCCCGCACCTCGCCGAGCGCACGCACCACGTACGGCGCGACCACCGGGACCACGGCCGGTCCGATGATCTTCACCACAGCGAGCGCGTTCCTCGCCTTCTTCGGCGTGATCCTCGGCTCGTCACCAGCGCGCTTCCTGAGTGCCATGCGGAGAACCTATCGGTGCTGACCAGCACCGGCACCTCTACCGCCCGAGAAATGTCGGTGGTCCCGCTTAGACTGCATAACGTGACTACATCGGTGCTACTCGACTCGGGAGTGGTGAACCGCTGCCGGCGTCGGGTGCACCTCGAGCACGACCCGGCGATGGTCGACGCGCCCCAGGCCCCGCCCGACCCGACCGGTGAGCAGCGCAAGGCCGACGCGGCCGCGCACCGCCGCTCGATCGCCGACGAGATCGCCAGCCTGGTCGGTCCGGGGTGGACGGAGATCCCGCGCGAGGCCCGGTCGAGCGACCGTGAGCAGCTGACGGTGGACGCCATGGCCGAGGGCGCCCGGTTCATCTGGGCCGCCCAGCTGCCCCGCGACGAGGTGGGCGGCCGCCGCGGCCACATCGACCTGCTGGTCCTGGCGGACACCGGCTACGTGCCCGTGCTCGTGGTGCGGCACAAGGTGAGCGACCCCGGGCAGGGCGCCCAGACCACCCCGCTGGCCACCCCCTGGCCGGCCGCGCGCCAGCCGGACCAGCGCCGGCGCGTCCGCCCCCAACCCCGTGACGTGCTCCGCCTCGCGCACGCGTACCGCATGCTGCAGGCGGCCGGCCGGGCCGCCGAGGGTCCCGCGGTCGCCGGGGTGATCGGCCTCGACGGCGACGCGGTCGTCTGGCACGACCTGGAGGCGCCGACCTGGCCGGGCAACCGCACCGCGCTGGCCGAGTACGACGCCCGCTTCGCCGACCGGCTGGCCATCGCGACCACGGCCGCGACCGGCGGCGAGGCGCTCGCGCAGCCGTCGCGGATCGTCGAGTGCCGCACCTGCCCGTGGTGGCCCGTGTGCGGCGTCGAGCTGGAGCAGGCGCGTGACGTGAGCCTGGTCGTCCGCGGCGAGGAGGCGTCGCTGCTGCGTGCGGCGGGCGTGCGCACGGTCGACGACCTGGCCCTGACCGACCCGGACGACGAGTCGCTGCCGCAGACCGGCATGCCGATGTCCGACGCGGTCGGCCTGGCCAAGGCGTGGCTGGCGGACCTGACCGTGGTACGCCGGGTGCCGCGGATCGACGTGCCGCGGGCGGACGTCGAGGTCGACGTCGACATGGAGAGCTTCGGCGACGCCGGCGCGTACCTGTGGGGTGCGCTGCTCAGCGGCGTGGACGTCGGCGAGCGCCCGGGCTACTACGGGTTCGCGACGTGGGAGCCGCTGCCGACCGACGACGAGGCCAGGTCGTTCGGCGCGTTCTGGCAGTGGCTGATGGTCGTGCGCCTGCGGGCGCGGGCGCGGGGGCTGACCTTCCGGGCGTACTGCTACAACGAGCTGGCGGAGAACCGCTGGCTGCTGTCGTCGGCCAAGCGGTTCGCGGGCAAGCCGGGCATCCCGACCACCGAGCAGGTGCACGCGTTCATCGGCTCGAACGCGTGGTTCGACCTGTTCGGCGCCGTGCGCGACCACTTCCTGTGCTCGCGCGGCAAGGGCCTGAAGACGATCGCCCCGGTGGCGGGCTTCCGCTGGCGCGACCCGGAGGCCAGCGGCGAGAACAGCATGCGCTGGTACCGCGACGCCGTCGGCATGGACGGCCGCCAGCCCAACGACGACCAGCGCGTCCGCCTGCTCGAGTACAACGAGGACGACGTGCGCGCCACCCACGCGCTGCGCGGCTGGATGTCGTCGCCGGCGGTCTACGACGTGCCGTACGTGGGCGACCTGTAGCAGAGGGTCATCCCCCAGAAGTACGACAGGATGCCCGTTTTGGGTGACGCGGGGACGGTGCGTTGCCTACCAGGGTGGTCCGTATGGAACTTTTCGCCATCGCGGCTCTGTTCGCCGGTCTCGCCCTGTTGGCGGCTCTCCCTCTGGTGCTCCTCCTGCACTTCACGCACCGTCCCGAGGAGGGGGTCGACCCGCACTCCGTCGAACCTGGGTGAGCGCCCGTTAACCTGTCGGGCATGCAGATCAGTGACACCTCCGCCATCGTCACCGGCGGTGCTTCCGGCCTTGGCGGCGCGACCGCGGCGGCACTGGCCGGCAGCGGCGCCCGGGTCTTCGCGTTCGACCTGCCCGCCGCGATCGACAAGGCGCCGAAGGTCGACGGCGTCACCTACGTCGCGACGGACGTGACCGACCCGGACCAGGTGCGTGCCGGGGTCGACACCGCCGCCGGCGAGGGTCCACTCCGGACGGTGGTCAACTGCGCGGGCATCGGCCCGTCGGCCCGGATCCTGTCGAAGAAGGGCACGCACGACCTGGCGCTGTTCCGCAAGGTCATCGAGGTCAACCTGATCGGCACGTTCAACGTCGTCACCCTCGCCGCCGAGGCGATCGCGAAGACGGCGGCGGACGAGCACGGCCAGCGCGGCGTGGTCATCAACACGGCCTCGATCGCGGCCTTCGACGGCCAGATCGGCCAGGTGGCCTACGCGGCGTCCAAGGGCGGCGTGGTCGGCCTGACCCTGCCGGCCGCCCGCGACCTGGCCTCGTCCGGCATCCGCGTGATGACGATCGCCCCGGGCATCGTCGACACCCCGATGCTGGCCACCGTGAGCGACGAGTTCCGCCAGGCCCTGGCGGCCGGCGTGCCGTTCCCGAAGCGCCTGGCCAGCCCCGAGGAGTACGCGGACCTGGCCCTGTCGATCATCGCCCAGGACTACCTGAACGGCGAGGTGATCCGCCTGGACGGCGCCCTGCGGATGGCTCCCCGCTGAGTCCGGCCGGCTCCTGTTCAACGGCGAGCTGTGCCGGACCGGCCAGCTGCACCAAGGCCGCGCCACCGAGCAGGACCACCGCCCCGACCAGCTGGGCCAGGCCGAGCGCCTGGCCCAGCAGCAGCCAGGCCAGTACGGCGGCGACCACCGGTTCCACCAGGGCCAACACGCTGCCGAGGGTCGACGGCAGGTCACGCATCGCCCGGATCCCCGCCAGGTAGGGCAGCACGGTGGCCACCACTGCCAGCACCACCAGCACGCTCCACACCGGTGCGTGCAGGCCGCCGAGCACCGCGCGGGCGGTGAACAGCTCCGCGGGCAGCGTCCACGGCGGGCTGACCACGATCATCACCGCGGCCCCGACCGCCAGCCCGGCCGCGGTCAGCCCGAACGAGTCGTGCCTGCTGGCACCGTGTTCACCGAGCAGGAAGAAGCCGGCCGCGCAGACCGCCGCGGCCAGCCCGCCGGCGACGCCGAGCAGGTCCAGCCGGGTGCCCCGCCAGACCTCCGCGACCAGGCCCAGTCCGGCGACGGCCAGCCCGATCCCCAGCCACACGAGTACGGGCAGCCGGGTCCGCCGCACCACTCGCACCCACAGCGCGACCACCGCGGGCGCGAGGTTGACCAGCACCATCGCCACCCCGACCGGGACCCGGGCCACGGCCACGAAGAAGAACAGCTGCACCCCGGCGACGCCGAACAGCCCGTAGCCGAGCACCAGCCACAGGTCGCCGCGGCGGAACCGGAGCGCCCGCGGCCGCAGCACGGCGACCACCGCTCCCAGCAGTACCGCCGCCAGCACGATGCGCACGGCGGTCACCGCGGCCGGGGAACCGCCCGCCGCCATCACCGACCTGGCCAGCGGGCCGGAGGTCGCGAACAGCACCCACGAGGTCAGGCTCAGCCCGGTGGCCCGGGCCCGGCCCGGCGCGGTCATCTCCAGTACGGCCACGACCGCAGTGTGCCCGCGAGCTCAGCGCCCCGAACAGCGGATTTCAGGTGGGCCGGGCAGTCAGTGGCGGCCCGGCGGGCAGATCTCGTCCAGTGCCAGCAGGTCGTCCTCGCTCGGGTGCCACTGGGTCGCGGCCGCGTTGGCGCTCACCTGTTCCGGGGTCGTGGCACCCGCGATGACCGAGCCGACCGGCTTCTGAGCCACCAACCAGCCGATCGCGACCGTCGCCATGGGCAGCTCGCGTTCCTCGGCGAACGCCCGCAGCTTCTCGATCCGGTCCCACGGCGCGTCGGCCAGCAACCGGGTGCGGCCGGCGAGCCGCGCGTTGGCGGGCGCGTCGGCGGCCCGGTGGTACTTGCCCGTCAGCAACCCGTTGGCCAGCGGGAAGTACGGCAGCAGCCCCAACCCGAACCGCTCGCACGCGGGCACGATGTCCCGCTCGGCCTCGCGCTCCAGCAGCGAGTAGTGGTTCTCCGCGGCGATGATCCCCGACCAGTGGTTGGTCCGCGCCAGCCACACCGCGTCGGCCACCTGCCAGCCGGCCAGGTTGCAGACACCCGCGTACCGGATCAGCCCCTCGCGCACCAGGTCGTCCAGCGCGGACAGGGTCTCCTCCACCGGCGTCGTCGGGTCGGCGCGGTGCAGCTGGTACAGGTCGATCCAGTCCGTGCCCAGGCGGCGCAGCGAGGCCTCCACCGCCCGTTTCACGTACCGGCGGGAGCCGCGCGCGCCGAAGTCCGGGCCGTTCGCGCCCTGCATGTCCACGCCGAACTTCGTCGCGATCACGCACCTGTCACGCCGGCCGGACAGCGCCTGCCCCAGCAGTTCCTCGCTACGCCCTCGTGGCGCACCGTAAACGTCGGCCACGTCGAAGAAGGTGATCCCCGCGTCGACCGCCGCGCCGATGAGCGCACGCGAACCGGCGAGTGACTCCGCCGCGGTTCCGGGCCGCCCGAGGTTGTTGCAGCCGAGCCCGACTGCGCTGACCACCAGACCTGACTCGCCCAGATGCCGCTGCTCCATGGCGACAACCTACTTAGCGTGAGCGTCCCGATCCAGATTGGCGTAGACATTGGACACAGAAGTGAACAGGCCAACCGGGGTCACATCGGGCGGCGCGTGCGGCACCCTGTGTCTTATGAGCAAGGCAGCTGATGTCGACAGACCCTCGGCCGCGGAGTGGCTCGCGAGCCACGTCCCGAGCCAGGTCGGACGCACGTTCGTGGTGACCGGAGCGAACGGCGGTCTCGGCCTGGAGACCGCGCGTGCGCTCGGCTCACGGGGTGCCACCGTGATCATGACCGCACGAGACATGACCAAGGGCGAGGCCGCGGTCGAGGCACTGCGAGCCGAGCAGCCGGACGGCCGGTTCGACCTGCGCCACCTCGACCTCGCCGACCTCGACTCGGTGCGGGAGTTCGCCGCCCGCGTCGAGCAGGTGGACGTGCTGGTCAACAACGCCGGCATCATGATGCCGCCGCACACGCACACCGCGCAGGGCTACGAACTGCAGTTCGGCGTCAACCACCTCGCGCACTTCGCGCTGACGATCCTGCTGTTCAACACCCTGCTGCGGGGCGACGACCCGAGGGTGGTCACCGTCAGCTCCGGGCTGCACCGCCGCGGCCGCATCCACTTCGGCGACCTGCACGGCAACCAGAAGTACAGCCGCGCCGGCTACTACTCCCAGTCAAAACTCGCGAACGTCGTGTTCGCACTGGAGCTGCACCGCCGCCTGCGGACCAACGGGATCGGCCTGCGCAGCGTCCTCGCCCACCCCGGCTACACGGCCACCAACCTGCAGTCCGCCGGACCGTCCGGCATCAGCAGGCTGCTCATGAAGGCGGGCAACAGGGTCATGGCGCAGGACGTCTCCATGGGCGCCCTGCCGCAGATCTACGCGGCGGCCGGCCCGGACGTGGAGAGCGGCCAGTTCTGGGGCCCGGACGGCCGCAACGAGAGCAGGGGCTACCCGACACTCGTCCAGCCCCTCGACGAGGCCCGCGACCGGGAACTGGGCAGACGCCTGTGGGACGTCTCCGAGGAACTGACCGGCGTGCACATCGACCTGGCACCGTGACGTGAACACTCCGGCTACCGGCTCGGAGACACCGGACGACGAGGGATCTCTATCGAATGAGGGTGGGTAACAGTCGGTAGTGCGGGTTCAGTTGTCGCCCTTACCAGCGCGGTTGTGGGCCGCGAACATCAACAGCCGGCCCACGAAGAACACGGCCCCGGCGGTGACCAGGACTATCGGTAACACCATGTGAGTCAGCCTCCCTGGTTTTCGTGGTATCAGACGTGGGACACACCGCGCAGGTTCAGTACTCTCGCCGGGTGCCTGGACTAAGCACTCATTCCGGCGTCGGTGCCGTCGCCATCTGGACCAGTGCGGACCAGCCGGACCTGGGGGACCAATTACCCGGACGGGTGATTCAGCAGGAGCTGCTCGCGCGGCTGCCCGGCTGGCGCATGAGCCTGTTCGCCACCGAGGGCTGGCGCCGTTCGGCGGTCACGGACGGCGGGCTGGTCATCGAACCGCTGCGGGACCGCACGCCCGAGGACCTGGCCGCCGCCGCGACGCTCACGGTGGTCTGCACGGCCGACCCGTACGCGCTCGACCTGGCCGCCCGGCTGGACGCGGCGCACCCGGTCGTGCTGTTCGCGCTGCCCGAGGTGCCCGCCGACCTGGCGGCCCGCGCGGCATTCGTCGCGACCGGTCCGAACCCCGGCCTGCTGCTCGACCGCGTGCTCGACCGGGAGACGCTGCCGGTGCGGGTCGCGCAGCTGCGGCAGCTGGGCGAGATGCCGCAACGCGACTACGACGTGCACGCCGAGCTGCCGCAGGACCTCGTGTTCGAGGACCGGCTCGCGATCCTGTCCGCCGCCAGGAACGTGGTCACCGAGGACGAGCACATCGCCGCCGCGTGCGCCTGGCTCGGCGTGCGGTGCCGGCGGCCGGACGGCTCGACGTTCGAGTTCGCCCCGGTGGCCGAGCTGACGGCACAGCTGGACCGGATCGCCGAGCTGGCCGAGCACACGCTCGCCGAGCAGGGCGGCGACCTGGCGACGCGGATGTCGGTGCTGGCCGAGGAGAACAACGCGTTGCGGCACGCGCACTGGCAGCTGCGACGCCGGATGCTGGTGGAGCGCCAGCGCCTGGCCGAGCCGCTCGCGGAGGCGTGGCAGGAGCGGGACGCGGCCGTGGCCGAGGCGACCGAGGTGCGCGCGGAGAACATCGAGCTGACCCGCCGCAACGAGGAGCTGGCGGCGCGTCTGGCCCGCATCGAGCAGGAGCTGGTGAACTGGCAGAACACCAAGCTCGTCCGGTGGACGCGCCCGCTGCGCGACGCCTACGGGAAGGCGCGCGGATGATCCCGCGGATCACGTTCGTGCTCGTGTCGTACGGCGGGCGCGAGCTGGTCGTGCGATGCCTGGAGCTGCTGGCGAAGCACACGACCGCGCCGTACCGGGTGATCGTCGCCGACAGCGCGTCACCCGACGGCACCGGCGAGTGGCTCGCCGAGAACCTGACCGGCGCGACTGTGCTGAGGATGCCGGAGAACCTGGGCTTCGGCGCGGGCTGCAACCTGGCCGTGCGGCACGCCGACACCGAGCTGCTGTGCTTCCTCAACGCGGACATCGAGGTCACGGACGGCTGGCTGGAGCCGCTGCTGGCGTTCCTCGACGCCCGGCCTTCGGTCGCGGCGGTGTCCCCGGTCCTGCTCAACCCGGACGGCAGCGTGCAGGAGGCGGGCAGCGTCATCGGCGGCGACGGCTGGTGTCGCGCCGTGGACTTCGGACCGCTGTTCACGCGTGAGGTGGACTACGCGTCGGCGGCGTGCCTCGTGGTGCGGCGCGCGGCGTTCCTCGAGGTGGGCGGGTTCTCGCCGGAGTACGAGATCGCGTACTTCGAGGACGTGGACCTCATGATGTCGCTGCGGGCGCACGGGTGGCAGACGTGGCTGGAGCCGGCGTCGCAGGTGGTGCACCAGCGGCACGGGAGCAGCTCGTCGGCCCGCGCGACCGAGTTGATGCGGCTCAACCACGGCACGTTCACCCGGCGGTGGTCGCTCGACGACCGGGTGCCGCTGGTCGAGCTGGACGAGCACCCGTACCGGAAGTGGTGGCTGCGTGACCACCTGGCGCCGTACCGGGTGCTGCTGATCGACGACCGCGTGCCCCAGCCGGACCGTGGCCGTGGTGACGGGCGCACGATGGCGGTGGTCAACGCGTGGCGGGAGGCTGATCCGCGGGCGCGGGTGACGTTCTTCGCCGTGTCCTCCGAGCGGGCCGAGCAGGTGGCGCCGGCCCTGGCCGCCCGGGGCATCGAGGTCGTGTGGGGAGTCGAGGACCCGGCGCGGTGGTCGGTCGAGCGGGCCGGGTTGTACGACGTGGTGGTGGTCTTCCGGCCGCACAACTTCATCGGGTACGGGGAGCCGATCGCGCGGGCGCAACCGCAGGCGGTGAAGGTCTACGACGCGGAGGCACTGTTCCACCGGCGGCCGGAGCAGCATTTCGGGACGGCTACCGATGCCCGGGAGCGGCGGGCCTGGGCGGTGCAGGCGGATGTGTTGCGGCAGCAGGAGGTTGATGCCTTCTCCTGGGCCGATGTGGCGGTGTGCGTGAGTGAGGAGGAGGCGCACTGGGCGCGGCGTGTCGCGCCCGACTCACGGGTGCACGTGGCGTGTTACCCGGCCGCGGTGCCTGCTTCTGTGCCCGGGTTCGAGGCTCGGCGGGATATCGTTTTCTTCGGTGGATTCGATTCCACGCCGCGGACGCCCAACGAGTTCGCCGTGTTGGAGTTGGCGGACGAGGTGCTGCCGCCGTTGCGCGAGCGGCACGCCGACCTGCGGTTGCGCGTGGTCGGTGCGGACCCGTCGCCTGCGGTGCTGGCGCTCGACGGTTCGTCCATCGAGGTGGTCGGGAAGGTGCCCGACCCGCGGCCCTTGCTGGAGTCGGCTCTGCTGCATGTCGTGCCCATGCGGTACGGCGCCGGAGTGAAGATCAAGTTCGTGGACTCGATGGCTGCCGGGTTGCCGTTCGTCACGACTCCGGTCGGTGGTGAGGGGCTGCACCTCGGTTGGACCGCTCGGCATCTGGTCGGTGCGTCCTCGGTGGAGATTGTGGAGTTGTGCCACCGGTTGCTGACTGACTCGGTTTTGTGGGCTGAGGTGCAGCAGGGGTTGTTGGAGATCTGTCGGACGTACTTCTCGCCCGGGGAGTTCCGTCGGTCTATGCGGGATGTGTTGGCTGCTTGTGCGGTTTCGCCGGGGGTTGGCTGAGGGTTGTTGGCCGCGTCCTGGGTTTCGTTGGGGCTCGGTTGTGCGCCGTCTTCCAGGGGCTTGGTGGGCGGTGTGGTGCGTTCTGTGGTGTTTGGTGGTGCCGGTTCCTGGGGTGTTCGGTAGCGCGCGCCTTGTTCTCGGGTTTGGTGGGTTCGGTGGTGTGCGCCTTGTCTCGGGTTTGGTGGTGGGTTCGGTGGTGCGCGCTGTGGTCTCGGGGTTTGGTGGGCCGTGGTGCGCGCTGCGTCCTCGGTGTTCGGTGGTGGTGGCGGGATTGTACGGGCGGCGACTCACGCGTCAAGGGCGCCTTCGGCGTCGGGCTTCGCCCGATGACGGCCTGGCGGCCGTCACCCTTGACCCGCGAGCCTCCGCCGCCCTGGGCAGGCCCCTCCGGGGGCAGGCTGGCGCCTGCCTGCCTTGCCCCCGCCACCACCACCGAACCGCCACGCGGGGAGGACTGTTTCGCCACCCTGGCCATAGGGCTGGGTCCGCTCCGTCACCTTGGGCACGGGGCTTGGGTCGCCTTCGTCACCTTGGCCACTGGGCCTGGGTTCCGCTCGGTCACTTTGCCACGGGGTTCGGGGGCGCCTTCACCAAACCTGGCAACCGAGCCCGGGGCGCCTCCGCCACTTGGCCACGGGGCTTGGATCGCCTCCGCCACTTGGTCACGGGGCTCGGGTCGCCTTTGCCACTTGGCCACTGGGCCTGGGGCGCCTCCGCCACCTTGGCGATGGCGCTTGGGTCGCCGCAGTCACCGGTGGCTGGCGCCTGCCTGCCTTGGCCCCGCCCCCACCACTGAACCGCCTCGCGGGGTCGCCGTTTCGCCACTCTGGCCACGGGGCTTGGGGCGCGCGCCCCTTGCCCGTTCTCACCCTTCCACCCAACCCCGACGAGCCGCACTCCCACTCACTCTCTCCGAGCGAGTGCTGTCACTTCGTCGGTACGGCCTTCGCGATCGTCTCTGACATCTCCTGGACGACGCCTGTGCCCGCGTCCTTGGGGATGGTCAGTGCGATGTAGACCGGGCGGTCGACCGTGTACCAGGTCATCGCGTCGTCGCCATCCACCGGGAGCCAGTTGACCTGTGAGACCAGGCGTAGTTGGGCCGTCGGTTGGTACTCGGCCGGCTTGGTCAGGCCGCAGCGCAGTACCACCGGGTCGCCTCGGTCGCCTGCCCAGGCCGCGGCGGCCTGGGGGGCCGGGTCGGCCAGTGGGAGGCGCTTCAGCTCCTTGCCCTTGCTCGGCAGTGCCGCCGGCAGTGCCTTGACCAGGTTCGCGCAGGTCGGGCTGGCCGCGTCCGGTGCGTCGACCGCGACCAGGGCCAGTGGGCCGGTTGGGCGTGGTGACTCGGTGGTCGCCGGTGCGGCCTCGCCCGGGGAGCCCGTGAACCTGCTCGCGATGATCACGCCGATGAACAGGGCCGCGGCCAGGCTGGTCGCGACCAACAGCGTCACGCGGGATACGGGCTCTCCGGACACATGGCCACTAGACCATGTCGGCCAGGTGGACCACGGGGCAGGTGAGGGTTCGAGTGATCCCGTCCACGTTCTGGATCCGGGCCACCACCAGCTGCCCGAGCAGGTCGACGTTCTCCGCCTCGGCTCGGACGATCACGTCGTAGGGACCCGTGACATCCTCTGCGGTGGTCACGCCCTCGATCTGTGCGATCTTCCCGGCAACCGCGGCAGCCTGTCCGACCTCGGTCTGGATAAGGATGTATGCGTAGACCACGGCGCGCCCCTTCGCGTCTAGCAGGACTCAAAAGGTAGGAACGTGAGCAGCAAAAGCTACCGCAGTTCGGGATCGTTTGGGGATCCGACTATCGGAGGTGTCGTGGCCGACAATAGAGTAGGGCCAGCTCATGATCCACCCGAGACCGTCGCCGATGTTGGCGAGTTCGGTCTCATCGGGCGGGTGACCGCCGGGCGGCGGCAGCCGGCGACCACCCTCATCGGGCCCGGGGACGACGCCGCGTTGGTGGCGGTGAGCGACGGGCGGGTGGTCGCGAGTACCGACGTCCTCACCGAGGGCGTCCACTTCAGACTCGACTGGTCGTCGCCGGAACACGTTGGGCGCAAAGCGATCGCGGTCAACATGGCCGACATCGCGGCCATGGGCGCGGTGCCGACGGCGCTGCTCGTCGGGCTCGCCTGCCCGCGCACGACCCACGCCGAGGTGGCCGAGGGGATCGCCGCCGGGATGTGGCAGGAGGCGGCCAGCGTCGGGGCCGGGCTCGTCGGCGGGGACGTGGTCACCGCCAAGGAGATCGTGATCTCGGTCACCGCGCTCGGTGATATGGCGGGACGCGAGCCGGTTACCAGGGGCGGGGCCCTGCCGGGCGACGTCGTCGCGGTGGCCGGGCGGCTCGGGTGGTCCGCGGCCGGGCTCGCGGTGCTCGGGCGCGGGTTCCGCTCGCCGGTCCAGGTGGTCGGCGCCTACCGGGTGCCGGAGCCGCCCTACGCGGCCGGTCCGCAGGCGGCGGCGGCCGGTGCGACCGCCATGATCGACGTGTCCGACGGGCTGCTCGCCGACCTCGGGCACATCTGCGAGACGTCCAATGTGGCCATCGACGTGCGGACCGACCTCGTCGAGGTGCCGCGGCGGCTGGTCGACGTCGCCACCGCGCTCGGCGCCGACCCCCTGCACTGGGTGCTGACCGGCGGCGAGGACCACGCGCTCGTCGCGACGTTCCCCGGACCGGCGGCCGTGCCTGAGGGCTGGCGCACAATCGGTTCGGTGAGCAGGGGAAGTGCGGTTACTGTCGACGGCGGCCCGTACGAGGGCGGCAGCGGTTGGCAGCACTTCCGGTGAGGGGTCAGTACTTCCGGTGAGAGGTCCTGTGCAGATCGAAGTGACGTCCTACGACCACCCGGACGCGGTGGCGTTGATCGCCGACGTGCAGCGGGACTACGTGGTGCGCTACGGCGGCGAGGACAGCACCCCGGTCGATCCCGCCGAGTTCGCGCCGCCGTGCGGGCTGTTCCTCGTCGCGTACGTGGACGGCACGCCGGCGGCGTGCGGCGGCTGGCGCGCGCACGGCACGGACGCGGAGCTGAAGCGCATGTACGTCGCGCCGGCGTTCCGCGGCCGTGGCCTCGCGCGTGCCGTGCTCGCCGAGCTGGAGCGGACGGCGGGCGAGGCCGGCTTCCGGCGCGTCATCCTGGAGAGCGGGCAGCGGCAGCCGGAGGCGCTCGCGCTGTACCGCTCGTCCGGCTACGAGCCGGTGCCGAGCTTCGGGTACTACGCGGACGCGCCCGAGGCCGTGCACCTGGGAAAGGTGGTCGAATGCCCCTCTATGCACTAGGCGACCGCACCCCGGACATCCACCCGGACGCCTACGTGCATCCGGACGCGACGGTGATCGGCGACGTCACCATCGGCGCGTTCGCGTCGGTGTGGCCGCAGGCCGTGCTGCGCGGTGAGTCCGGCGCCATCCGGGTGGGGGAGCGCACGTCGGTGCAGGACGGCACGATCGTCCACTGCACCGAATGGCACGACACGGTCATCGGACCCGAGTCCGTCGTCGGCCACAACGCCCACATCGAGGGCGCGACCGTCGGCGCGCGGTGCATGATCGCGTCCGGTTCGGTGCTGCTCAACGGATCCGTGGTCGAGGACGGCGCGATGCTCGGCGCCGGCGCGGTGATGTCGTTCAACGGCCACCTGCCGGCGGGCCGCATGGCGCTGGGCGTGCCGGCCCGCGTGCGCGACGGGCACGAAGCCCAGGCACAGATGGTGTCGGCGATCGTGGCGGACTACGTGAAGCGCATCGCGGTTTACAAGGCAGGGCTGCGGAAGCTGTCCTGAGCGGTTGGGTAGGGTCACGCGGTGACCGCACGACCGCTGCACGAGATCGTCGAGGCCGGCTGGGCGGAAGCGCTGGCGCCCGCCGCCGAGCGCATCGCCGCGATGGGGGAGTTCCTGCGCGCCGAGATCGCCGCCGGCCGCCAGTACCTGCCGTCCGGGGAGAACGTGCTCCGTGCGTTCAAGCAGCCGTTCGCCGACGTCCGGGTGCTGATCGTCGGTCAGGACCCGTATCCGACGCCGGGGCACCCGATCGGCCTGTGCTTCTCGGTGGCGCCGGACGTGCGCCCACTGCCGAAGAGCCTGGTGAACATCTTCCAGGAGTACAGCGACGACCTGGGGCACCCCGCGCCGTCCAACGGTGACCTGGGCCCGTGGACGGAGCGCGGGGTCCTGCTGCTCAACAGGGCGCTGACCGTGCAGCCCGGCCGGCCCAACTCCCACCAGGGCAAGGGGTGGGAGGAGGTCACCGAGCAGGCGATCCGCGCGCTGGCCGCGCGAGGCGGTCCGATGGTGGCGATCCTGTGGGGTCGCAACGCGCGGAACCTGAAGCCGCTGCTGTCCCCGGTGCCGTGCATCGAGTCCGCGCACCCCAGTCCGCTGTCGGCGCACAACGGCTTCTTCGGTTCGCGCCCCTTCAGCCGCGCGAACGAGTTGCTGGAGAAGCAGGGCGGCGAGCCGATCGACTGGAAGCTCCCGTAGCGCCCCTCACTGGCGCCGTGGCTCCCAGAGTGCCAGCGTCGCCCCGGTCGGGTCCTCGATCACCGCGACCGACCCCTGCGGCAGGTCGACACGCGGCCGGGTGGCGGTAGCACCCAGCTCAACGGCCCGGGCCACAGCCTTGTCCAGGTCGTCGACCGGCGCGTACGGCACCCACTGCGGACGCCGCTCGTCGTCCGCCGCGAGCTGCGTCAGCCCACCCCAGGGCCCGTCGGCGCCCGTGAAGAGCGACTCGGTGGTCGACCAGCCGAACAGCTCGCCGTAGAACGACCGGGAGCGCTCGCGGTCGGTGGTGCGCAGGTCCATGAATACGAAGTTCACACTGACCTCTCCTTGGGTTGGGACACGTGTCCTGAATCTAGGACGCATGTCCCAACTTTGGCAAGAGATCGCTTATGATGGCCGCCGTGGTGAGCAACAACCAGCGGGTCAAGCGGGCGCAGATCGTGGCGGCGGCGAAGAAGGTGCTGGCCACACAGGGCCTGGCGGCGTGCACGGCCCGCGCGGTGGCCGATGCCAGCCCGCTCACCAAGAGCGCGATCCACTACTACTTCCACGACGTCGACGAGATCGTGGACGAGGCCATGTCGGCCCATGTCGACGCGATGCTGGCGTCCCTGCGGAGCGCGGCCGAAGCCGAGGGCGACCCGGACGAGCGCCTGTGGCGGGTGGTCGAGGCCTACCTGGCGACGTTCGCCGACCTACCGCACGCGGCGTTCCTGTGGTTCGAGTACTGGGTGGCCGCGAGCCGCCGCGAGTCCCTGGACGCGGCGGCCGGCATGCTGGACCGGGTGCACGCGCTGCTGGTGGAGGTGCTCCCGGGCCAGGCCGCGTCCGAGACCGCCCACCAGATCCTGTCGTGGCTGCTGGGCACGATCGTGCAGCAACAGGTGCGTCCCCAGCCGTTGGCGACCCTGCGCCAGGAGCTGGCGAGAATCACGGGATGACATGGACAACACAACGAGCCGGGCCTCGCGGCCCGGCTCGTGTGTACGGTTGTTCGGCTTCGGTCCTACCCGCGGGTGACCTTGCCCGCCTTCAGGCAGGAGGTGCACACGTTCAGACGCTTGCGCTGCGAGGCACCGATCCTCGCGTGCACGGTCTGAATGTTGGGGTTCCACCGACGGCTGGTGCGCCGGTGGGAGTGCGAGACCGACTTGCCGAAGCCTGGCCCCTTGCCACAGACGTCGCAAACGGCAGCCACGTCAGGCACTCCTTTCTCACAATGGAACTGGCCGAGCCGACCAGCAAGCTTCCGGCCCAGGACGAACCCGGGCAGCAACACCCGACTCGCGCCGGGCAAGCAGACTAAAGGGTAACGGCTCGCGCCGCGGCTCTCGACACCGGCCCACTAGTCTGCCGCATGTCCAGCCCGTCCGGCCCCCGTGGAGGCGCGTCATGCTGCAGGCGCTAGACGCCGCCCAGGTCCGCCGATGGGCCGTGGCGTGCGTGCAGTCGCTGGACGCCCACCGAGAGGCCATCGACAACATCAACGTCTACCCCGTCCCCGACGGCGACACCGGCTCGAACCTCCTCCACACGATGCGCGCCGCCCTCGACGCCCTCCTACGCGCCCCCGCCAGGACCCGCACCACCGCCGCCGACGCCATGGCCGTCCTGGCCCGCGGCGCCCTGACCGGCGCCCGAGGCAACTCCGGCGTGATCCTCTCCCAGTTCCTCCGGGGGGTCGCCGACGCCCTGACCCGCGCTGCTGTGGAGCCCGCGCGCGACCGTGTTCCGGAGGGGGTGGCGGACGGAGTGCCAGGCTCGGTGGCAGACGCCGCCTCTGCCGCGCCGACCGCTGGTAGCGGCGGCAGCACCGCCGCCACTCGCGCCGAGACTGTCGTCGCCGGCGACGAGACTGTCGCCGCCTCGGCCGGGCATGGCGACGGAGCCGGCAGCGGCGGAGGCGTCCCTGGTGGCGCCGGTGCGGATGCCTCGGCCGGAGGAGGCGGCGAAGCCGTGCTTGGGCCTGGGTTGCGGGCCGCGTTGGTGCGGGGTGCCCAGCTTGCCAAGGTGGCGATGACCGAGCCGGTGCCGGGCACGATGGTCACCGTGCTTGAGGCGGCTGCTTCCGCCGCGTGGGAGGAGGCCTCCGACGCGCTTCAGGACGTGGTCGCGGCGGCTGCTGCCGCGGCGGCGGCTGCCCTTGACGAGACGCCCAGTCAGCTTGCCGCCCTCGCTGACGCCGGGGTGGTGGACGCCGGCGGGCGTGGGATCGTCGTGCTGTTCGACGCCCTGTATTCGGTTGTTACCGGGCAGCCGGCCGCGCTTGTCGCTGCTCAGCGAGCCACTGCTGAGCGGGGCACTGCTCAGCGGGACGTTGCTGAGCGGGGCGTCGCCGAGCGGAGTGCTGCTCAGCGAGCCACTGCTGAGCGGAGCACTGCTGAGCAGGGCGTCGCCGAGCGGAGCGCTGCTGAGCGGGGCGCTGCTCAGCGGGGCGTTGCTGAGCGGGGCGTCGCTGAGCGGGGCGTCGCCGAGCGGAGCGCTGCCGGGCGGAGCGCTGCTCAGCGGGGCGTTGCTGAGCGGGGTGCGCGGCCTTCGGCCGGTGGGCAGGAAAGTTTCCTCTACACCTCCCGTGAGTCTGGCTCGGACGCGTTCGCGTACGAGGTCATGTATCTGCTGGAGCAGGTCGACGGCGGTGGGGACGCCGTCGATCGGTTGCGGGACGCGCTCGTCGGGGTCGGGGACTCGGTCTCCGTCGTCGGTGATGGGGCCGGGTTGTGGACCGTGCATGTGCACTGCGATGACATCGGTGCTGCCATCGAGGCGGGGATCGACGTTGGGCGGCCTCGGCGGATCCGGGTGGCTCGGTTCGCGGACGCGCCTTCTCCGGAGGCGAGCCGGTTCACCCGGGATCGTGCCGTGGTCGTGCCTTCGCGCAGTAGCGAGTTCGCCGACCTCCTGATCAGCGAAGGGGTCACCGTCGTGCAGGTCGGCGACCTGGGCGACGGACTGGACAACGGGGCGGACGAGTCGCTCGCCTACCGGATGCTCGAGACCATCACGCGCACCGCGGCCGCGCACGTCACCGTGCTGCCCGCCGATCCCGGGCTGGTCGAGGCCGCCGACGAGGCCTCGATCCGCGCCGTCGCCGCCGGGCAGGACGTCGTCGTGGTGCCGTGTGCCTCACCTGTGCAGGTGCTCGCCGCCGTGGCCGTGCACGATCCGCGTCGCCGGGCGGGGGACGACGTGGTCGCGATGGCCGAGGCGGCGGCGGCCACCAGGCGTGGCGAGGTCGTGGTGGCGACCGAGGCCGCCATCACCTGGACAGGCGCCTGCGACGCCGGTGACGTGCTGGGCTTCGCCGACGGTGAGGTGGTGTTGATCGAGCCCGGGCCGGCCGAGCTGGACGCGCTCGACCGGGCCGTGTGCGGCGTGGTCGAGCGCATGCTGACCATGGGCGGTGAGCTGGTCACCGCCCTGCTGGGGGCCGACGCGCCGGACGAGCTGGCTACGGAGCTCGAGGACTTCCTCCGCCGCGAGCACCCGGAGACCGACCTGGTCGTCTACCAGGGCGGCCAGCGGGACGCGGTGGTCGTGCTCGGCGTGGAGTAATCAAACAGGTGTTCATGGCGACGATGATGCCATCGGGCGCCGACAATTGGGGTGGCCTTCCCGCCAGGGGCAATGTCTACAGTCACTCTCATGCGGATCGGCGAGCTCGCGAGCCACGCGGGGATTACCACCAAAGCGTTGCGTTACTACGAGGAGCGAGGGCTTCTGGACGCTCCGCGTCGCACGAACGGGTACCGGGACTACGACGAGTCACACCTTCGAGTGGTCCAGGAGATACAGACGCTCCAGGAGATCGGGTTCGCGCTGGAGGACACCCGCCCGTTCGTCGACTGCCTGCGCGCCGGCCACGAGGAGGGCGACGCGTGCCCGGACTCGGTGGCCGTCTACCGCCGCAAGATCGCCGAGGTCGAGGCGTACCTGAAGCAGCTGGCCGTGGTGCGGGACGAACTGCGCGCCAAGCTCGACGCCGCCATCGGCAAACGCCACGGAACGACAGGGGAGAACTAGTGGAATCCGTCACCGAGGAAACGTTCGAGGCCCGCGTGCTCACGCGCGACAAGCCGGTACTGGTCGAGTTCTGGGCCACGTGGTGCGGCCCGTGCCGCATGGTCGCGCCCGTCCTCGAGCAGATCGCCGGGGAACGCGCCGACGTCGAGATCGTGAAGATCAACTATGACGAGGAGCCCGCGGTCGGCCAGCGGTACGGCGTGATGGGTCTGCCGACCATGCTGCTGTTCCGCGACGGCGAGCCGGTGCGCTCGTTCGTGGGTGCCAAGCCGAAGGCGCGGATCATGACCGAGCTGGACGAGGCCCTCCGCGCGAGCTGATCGCGAGCCGCTCCGCTCGGCGGTTCGCCGCCTGTCGGTGGACCGCGACATAATCGGCACCGATGGTCTCCATGGACAGCAAACTCGAGGCGGCGGTGGGCGCCAAGTCGGCCAAGGCTCTGGCCGGCGCGTTGGACCTGCACACCGTCGGCGACCTGGTCCGGTACTTCCCACGCCGCTACGCCGAACGCGGCCAGCTCACCGACATCGCCGGGCTGGAGATCGGCGAGCACGCCACGGTCATGGCCCGCGTGCTGTCGTTCAACGAACGGCGGATGCGGCAGCGGCAGGGCTGGCTGTCCGAGGTCGTGATCACCGACGGCAACCGCACGCTGGACTGCACGTTCTTCAACCAGCGGCACCACAAGCGCGTGCTGACCCCGGGCATCAGCGCGCTGTTCGCCGGCAAGGTGTCGCGGTTCCGGAACAAGCTGCAGCTCACCAACCCGGACTACCAGCTGCTGGACCAGGAGGAGAACGCCGACGGCACCGACGACGCCGTCGAGAAGTTCACCGGTCTGATCCCGGTGTACCCGGCGGCCGCGACGATCCAGTCGTGGCAGATCGCCAAGTGCGTGCGGCAGGTCCTGTCGATGATCGACGAGATCGACGACCCGATGCCGGCCGAGGTGCGGGCGCGGCACGGTCTCGCGAACTACGACGACGCCATTCGCAAGATCCACACCGGGTCGGACTGGCCCACCGTGCAGTCCGCGCGGGCGCGGCTGAAGTGGGACGAGGCCATGGCCGTCCAGCTGGCCCTGGCGCAGCGGCGGCACCAGGCGCTCGCCAGGCCGGCCCCGGAGTGCCGGCGCCGCGAGGACGGCCTGCGCGCCGCGTTCGACAAGCGGCTGCCGTTCACCCTCACCGACGGCCAGCAGGAGGTCGGCGAGAAGATCGCGGCCGACCTCGAACTCCAGCACCCGATGAACCGCCTGCTGCAGGGCGAGGTCGGCAGCGGCAAGACGATCGTGGCGCTGCGGGCGATGCTGCAGGTCGTCGACGCGGGCCGGCAGGCCGCCCTGCTCGCGCCGACGGAGGTCCTGGCCGCGCAGCACGCCCGGTCGCTCGCGAGCATGCTCGGTGACCTCGCGATGGCGGGTGAGCTGGGCGCTTCGGAGGAGGCGACGCGCATCACGCTGCTGACCGGCTCGTTGCCGGCCAAGCAGCGCAAGCAGGCGTTGCTGGACGCGGCCAGCGGCGCGGCGGGCATCGTGGTGGGCACGCACGCGCTCATCCAGGACAAGGTGCAGTTCGCCGACCTGGGGTTCGTCGTGGTCGACGAGCAGCACCGCTTCGGCGTGGAGCAGCGGGACGCGTTGCGCACCCGCGCGGGGGAGAACACGAGCCCGCACGTGCTGGTCATGACCGCCACGCCCATCCCGCGCACGGTCGCCATGACCGTGTACGGCGACCTGGAGACGTCGTCGCTGCGTGAGCTGCCGAAGGGCCGGTCGCCGATCAACACGGCGGTGGTCCCGGTGTCGGAGAAGCCGTCGTGGCTGGAACGGGCGTGGCAGCGGGTCCGCGAGGAGGTCGCGGCCGGCCACCAGGCGTACGTGGTGTGCCCGCGCATCGGCGACCAGGACGAGCCGCCCGGCGACTCCGACGACGGCCGCCGGCCGCCGCTCGCCGTGCTGGAGGTCGCGGAGATGCTGGCCGAGGGGCCGCTGCGGGGTCTGCGGCTCGCGGTGCTGCACGGCCGGCTGCCGGCCGACGAGAAGGACGCGGTGATGCGTGCCTTCGCGGCCGGCGAGGTGGACGTGCTCGTCGCGACCACCGTCGTCGAGGTGGGCGTGGACGTCCCGAACTCGACGGCGATGGTGATCATGGACGCCGACCGGTTCGGGGTCTCCCAGCTGCACCAGCTGCGTGGGCGGGTCGGCCGGGGCACGGCACCGGGGGTCTGCCTCCTGGTGACCGACATGCCCGGCGGCACCGCCACCCGTGAGCGCCTGGACGCGGTGGCGGCAACCCTGGACGGATTCGAACTGGCCCGTGTGGACCTGGAAATGCGCCGCGAGGGCGACATCCTGGGAGCGACACAGTCCGGTAACCGCTCGGCCCTGCGACTGCTGTCCTTGTTGCGTGACGAGGAAGTGATCGGAAAGGCGCGCGAAGAGGCTCAGGGACTCGTGTCCCAGTCGCCGGACCTCGCGGAGTTTCCGGGACTGGCGAGCATGGTCGCCTCTCTCGTCACCGACACCAAGGCCGAATATCTCGAAAAGACGTGATTTCTCGGCAAAAACAAACCCTCGCCGGTCCGCGCGACCGGCGAGGGCTCATCCGAGCTGAGACCTACTTGGCGCCGTTGGCCTGGGCCTTCTCCTGCCGCGGCTGCGGGGTCGGGCGGGGCTGGATCGGCGCCGGGGCCGCGGCGCTCGCCTTGGCCACCGCCGCGAAGTGCCGCTTGGCGTCCTCCAGGATCGAGTACGTCGTGTTCACGTTGTCGGACACGCGGCGCTCGAACTCGTCCGCCTGGCGGATGCGGTCGGCCGCCTCGGCGAGGCGCTGCTCGGCGTCCTCGACGATCTTGGCGGCGCGGATCTTCGCGTTGGCCTGCTGCTCGTTCAGCTCGCGCTCGACGTGCGTCTGCTTGGCCGCGATCGCCTTCTCGATGGCCTGCCGGTTGGACTCCGCGTCGGCGATGGTCTTGTCGGCCTGCTGCTGCGCCATCGCCTCCAGCTCGGCCAGGCTCTGCTCCACCGAGGCCTTCTTCTCGGCCAGGGCGCGCTCCGCCTCGTCGGTGCGCTTCCTGGCCTCCTCGATGATCCGCGCGGCCTGCTGCTGGGCCGACTGCTGGCGGGCGGCGATCTGCTTCTCCGCCTCCGCCTGCTCGGAGGCCAGGGTCTCGCGGATCCGCCCCGCCTCGACCTCGGCGTCGCCGATGATCTTCGCGGCCCGGGCCTTCGCCGCGGCCTCGCGCTGGGCGATCTGCTGCTCGGCCTCGGTGCGCTCGGCGGCCACCGTCTCGCGGATCTTCGTCGCCTCGCGCTCCGCGTCACCGACGATCTTGGCGGCGCGGTCCTTGGCGACGGCCGCCCGCTCGTTCAGCTCGCGCTCCAGCTCCGCGCGGCGCTGGTTGAGGGCCGCGTCGGTCTCCTGCTCCAGCGACGACCGCTTCTCCGCGGCCTTCGCGTCCAGCAGCTCGCGCTGCTTGAGGGCCTCGGCGTCCAGCCGCTCGCGCCGCTGCTTGGCCTCGGCGTCGAGCTGCCCGATGCGGGTCTCGTTGGCCTTCGTCGCCCGCTCGATCTCGGTGCGGGCCTCGGCCATGAGGTGCTCGTGCTCGGTCGCGTTGCGGGCCCGCAGCTGCTCGTACTCGTTCTCGAGCGTCGCGTGGTTCTTCGCGTACTCGGCCTCGAGGAGCTTGCGGCGCTCGGTCAGCTCGGCCGTGATGGCGTCCTGCTTGGCCTTCTGGTCCTTCGCGTACGCCTGCGCGTCGGCCTTGGTGCTCGCCGCGTACTCGTCGGCCGCCTTCTTCGTCTGGGCCATGTACGTGTCCGCGTTCTTGCGGATCTCGGCCGCGTGCTGGTCGGCCTCGCGCCGGTTCTGCGACGCGTAGTTGTCCGCGTCCTCCCTGGTCGCGGAGGCGTGGGCGTCGGCCTTGGCCCTCGTCGAGTGGGAGTACTCGTCCGCGTCGGCCCGCGTCGACCGGTCGTACTCGTCGGCGTTGCGCTTGAACTCGGAGATCTCTTCCTCGGCCAGCTGCCACATCAGCCGCTGGCGCTCCGACATGGCCTCGGTGGAGGTCGGGTTGACCGTGATGCGGTGGAGCTGCTCCTTGGAGTCCTGCAACTGCTGCTGCGCGCTGCCGAGTGCTCTGGTCAGGTCGGCCACCTTGGCGACCGCCTCGTCGCGGCTCTTCGTCGCGTGGCTCAGGTCGAACGACAGGCGCGTGACGCGCTCGTTCACCTGCCGGGGGTTGTAACCGCGCAGAACAGTGTCAAAGCGTGGAACGCGAGGGTTCGCGTCGGACTCACCATCGGCCATGACGCCACACTTTAGATGGTCCCCCTGCCAGGTCACTACGGCAGGAGGGTGATATGGGGTAAAGACCGCTCCGCAGTGTCTGAGCTGCGGAGCGGTCTTCGTTCCGGCTTATCGGCGCCCCTGCGATATCACGGCTGGCAGTTGCTCCG
>NZ_JBJMIE010000013.1:0-15078 GCF_045807065.1 Actinophytocola sp. | reverse complement strand
TGGTCGCCGCGCACGAGCTGCGTGGACCGCTGACCACCCGACGAACCCTGTCGAGGCGGCGGCCGACGGCCCGTCGGCAAGCGAGGACCTGGCCCGCGCTCCTTCGTCACGCACATGACGACGCCGGTCACCTGGACGGGAGCGAGTCACGGTGGGGGCATGGTCAGCGAGTTCACCGCTTCCTGGACGGCGGCGACCCGCTGGCTGTCCCAGTCGATGGTGGGGTCCGGTTCGAGGAACGCCACGGCGATCCCGGCGATGCCCAGTGCCGGTAGCGACCAGTCCGCGGACGTCGTCGCGCCGAAGGGCTGCGCCTGCACCCGGTGGTCGGCGAGGTCCGGTGTGGACAGTGCCATGAGGATGAGGCCGCGGGCGGTGGCGCTGACCAGGGTCGCGACGGTCTCGAAGGTGGACCCCAGCTCGGCCCGCAGCCGGTAGCCGAACAGCGTGGCGATGTGTTCCCAGGCCATGGCGACCCGGGTGATGAACCCGTGCTCGGAGCGGGCGAGGATCTCCTGGATCCGCTCGCGCAGCCCCCCTTCGCCGAGGCTGAGGAACGTGGCGTGCAGGGCGAGGTAGGTGCGCCATTCCGCGGACCCGTAGAGCGCCTGGAAGTCCTGCAGCGCCGCCTGCCGGAACAGCTCCACCAGCAACGCGTGCCGTCCCTGTGACGTGTCGAGCCGATCTCGGTGCTCGCCCACGACCCGCTTGATCAGCCCGATGATCGCCTCGGTGTCGGCCGTGCTCGGGATCGCGGCCCTGGCGAGCTCGGTGACCAATTCGCTGAAGAACAGATCCTTGTAGGGCCACCGGCGGTAGACCGCGCTCCTCGCCACGTCGGCTTCCCGGATGACGTCCTCGAAACTGAGATGGTCCAGGCTCACCGTCAGCCCGGTGCGGCTGATCATCGCCATCGCCGCTTCGAGCATCCGCTGCGCGGTCTCCTCATCCGACAGGCGTCGGCCGCGGCGGCCCAGCCCTGTCGGCGCTCGGTCGGATCGGTCCATGTACCCCACTCCTTTGGTACTTTAGACTCTGTGTCTCAAGTCCCATGTCGAGCCAAGCTTACCGTGCGATGACCAGGACAAAGGAGGCACGATCATGTGGCCCTACTCCTCCGAGCGGCTGCGGACGATGTACCGCGGCGGCCACGCGGATGCCACCGCCCGGTGGTTCGCGCGCTTGTTGGCCGCCGTGTTCAGCCTGGGCCTGCTCCCCCGCCGCTGGGTGACCCTCGAGGTCACCGGCCGCCGGTCGGGGCGTCCGACCCGCTTCCCGCTGGGCATGGCGGACTGGCACGGCCAGTGGTACCTGGTGCCGATGCTGGGCGAGCGGTGCAACTGGGTCCGCAACGTCCGCGCCGCCGACGGGCACGCCGTCCTGCACCGCCGCGGCCGCCGCCCCTGCCGGCTGGTCGAGGTCCCGGTGGCGCAACGAGGCCCGATCCTCCAGCGCTACCTCGCCACCGTGCCCGGCGCCCGCCCGCACGTCCCACTCAGCCCCGGCGCGCCCCTCGCCGAGTTCGACGCCATCGCGCCGGACTACCCCGTCTTCCACGTCCTCCGCACCCCCACCCCGCCCCGACCCTGATCAAGGACGGTCCGACATGGTCACCTCATCACCCACCGCACAGGCACCCCAGCGCAGACCCCGCCGGAGACGACGGTGGACACGGCGCATCCTCATCGCCCTCGCCGCACTCGTCGTCCTGCTCGTCGCGTCGGTCGTCCTCTACGTGAAGTTCGCGCCGGTCCCCGCCCCGTTCACGCTGCCCGCCGCGACGGGTGCTCCCACCGGCCCACTCGCAGGCCAATGGGACGTCACGACCGGCTCCGCCGCCGGCTTCCGCATCCAGCAGACAGTCCTGTTCGCCAGCAACGACGTCGTGCAACGCACCGACTCCGTCACCGGCGGCCTCACCATCACCGGCGACCAGGCGACGGCCGCACGCTTCACCGTCGATCTCACCACCCTCACCACCGACGGCGCCACCACACCCCAGCTGGCCACCAGCCTCGACACCCGTCATCACCCCGAGGCCATCATCACCCTGGCCGAACCGCTCGCCCTCGACTCGACCATCGCCTCCGGCGAGGCCATCACCAAGACGGTCGGTGGGCAGCTGTCCCTGCGCGGCCAGACCCACCCCGTCACCGTCACCCTCATCGCCCGCCAGGACGGCGACGCTCTGCACACGGCGGGATCCATGCCGGTGCGGTTCGCCGACTGGGACATTCCCAGCCCCACCGGCTACGGCCCCTTCGGCTCGCTGGCCGACCACGGCACCGCCGAGTTCCGCCTCGTCCTCCACCACCGCTGACAACCGGCCGGCACACCGAACGCCGCGTCCCGCCGGCACATCGACTCACGCCGGCGCGGGCGCCGGCGCGCGGAACCGGGACACGTCGAGCGGAAGTGATCTCGCCCAGCGCCCCGAACATCGTCGCGCCGTCGCGCCGTCGCCGAACGACCTGCAAGGCACGGTGGGACCACGCGCGAAGACGCCGTACGCGTGGAGTTCCAAGACTCTTCCCAGATTCAGCGGCCACTATCCCTGGATGACCACGCGGGACCACCGGGCCCCGCCCCGCAGGGAAGGCCACACATGCCCGCATTCATCGCCGGTCTGCCACTGCACGCGCTCGTGGTGCACGCGGTCGTCGTGCTCGTCCCGCTCGCCGTGCTCACCGGCATCGTCGTCGCGGTATGGCCGACAGCCCGACGACGATACGGCTGGCCCGTCGTCGCTCTCGCGGCGCTCGCGACCCTCGCCATCCCGATCGCCACCAGCACCGGCGAGGAACTACGCGACCGCCTGCCGGACGACGCACTGATCGACACACACGCCGAACTCGGCGACCAACTACTCGCGTTCGTCGTGCCGATGACCGTCACGCTCGCCGCGCTGACCCTGCTGGACCACTACCGCGCCCGCACCACCCGCGCCAACGGCCCCGGCACCACAACCTCCCCCGTGCCGCGCTGGGCCCGACCCGCCGCGCTCGCGCTCACCGTCCTGATCATCGGCTTCGCCGCCGTCTCCGCCGTGCAGGTCGTGCGCATCGGCGACTCCGGCGCACGCGCCGTCTGGCACGACACCAAATACGTCGCGCCCACCCACCACGGCGACGACGACTGAACACCACCGGATCAGCGGCGCAGCCGCAGCGCCAGCGTCGGGCACGCGGCGACGGCGACCGCCGCGTCCGCCCGCAGCCGGCTGGTCACCGGACCCGGAGCGATGATCGGGTAGCCCCATTCGTCGAGCTCGATCATCTCGGGGAGCAGTTCGGCGCACATGCCGTGTGCGCGGCAGGCGATCGGGTCCACGCGCAGTTCCCCGGTCATCGCGGCCATCTCCCTGATCGGTGCAGTCTGATGTGGACACGGCGGGAGTACCTGCAGGGGCGACCGGCGAGGTGGTCGCGGACGTCCGGGGCGAACGTGTGCAGTGCGCTGCGGGCGAGCCGCACGGCGCCGTCGGGATGCCGGCACGCGCCGCGACCGCCGACCACGTCGAGGTGGTGCCGCAGCCGTGCGCCGACGTGCCCGCCCCGCGCGAGCATGGCGAGGTCGTCCGCCAGTGCGGGTAGCCCGAACATGCACGGCCCGCACTGGGACGCCGACTGGGCGGCGAGGTAGTGCATGATCCGGGCCGTCTCGGCCAGCCCGCAGGCGTCGGGCGGCAGCACGAACAGCGCACCGACACCGAGCGTCGCACCCGCGTCGGTCAGTTCGCGGTGGGCCAGCGGCACCCGGCACGCGGCCGGCAGCGGCAGCCATGCCCCGCCGACGCCGCCGACGAGCACGGCCGGCGTGGTGGGGGCGGGCCTGGCGACGCCCAGCACGCGGTCGATCGGTGTGCCCAGGGCGATCTCGTACACGCCTGCCTTGCCGACCGCGCCGGAAAGCGTGACCAGTGTCGTGCCGGGCGACTCGGCGGTGCCCTGGGTGCGGAACCAGGCCGGCCCGAAGCGGGCGATGAGCGCGAGCTGCGCGAGGGTCTCGGCGTTCGACACCAGCGTGGGTCGGCCGCCGACGCCACGCTCGTCCGGGCGGGGTGGTTTCGTGGTCGGTCGGGCGTCGCCGGTGTTGATCAGGTTGACCAGTGCCGACTCCTCGCTCGCCACATACCGCTGCGGCACCGGCTGCAGGCGGGTCGCGACCGGGTCGCCCTGTCGTTCGGCCAGTGCCGCGTGCACCACGCCGGCGAGCGGATCGCCCTCGTGGTGGCAGAGGATGATCTCGACAGCCGCGATCGCGTGCGCGGCGAGCACCGCTCCGTCGAGTACCAGGTGCGGGGCGAGCGCGAGCAGCGTGTGGTCCTTCTCGCTGACCGGCTCGCCCTCGCAGGCGTTGACGACGACCGTCGCCCGACGCGGCCCGGCCGCCACCGCGCGCAGCTTGCGAGCCGTCGGGAAGCCCGCGCCGCCGCGGCCACGCAGCCCGGCCAGCTCGATGGCGGTGAGGAGGTCATCCGGCGCGACGGCGAGCGGCAGGGGACCGTAGCGGGCGCGATGGGCGGCGAGGCCCGCGGCGCGCCGCTCCTCCCGCCACCCCGCGAGCAGCCGTTGGTCGGCGCCGGCCGGTGGGGGCACCACCGACGCGTACGACGTGTTCACCGCACGCCCTCGGGTGCGCCCCGCCGAGCCTCGGTATCCGCGTGTACGACGGTCGCCCGCCACACGCAGGCCGACGCCACCGCCAACACGCACGCCCCGACCACCGCGAGCACCCAGCCGATCCGGCTGTCCGCACCACCGATGCCGACCCCGTGCGTGACGGCTACCGGCCAGCACGCGTACGCCGTCCAGTGCAGCCCCCGCCACAGGCGCGGGTTGACGTGCGGGCGCAGCAGGCTGGACACCAGCAGTGCGACGAACAGGTCGAACGCGATCGCACCGAGCCCGAGCCAGAACGGCTGGTAGACCGACACGAACGGGAGCACGGCGTCCAGCCAGGCGATTCCCGCGTAGCCGTCGATGATCGCCGTGCTCACGTGCACCACCACGAACGTGAGGGTGAGCAGTGTGAGGTTGCGGTGCAGCGCGGTCACCGCGAACCGCGGCCAGCGCGCGGAGGACACCCGCCCACCGCTGAGCGCGCCGAGCACGACGACAGACGTGAGCAGCACCAGCGACAGCAGGCCGGTCGCGCGGCTGGCGTACCACAGGACGTTCACGACGCACACTCCACACCGGACGGCCAGCCGTCGGTGACGCGGACCGTGCCGTCGACCCCGACCAGCCGGGCCGGCAGTCCGCGCACCGCGAGCCAGCCGGGCGCGTCCTCCCCCAGCACGATCGCCGCGGTGGCGGCGGTGTTCGCGGACACGCAGCCGCGGGCCGCCACGCTCACCGTGCGCCACACCGCGGCCGGCAGGTCACCGGTGCGTGGGTCCACGATGTGGTGGATGGTTCGCCCGCCGCGCCGCCAGCGCCGCCGTGTCGTGCTGGACGTCGCGAGCCCACCCCGGTCGAAGGCGATCACCGGATCGCGGGCTGGATCGGTCACGGCGTGGTCCTCGCCGACGGTGATCCGCCAACCGCCGTCCGGCGCCGGCCCGGACACCGCCACGTCACCGCCGAGGTTGACGAGGACACCACAGCCGAGTTCGCCTGCCAGCCCGGTGGCGGCCCGGTCCGCGGCGAACGCCTTGGCCGTCGCGCCGAGGTCGAGACTGACCCCGCGCGGCAGCAGGACCCGGCCCGTGGCGGCGTTCATCGTGACCCGCCACCAACCGGGAGCGGGCCGCGCCTTGTGCACCGGCGGCCCGTCGAGGGCCACCCGGGCGAAGTCACGGTCGTAGCCGAGGTCGCGGACCGCGTGCCCGACGGTCGGATCCACCAGCCCGCCGCTGCGCTCGGCCGCCCACAGCGCCACGTCGAGGGCGTCGAACAGCAGCGGGCTGACGGTGGTACACACGCCGGCCGCCTCGTGCAGGCGGGAGATCTCCGAGTCGGCGCGGAACCGGCTGCAGGCCACGTCGAGCTCGGCCAGCTGGGTGCGCAACGCGTCCGCCGCCCGCGCCAGCCGTCCCGGCTCGGTCACCACGACCTGCGCGGTCGTGCCCAGCGCGGGGAACGACGTCGTGGCGGTCATGACCCACCCGTCGATCCGTGGCTCGGCGCGCCGTCGCCGGGCAGCGTGACCGGCGGCCCACCCCACTGGGACCCGTCGTCCGACGAGCCCGTCCCGGTGCTCGCCCCGTCGTCGTCGGTCACCGAGCCGTCCGACCCCGAACCACCACCCGACGCGGTGCTCGCCGACTGCTGTGCGAACGCCACACCGGCCACCACGGCCACCGCGGTGGCCCCGATCGCCACCAGCCGAGTCACCATCGACACCCGACGGCGCCCTTCCTCACGCCGGGTGATCCGCCCAGGTAGTCCAGTGTTCACCGCACACTTCCCTTCTCGCCCTGAACCCAGTCTTGGCCCAAAATCTTGGGGAATCCTGGGAACTCGCGAACACCCGCGGTGCGGCCCACACAGGCCAACACGCGCCGCGACGACCGATACAGGGCGGTCGGCTCGAACCCGGGCGTACCGGCTACTGGGGACTTGCGGCTCGCGACAGGACTACGGTTCGTCCACGCCGTGCGGGACAGCGTCCACACAGGACGAACACCGTTGGGAGATGGCCTACCGGCGCGCGCTGGGAGACGCCGAGCCGAGGTCTTCGCGCCCACCGAGGATCCGCGGCCTACCGGCGCGCGCTGGGAGAACACCCGGCCGCGACGACGCCGAGACCCTGGTCGCCAGGCTCGTCCCGGCCGGGACCGCAGTCCGTGCCCCGCTCGTCGCCGAGGTGCTGCGGGGTTGCCGCCCGGCCGTCGCGGCGACCGGACTGACGCGGGGCGCGGTCCGGCAGATCGAGCGGGCCCGCACGGCGGCGGAGCTGCTGGCTGCCGGCGCCCGGCCGCCGACGTCGTCGCCAAGCTCGGCTACTTCGACGAGCCGCACCTGGCCCGGGCACCGCGCTCCTACGTCGGACGCACCGTCGGGCAGCTGGGCAAGGGCACGGGCGGGCGCGATCGCCCTCGATCAGCGCTTGACGTCGTAGACCAGCTTCAGGATCCCGTTCGGGTAGCTCTCCGACTCCCGCAGCGTCAGCATGTGCTTGTCCCGGTCGGCCCGGCCGAACAGGCTCTTCCCGGCACCGAGCAGCACAGGGAAGACGAGCAGGTTGTACTGGTCGATCAGGCCCGCGTCCGACAGCCGCCGGGCCAGCTCCGCGCTCCCGTGGATGAAGACCGCGCCGCCCTCGCTCTCCTTGAGCGCGGCGACGTCCTCGGTCGACCGCAGGATGGTCGTCGGCCCCCACCCGCCGACGAGCGCGTCGTCGGACAGCGTGGTCGACACCACGTACTTGGGCAACTCCTTGTAGTCGCCGTGGTCCTCCGAACCGGGCCAGACCGGCGCGAACGCCTCGTAGCTGCGGCGGCCGAACATCAGCGCCGTCGTGTCGGCGAGCTCCTCACCCTTCAGCGACCAGGCTTCCGGGACGAACTCCAGATCCTTGAACACCCACCCACCGCTGCGGTGCTCCTCCCCCGGCCCGCCGCCGGGCGAGTCCACGACGCCGTCGAGCGACATGAAACCGGTGTAGACCAGGTCGCGCATCGCGCTGTTCTCCTCATGATCGGGCGAGCTGCGGGCCACGCTACACCGCGGCCGCGGCGACCGTCTCGAATGGAAACGACACCGGGTCGAGAAAGCATGGCCGCTCTTGGTGGCGAGGAGGTGTGGAACTGGCGCAGCCCCACGCCGCCGGAGGAGACGGGGCGCGGAGCCAGCAGGATCCGCTGGGCCGCCGCAAGCAGTGGAAGCAGCGGGAGCACGAGGATGTGCGGTGTCAGCCACCAATACGCGTTGCCGACGTGAAGCCATTCGAGTGAGTCATGCCAAACCGGCGAGGAGCAGGCCCGGCACGGCTGCCGAAACCACCGTTGGCCGCCGTGCCGGCCTGTTCAGGCGCTGTAGCCCTTGGGAGGAATGAGGGTCGCGAGCTGGTTGAACGTGAGCCAGTAGATCTGGTTGCCGCCGAAGCTGGCCGGGTCGGCGATCTTCACCGTCATGTTCGAGTCGTTGTAGCCGATCACCGTGAAGTAGTGGTAGATCGTGTAGTTCGGGTAGCCCGGCGGGTGGTTGTTCGCCGGGGCCACGATGTTCGCGACGATCGGGTAGTTGTTGTCGATGTTCAACACGACGTCGCGCCACAGCAGGTCGCGTTGTGCCTGGGTCGGCGGGTCGTTGGGCATCTCCTTGGTCTCGTACCAGCCGACGTAGCCGGACAGCACCCTGGTGACCTGGCCGATCCAGTCGGTGCCGTTGGTCGTCGTGCCCAACTCGGCGGCGAGCTGGGCCTGGGTTCGGTAGATGCCGCGGGCGGACAACGCGATCCGGGTGGCCGCGGGCCCGCACCAGTACCCGGTCTGCTGGACCTGGTAGTCGATCTGGAGCACGTGCTCGCCCTGGACGTGCACGTCCGCCGGCTCGACGCCGGCCGGGTTCGCGCTCGCGAGCGGTGCGGCGAGCACGGGTGCCACGGCCGCGGCCGCGACCACGAGTGCGAGGAGGGTGCTGCGCATGAGGATCTCCTGACGGCAGGGTGTTGGTGAGAATTCACCAACTGTCGGGAATTTCCGTTTTGATCGTGACAGCGCCGTGCGACCATTGCCAGACCTGTTCACTGGCTCACCTGCGCCATAACGCATCTGCGCCACGCCGGGAGGTGCCGTGTTCGACGTCCTCGATCCGAACAGCGTTCGTGGCCGGGTCTACCGGGCGCTCACCCGGCTCGGTCGATCCGGTGTGGACAGGCTGGGCGACGCCACCGGCATGTCCAGCCCGGAGCTGGTCGGCGTCCTGGGCGAGTTGGCCGAGCTGGACGTGGTCGCGCGGGTCGACGGCGCCTGGCTGGCACACCCGCCGGCGCGGGTGATGGCGGAGGTACTGCGCGTCGAGGAGGACCGGCGGGCGGCGTTGTGGCGGGCCGGCACCGAACTGGACGAGCTGTACCGCCTGACCCACCGGCTCGGGGGAAGACCGGAGGTGGAACCGGTCATGGACCTGGCGGAGCTGTTCGTGCTCACAGAACGCGTGCAGGAGCGCTCGACCGAGCGGGTCCGCTGGCTGGACCGCCCGCCCTACCGCAGCAGCCCGGCGAGGTTCACCTCCCAGGAGTCACTGCAGACCAGGCGGATGGCCGCCGGAGTGCGCTACCGCGTGCTCTACCACCGCGCGGTGTACGACGACCTGGACCTGTTCGCCGGGGTGACCAGGATGATCGAGCACGGGGAGGACGCCCGCGTGCTCGCGGACCACCCGGTGAAACTCCTCATCGGCGACGACCGGATCGCGCTGCTGGTCCCGGAGCCGGCACGGGCCGGTGTCGAGGGCGCGCTCGTGGTGCACGCTTCCGGTCTGCTCCAGGCGTTCGCCGGTCTCTTCGAGACACTGTGGACACTCGGCGTGCCGGTCTCCACCGCCACGCCGGCCACCCAGCTGTCCGATGAGGACCGAAAGATCATCACCCTGATGGCCGCCGGCCTGACCGACGAGGCGATCGCCAGACGGCTCAACCTCTCCCGCAGGACAGTAGTCCGGCGCATCGCCGCACTACTGGACCGGCTCGGCGCGACCACGCGCTTCCAGGCCGGTGTGCAGGCGGCGAACCGGGGCTGGCTCTGACCTGCCGCCATGCTGCTCGCTGCCACGCGGCTCCGTATATGCCGCAACGACCAACCGAGGCCTCAGCCGGCTGCCGTCGATGCCGCTCTTCCGCCGTCGTGGTGCCAGTCGTAGACCACGTTCGTGCGGAGGAGTTTGTCCTGTAGGGAGCGTCTGGTCGGGCCGATGGCCGCGAATGCCAGGCCGACGGGGAACAGCACGTACAGCGCGGCCCGGGCGGTGGCTCTTGGCCAGTCGAGCAGTTCGCGGTCCCGGCTCAGCACGCGGTAGCCGAGCACGCTGCCGCCGACGCTGCGGCCGGTGGTCACCCAGCCTGTGGTCAGGTACACGATCGCCACCGACACGGACACCACCAGTGACAGCAGCACCGACGGTTGCGGCCAGTGGAACGACGCCGGCCACACCACGAACCGCAGACCCGCCACGCAGAAGTAGAGCAGGAAGGTGAGCGCCGCGACGGCGGCGGCGTCGAGAACAGCGCCCAGCAGGCGGGAGACGACGCCCGCCGGCCGGTAGTGCGCGACCTCGGCCGGCAGGTTGCCCACCGCGCCGGTCGGTGGTGGGGCGGGGCGGCGCAGGACGCGGGCGACCCCGCGGGTCACCGCGCTGTCGGCGCGGATCGCGCGGGTGCGGACGCCGCTCACCGCCTCGGACGTGAAGATGTCGCTCGACTCGCGGACGATTTCCGGTAGGTCGATCTCGTCGAGCAGCCGGTTGGCGATGGCCGCGGTGTCGACTCGTTCGACGACGGCGTCGACGTCGAGGTCGGCGGCTACCGCGTCGAGGTCGATGTGTTCGCGGACCAGCGCGGTGAGGTCGACGGCGGCGAGCGCGACGCCGAGCACGCGCACGATCGTCTGCCGCAGGACCAGGTCGGCGTTGGCCTGGGCCCGTTCCGCGGTCGCCGACGCGAGGCGGGCGGCCGGTGGGAACACCGTGGCGGCGGTCCGGGTGGCCGTCCGGAAGGTCCACCTGGCCAGGCCGACGGCCGTCGTGGCGGCGCCGAGGACCAGGTCGGACGCGCCGGTCCGCGCCGGTGTGTCCGATGTGGACGGATGCTCAGCCACGGCGGGGCACGAAGGCGCCGAGGATCGCGATCAGGCCGGTCAGCACGAGCCCGATGCCGAACAACCAGACCATGGTGGACACGCTGGTGACCGGGTATACCAGCACGACGACGCCGATGGCGATGCTGACGAGGCCGGACGCGATCGCCCAGCCGCCCCCGCCGGTGAAGCCGTGGAAGAGGTCCAGCGCGCCGCTGATGACGCACGAGATGCCGAACAGCAGCACCAGCAACGCGATCGTCCGCGTCGGCGAACGCAGGCACAGGATGCCCACGACGACGAGCAGGATGCCCAGCAACAGGAACAGGACCCGGGCCGCCACGCTGTCGACGGCGAACGTGAACGCCGTGACGGCGCGGACGACGCCGACGACGATGAACTGGATGCCCACGATCACGGCGACGGCGACCAGTGTGCCGCCGGGCCAGGCCAGGATCACCCCGCCCGCCACGGCGGTCACCAGGCCGAGGCCGACCCGCAGGGCTCGCGGTACGCCGAAGCTCGCCGGTGCGGCGAGCGCACCGCGCGATGTGGATCCGATCGCGCTCATCGAACACCTCCACGTGGGAGAGCGGTAGGCGACCACCTTCCCCCGGGACGCCGCGGTGCCCATCCCCCGCGGCGGGTGAGGTCGCACCTCATCAGGAACGTGCGAGGCGCCTGCCGGTGGCCCTGCCGACGATCGTGGTCATGACCCCACGGAACCTGGTGCTCTTGGGCGCGTTGGTGATCGCCGGCTGCTCGTCGGGCACCGGCGAGCAGAGCGCCCCCGCCACGACCACCACGATCGTGTCCGTGCGACCGGACTGCGCCGCGATCGCCGACAACGCACGCGGGCTCGCGGCGGAGCTGGAACAGTTGGCCATCGGGGACACCACCGTCGACGACGTGCGGGCGGCGGCGGACGGGTTGGCCCGCGCGGTCGACGACGCCAAGGCCACCGTCGGACCGGACGCCCGCGCACAGTTCGAGGAGGCCGGGCAGGCCCTGCGGCAGGTGCAGGACTCCCTGGCCGCACAGCCGGTCGACTGGTCGGGAGTACACGCCGGGGCCGACGCCCTGGTCACCGCGCTGCGCGGCGTGGCCGACGTCTGCGACCCGGCCCCGACGTCGTGACCGACCTAGGGTGGCGCCGGTTGGTCCAGGAACTGGATGACGGCGAGGCAGACCGCGAGCAGTGCCGCGAGCAGCAGCACCGCGACCCCGCTCGGCCGGTCGAGGAAGACGAAGGCGAGCACCGCGAGCACGACCGAGGTCGCGCGCAGTGCGGCTCGCCAGGCGTGCACCCACGCGCCGACCGGGCCCGACCGCACGCCGGCCCGGTCGCGCAGCCAGGTCAGGGACCGCGCGGCACCCCGGCGGACCCGCACGGCGGTCACCGCCGGGCCGGCGAGGAACGCACCCACCGCGACCACCAGGCCCAGCACGAAGAGCATCCGCAGGGCGTCGCGCAGGAACCGGACCAGGATGTCGTAGGACGCGGCCGCCGCGGCCGCCGCCTGTCCGGGCACGCCGTCCACCAGCACCGCCCGGCTGATCGCCAGTGCCACCGCGAGCGCGAGCATGCTCACCGCGAACCCGGCACCGCTCCACACCACCGCGCGCCGGTGGTCGCGGGCGACGTAGACGCCCAGGGCCAGCAGCGCGACCACCACCCACGGCAGCCAGGTCGCCAGCCGGCGCAGGGTGACGTAGGCGGCCCGCGCCGCCACCAGCCGGTCCGCGGCGGCGATCGCGATCGTGGGATGCACGGCCGGCACGTTGTCCGCCGCGGTGAGCCCTGCCTCGACCAGCTGCCGCTTCGCGATCTCGATGAACGGCGCCAGGTCGAGCACCACCCGGTCGCCCCGGATCGCGATCGCCGAGTTCGACCCGGACAGCACGCCCTCGACCTGTTCGTGCGCCACCCGGACCACCCGGTCCCAGGCGCGGGCGAACTGCTCGGTCGCGACCAGCTCCCCCACCCGGTCGCGCACGAAGTCACGCACGCTGTTCGCGATTGGCCCGGTGAGCCCGTGCAGCCGGTCCGCGACCCGCGGCGGCAGTCCCTGGCCGGCGAGGGCGTCGACCGCCTCGTCGGCCAGGCCACGCACGTCGACGTAGCCGAAGACGGTGTCGGTCACCCGGTCGGTCACGGCCGCGCGGACGGCCGGGTCGCGGATCAGCGGGCTCACCGTCGCGACGAACCGGTCGGTGTCGGCGACCTGGTTGTGCAGCCACGCGCTGGTGAGGGCGACCGGCGCGAGCAGGCATCCGAGCACGACGAGCGCCCCGGCCAGGACCGACCGGCCCCGCGCGCGGGGCACGCGCCGCTGCCGCACCTCGGCACGCAGCCGCTCCAGTTCGGCGCGTTCGTCCTGGTCCAACGCGGGGGAATCCTCGGACACGGTCGGCCTCCCAGTTGGTCGGTCGGCACAGCGTGCGCAGGGCCGGCCGCCGGCACCTCGCCCGGCGTGGATGAGCCGCCGTGAGCCAGCGCCTGCGCCTGCTCTACGACCAGGCGGTCGCCGCGACCGACCGCCACCGGTCGCTGTCGGTCGGGTTCGCCGTGGTGCGCCGCGACGTCGAGGTCTGCGGCACACTGCTCGCCGGGGCGCTCGCGTTCCGGCTGTTCATCTGGCTGCTGCCGTGCTGCCTGCTGCTGACCTCGGTGCTCGGCTTCGCCACGACCAGCGTCCGCTCGCTCGACGAGCTCAGCAGGGACCTCGGCATGAGCCCGCTGACGGCGAGCATGCTCCGGCAGGTCGCCGCACAGGCGGAGCACGGCCGCTACCTCACCATGGTCGTGAGCCTCGTGCTGCTGTCCTGGGCGGGGCTCACGCTCGGCCGCGCCCTGGACCGCGTCCACGACCGGATCTGGCATGGTCGCCGCGGTCGCGGGCCGAAGCCGGCCCTGGCGCGGGCGGCCCGCTACAACGGCGCGCTGCTGCTGGTCGTGGTGGGCAACCTCGCCGCTCCCGTCGTCGTCGCCGCCACCGGTGGCTCCGCCGCGGTGGTCTCCCTGCCGTCACTGGCGTTCTACCTGGCCACCGGGATGGTCGTGCTGAGCGGCGAGTGGCCGCTGGGGTGGCGTGCGACGTGGCCGGGCGCCCTCCTGCTCGCGCTCGGGATCGAGGGCCTGCACCTGGCGGCCGTGGTGTTCCTGCCGAGCGCGGTGGCCCGCTCGTCGCAGCTGTACGGGACCCTCGGCATCGCGGCCTCCCTGTTGCTGTGGCTGGCCTTCCTGTCCCGGCTCCTCGTGCTCGGCCAGGTGCTCAACGCCGTCCTGGCGCGGCGGCGGGCACACTGCCCACCTCCTTCGGGTGATGCGCCCCCTCCGGCGGCGGCACAACCTGTGCCCGGCGACGGGGACGGCCAGGCCGGAGGTCGGGACGCGTGATGCGACGACGAACGCGGGTCGACACCCGCGGCCACGCCCAGCTCAACACGCCGGTCGCCGGTGCGCGGGTACGGCCGGCCACCGACGCGGAGGAGGTGGCGGAGAGAGCGCGGACCCCGGACCGGCCTCGGGTGTTGCCCCTGGCCTGCGGGGTGCTCACCGGCCTGGCCGGCGTAGCGCTGCTGGTCTGGCCCGCGCTGTGGGTGACGCTCGGCGCGGTGCTGGTCGCGCTCGGGCTCGTGATGGTTCTCGACGCGGTGCGGGCGCGGTCCGCTGCCGCCCGGAAGAGATAGGGGTTCGCGATGTACATGGTCGTGATGGTGTTCACGGTGCCGGTCGTGGTGATGATCGGCACGCTGCTGCTCGAACGCCTGGAACGCAGGATGGGTGGCACGCGATGACCGCGCCGCACGCACAGGCCGGTCACCTGGATCCCGCCCGGCTCTGGTCGGGCGGGGCCGCGACGGCGGTCGTCGCCGCGTTGACCGCCGTCGTCGGGATCCTGCTGGCCCGGGGCGTGTTCGACGTGCCCGTACTGGCGCCGAAGGGGGACGGTGTGTGGGGCGACGCGAACACCATGGCCTACGCGCTGGTCGCGGCCGCGGGCGCGCTCGTGGCGACCGCGCTGGTGCAGGTCCTGGCCGCCACCACGCCGCGGTTCCGCACGTTCTTCACCTGGATCATGATGCTCGCGACCGCGGTCGCGACGATCGCCCCGCTGGGGCTCGACGTGGCGCCGAGCAGCAGGGTCGCGACGTCGCTGATCAACATGGTGATCGGCATCGCCATCACCTCGATCACGAACGTGGTCGTCCGCAGCGCCTACCGGCGCCCGCCGCCGGACTACTTCGCCCCGAACCCGGGCGACGAGACCGAACTCGGCGGCGAGCCGTGGTGAGCCAGCCCTGACACCGATCCCTGACACCCCGCGGCGGGG
>NZ_JBJMIE010000012.1:0-11990 GCF_045807065.1 Actinophytocola sp. | reverse complement strand
GGTGGGAGCCGGGTTCGGGGCCGCATATCTGCCGCGTGCCAGAGCGGGGGACAGCGCGCGGCGCACCGCGTGGTCCGCCGCGCGGGCCGCCATCGACAGCGCGACCGTCAGCCGCGACGCCGCACCACGCGACCTCCCGCACGCCGACGAGCTGCTCACCCGCGCCGAACTGCTCGCCGCGAGCCGCGGCGGGGTCGCCGCGGCCGAGGAGGCCGCCGACTGCGCCGCCAGGGCCGATCGGCTCTACCGGGAGGCCGGCGGTGAGTGAGCGCTGGCCGTGGCTGCGCTGGGTCTTCCTGCTGACCGCGGCCGCGCTCGTGGTCGTGTTCCTCCTGGCCCAGCGGCAGGCCGAGGTCGACGTCAGCTACGCGCGGTCACCGTCGGGGAAGGACACCGTCAGCGAGGGCGACGCGGGTGAGCTGTCCGGCGCCACCCTGCCCAGTGTCGCCGAGCTGACCGACATGCTCGACAAGGACAAGGTCGTCCGCCTCCCCGGCGCGGTCGCCGGCTGGGACGAAGCGCGCGTCACCCGCGCGATCGGCGACGCCGACATCCGCATCCTCGTCGCCCCGCCCGGCCTCACCGACAAGCAGCAGAAGCAGCTGGCCGACGTCAAGAACGCCACCATCCGGATCATCGGCACCGACCTCCACGGCAGCACCTACCAGGTCGTCCCCGACCGGCTCGCCGAATGGCGCGCCACCTTCGTCACCGGCGACGTCACCGGCCTGCTGCTGACCCTCATCGCCGCCGAACGCGACCAACCCGGCCCGCCCGAGATCGACCCGTTCTCCTGGCGCGCCCCGACCGCCGCCGAACTCGACCCGGTCGCGAACGACCTGCGTGCCGGCGGCCTCCACCTCGCCGCCGGCGCCACCCTGGCCAAACGCCCGCAGACCGCCGCGTTCGGCGGGCAGCGGCCACTGGTCGCCGCGTTCCCCCGGCAACCACCGGGACAACCCGTGCCCGAGTACGGGCCGACACTCGCGACGCTGTTCCCCGACCAGCCGATCCTCGTCATGTACGGCAACTGGATCGGCTACTACGGCCCGCACGCCGGCGAGTTCGCCGACGTCACCGCCGCCGGCTTCTACGCCCGCTTCGGCGACCGGCTCAGCGGCTACGCCTACCCGCAGGCCAACGTCCTGGGCACCTACCTCGACCAGGTCACCGACGTCCGCTACGCCGGGCTGTTCGACCGGCCCCTGCCCTACCGGCCCCTCGACCCGCTGCGCGTCGCCCTGCCCGCGCTGCCCTGGCTGTTCGGGGCCTGCGTGCTGGCGTTCCTCGCGCTGTCGGCGCGGTCCGTGCTCGGTCCGCGAACCGCGCCGCGCACCCCACCGGGCCGCCTGGCCGGGCTGACCACGCTCGCGATCGAGCTGTCGGGGCTCTCCCACGCCCCGGCCCTGGCCCGCGCACTCGTCGCGCTGCAGGCCGCCCGGTCCGCGCTCGCCGAGAACCTCCCGGACCGGCACGTCGCCCGGCTCCTCACCGCCGCGCGACGCGACCTGGACACCGTCGCCCGCGACCTGGGCCGCGCCGAGTACCGGCCCGCCAACTACCTGGTGGGTGAGCTCGCATGGCGCGACTGATCCGGTACCTGGCCACGCCGTTCGGCGTCGCCGTGCTCGGCCTGCTCGTGCTGGCCGGGTGGGCGGCCTGGTCCGGCGGCATCCTCGACGGCGCGGTCGCCCGGCAGGTGCGTGGCTCCTCGGTGTACGTGGCACCGGGCATCGACCTCGACCAGCGGGCGGCGGAGCGGGTCATCGGCAACCGGCGCCTGGTCGTGGTGTTCCTCGACCGCGACGCCGACCTCGCCGAGGCCTGCGAGGACACCGAGGACGCGGCCGCCGGCACGCTCGTCGTGCTCTTCAGACCGGCCGACGACGAGTTCGACCACTACGGCTGCGCGCACTTCCCCGGCGACGACATCGACAGCGACACCTTCGGCAAGGCGTTCGTCGCGGAGAACATCGTCCCGCGGGGCGCCGACCAGTTCCTTCACCGCCCCCTGGACGCGGTGAAGATCGTCGCGGTCAACTACGACTCCCTCGTCAGGTCCGGCACCGTGCCGGACGGCCCCCGCGCCATCTCACCGTCCGCGCCCCGCTACCTGCTCGCCGCGGCGGCCGTCCTGACCGTGATCGGCGGCGCGGCCACGGTCTTCCTGGTCAGCCGCCGCCTCGGCCGGCTCGCGGCACAGCGCCAGGGTGAGCACGCGGCCACCTCCGACGCCCGCGCGTCACTGAACGCGAAGGCGGCCGTGCTCGCCACCCACATCATCGAGCTGGACCGCCGACCGACCGGCGAACAACGCGCGCTGGCGGCCGACTACGCGGAACTCGCCGCCGCCCTCACCGCCGAGGACCCGGACCCCGACCTCGCGAAACGGGTCGACGCCCTCACCGAACGCGCCAGGAACCTCACCCGGGCCGCCGCGCGGACCCGATCCGCCGGCCGCCGCAAGAAGGTCAGGCCCTGACCCCCGTCAGCCGCAGCAGCGAGTCGAGCGCGGGGTTGTTGTGCCCAGCCCGCCACACGCAGTGCGTCTCGACCACGTCCAGCGCCAGGCCGTCGATCTCGGTGAACGTCAGGTTCGGCAGCCGCAGCCGCGCCGCCGACCGGGGCACGAGCCCGACGCCGACCCCGGCGTCGACCAGCGCGAGCAGGCTGTGCACCTGGCTGACCTGCTGGACGTAGCGCGGCTCGACACCGGCGTCGTGGAACACGCTGATCACCAGCTCCTGCAGGTAGCGGGCCGCGATCGGGGTGTAGGTGACCACGTCGTGCCGGCCGACGTCGGTCAGCGTCGGCGGATGGCCCAGCTCGGTGAGGGCGTGGCCGCGCGGGCAGGCCAGGATCAGGCTCTCCACGTGCACGCGGCGGGTGTCGAGCACCTCCGACGCCGGCACGCCGCGGGCGAGCCCGACGTGGATGTCACCGGCGAGCAACGCGTCCACCTGGTCGCGGGTGACCATCTCCGTCAGCGTCAGCTCCACCGCCGGCAGGTGCTGGGTGATCGTGCGGATCCACGTGCCCAGCACGGTCAACGCGGAGATCGCGGTGAACCCGATCCGCAGCGCGCCCGCCGTGCCGCGGGCCGCGTTGCGGGCGACGAGCGGTGCCGCCTCGGCCAGGTTCAGCATGCGCCTGGCCTCCGGCAGGAACGCCTCGCCCGCCGGCGTGAGCAGCACCGCCCGCGGCGTCCTGACCAGCAGCTGCACCTCCAGCGCCCGCTCGAGCTTCTGCACCTGGCGCGACAGCGGCGGCTGCGTGATCCGCAGGCGTGCCGCGGCCCGACCGAAGTTGGCCTCCTCGGCCACGGCCACGAACCCGCGCAGCTGCTCCAGCGTGAACGACATGCGCGGAAGGTATCGCAGAATGCGTTGTTGGACTTAGACAGGTATCGAACGTGGTCATACGCTCGAAGTAGTCGCCCGACACCACTGGAGCCTGCCTTGACCCTGAGTCCGGAATCCCTGCGCGACACGCTCGGCACCGGCTTGCTGTCGTTCCCCGTCACGCACGCCACCGCGGACCTCGCGTTCGACGAGGACGCCTACCGCGAGCACGTGGCCTGGCAGTCGTCCTTCCCGGCCGCGGGCCTGTTCGCGGCCGGCGGCACCGGTGAGTTCCCCGCGCTGACCCCGGCCGAGGTCGCCCGGGTCGTGCGGGCCGCCGTCCTCTCCGCCGGAGACACCCCGGTGCTCGCGCCCGCCGGATACGGCACCGCGACCGCCGTCGCCATGGCCCGCGACGCCGAGGCCGCCGGCGCCGCCGGGCTGCTCCTGCTGCCCCCGTACCTGACCGAGGTGCCGCAGGAAGGCCTGGTCGCGCACGTGAAGGCGGTGTGCGCGGCCACCTCGCTCGGCGTGATCGTCTACCACCGCGCCAACGCCAGGTACACCTACGACACCACCGCCAGGCTGGCCGAGGACTGCCCGAACCTGGTCGGTTTCAAGGACGGCGTCGGCAACGTCGACCTCATGACGCGGGTCCACGCGCGGCTGGGCGGGCGGCTGCTGTCGATCGGCGGGCTGCCGACCGCGGAGACCTACGCGCTGCCGTACCTGGAGATGGGCGTCACCACGTACTCGTCGGCGATCTTCAACTTCGCGCCGAACTGGGCGCTGGAGTTCTACGCGGCCGTGCGCGCCAGGGACGCGGCGACCGTGTACCGCAAGCTGGACGAGTTCGTGCTGCCCTACATCGAGATCCGCGACCGCCGCAACGGCTACGCCGTGTCGATCGTCAAGGCCGGCCTGCGCGCGGTCGGCAGGGACGCCGGCCCCGTGCGACCCCCCTTGGCGGATCTCACGCCGGGCGAGTTCGATGAGCTGAGGACACTCGTGGAGAAGGTGGAGCTTTCATGACCGCCACACTGGCTTTGACCGGATCGATGCTGATCGGCGCCGCGGACGTGCGGGGCAGGGGCAAGGAGATCCGGGGCGTCGACCCGGCGACCGGGCAGGAGCTGGAACCCGGCTACGGCCTCGGCGACGAGTCCGACGTGGACCGGGCGGTCTCGCTGGCCTGGCAGGCGTTCCCGGTCTACCGGGCGACCTCGCTGCGGGCCCGGTCGGCGTTCCTGGCGACCGTCGCGGACAACATCGACGCGCTCGGCGACACGCTCGTCGCGCGGGTCGTCGCCGAGACCGGCATCCCCGCGCCCCGCGTGCGGGGAGAGCTGGCACGCACCACCAACCAGCTGCGGCTGTTCGCCTCCGTGGTCGCCGACGGCCGGTTCCTCGGCGCGCGGCTCGACACCCCGGACCCGGACCGGACCCCGCTGCCCAAGCCGGACCTGCGGCAGCGCAAGGTGCCGCTCGGCCCGGTCGCCGTGTTCTCGGCCAGCAACTTCCCGCTCGCGTTCTCCGTCGCCGGCGGCGACACCGCGTCCGCGCTCGCGGCCGGCGCGCCGGTCGTGGTGAAGGCGCACAGCGCCCACCCCGGCACCTCCGAGCTGGTCGGCCGCGCCATCCGGGCCGCCGTGCAGGCACACGACCTGCCGGAGGGCGTGTTCTCGCTGCTCTTCGGTGACGGCCGCGGTCTGGGCACCGCGCTGGTGAAGCACCCGAGGATCGCCGCGGTCGGGTTCACCGGCTCCCGCTCCGGCGGCCTCGCGCTGGTCGCCGCCGCGCAGTCGAGGCCCGTGCCCATCCCGGTCTACGCCGAGATGTCCTCGGTCAACCCCGTGATCCTGCTGCCCGGCGCGCTCGCGTCGTCCGGCGCCTCGCTCGGAACCGAGTTCGTAGCCTCGCTGACCACCTCCGCCGGCCAGCTGTGCACCAACCCCGGCCTGGTGTTCGCCCTCGGCGACCCGACCGGGTTCCTCGCCGCCGCGGGGGAGGCGGTCAAGGCCGCGCCCGGCGCGGCGATGCTCAACACGGCCATCCACAAGTCCTACGTGGCCGGCTTCACCCGGCTGGTCGACGCCGCCGGCGTGACCGAGGTCGCCGTCGGCGGCACCGACGACGCCATCGCCGCCTGCGGGCAGGCCGGGTTGTTCGTCACCGACGGCGACACCTTCCTCGCCGAGCACGCGCTGCAGGAGGAGGTGTTCGGCGCGGCCTCGCTCGTCGTGCGGGTGCGCGACCTCGCCCAGCTGGAGCGGATCCTCGACACCCTCGAAGGCCAGCTGACCGCGACCGTCCACGCCGACGAGAGCGACCACGACACCGTCGCCGCGCTGCTGCCGCGCCTGGAGCTGCTCGCCGGCCGCGTGCTCTACGGCGGGTGGCCGACCGGTGTCGAGGTCGGGCACGCGGTCGTGCACGGCGGCCCGTTCCCGGCGACGTCCACGCCGGCCACCACCTCCGTCGGCACCCTCGCCATCGAGCGGTGGCAGCGGCCGGTCTCCTACCAGAACGTGCCCGACGCGCTGCTGCCCGAGGAACTGCGGGACGGCAACCCGCTCGGCATCCCCCGGCTGCGTGACGGGGCCGCCGAGTGACGCCCCCCGTCATCACGGGCTACCGGGTCGTCCCTGTCGCGGGCCAGGACAGCATGCTGCTCAACCTCAGCGGCGCGCACGGCCCGTACTTCACGCGGAACCTGCTGGTCCTCACCGACTCCGACGGCCGAACCGGGGTCGGTGAGGTGCCCGGCGGCCCCGCCATCACCGACACGCTGACCGAGGCACGCGACCTGGTGGTCGGCGCCCCGGTCAGCACCCACAACGCCGTGCTGGCCGCGGTCGCGGCCCGGTTCGGGTCCCGCGACGCGGCCGGCAGGGGCGTGCAGACCTTCGACCTGCGGGTCGCCGTGCACGTCCGCACGGCCATCGAGGCCGCCATGCTCGACCTGCTCGGCCAGTTCCTGGAGGTGCCCGTCGCGGCGCTGCTCGGCGAGGGCCAGCAACGCGACCGCGTGCGCGCACTGGGCTACCTGTTCTTCGTCGGCGACCGCGACAAGACCGACCTGCCGTACCGGACCGGAGAAGGTGCGGGCTGGTTCGCCGTCCGCGACCGCCCGGCGCTCGACCCCGCCGGCATCGTCGCGCAGGCCGAGGCCGCGCACGCCCGGTACGGGTTCACCGACTTCAAGCTCAAGGGCGGCGTGCTCGCGGGCGCGGCCGAGGTCGAGGTGATGCGGGCCCTGGCCGCCCGGTTCCCCGACGCCGACCTCACGCTGGACCCGAACGGCGGCTGGCTGCTGCGCGACGCCATCCGCCACGGCCGCGCGCTGCGCGACGTCCTGGCCTACGCCGAGGACCCGTGCGGCGCGGAGGAGGGCTACTCCGGGCGGGAGACCCTGGCGGAGTTCCGCCGCGCCACCGGACTGCCCACCGCCACGAACATGGTGGCCACCGACTGGCGCCAGCTCGGCCACGCCGTGCGGCAGTCCGCCGTGGACATCCCCCTCGCCGACCCGCACTTCTGGACCATGCGGGGCTCGGTGCGGGTGGCGCAGCTGTGCCAGGCGTGGGGCCTGACCTGGGGCTCGCACTCCAACAACCACTTCGACGTGTCGCTGGCGATGTTCACGCACGTGGCGGCCGCCGCCCCCGGGGACATCACCGCCATCGACACCCACTGGATCTGGCAGGACGGCCAACGCCTGACCACCGAGCCGATCCCGCTGGTCGACGGCCACCTGGCCGTGCCGGCCCGGTCCGGTCTCGGCGTCACCCTCGACCTCGACCAGGTCGAGGCGGCGCACGAGCTGTACCGGCGGGCAGCGCTCGGCGCACGGGACGATACTGTCGCCATGCGTTACCTCGTGCCAGGCTGGCGGTTCGACCCGAAACGACCCGCGTTGGACAACGCGTGAGCGTGCTGCGGGTGTGCCCGCTGCTCCCGTCGCTGGACGAGGCGCTGCGCGGCCACTACAAGATCGTCGACGAGCCGTCGGACGAGGTCGTCGCCGCGGTCACCACCTCCAAGTACGGCGTCAGCAACGAGCAGATGGACGCGCTGCCGAACCTGCGGGCGATCGTCCACTTCGGCGTCGGCTACGAGACCACCGACGTCGACCACGCCCGCGCACGCGGGATCGTCGTCAGCAACACCCCCGACGTGCTGACCGACTCCGTCGCCGACCTCGCCGTCGGCGGCCTGATCGACGTGCTGCGCCGCATGTCCGCGGCCGACCGCTTCGTCCGCCGCGGCGACTGGGCGCACGGCCAGTTCCCGCTCGCGGTGAAGGTCACCGGGCGGCGGGTCGGCATCCTCGGCCTCGGCCGGATCGGCCGCGCCATCGCCCACCGCCTCACCGCGTTCGACTGCGTGCTGAGCTACCACTCCCGCCACCAGATCCCCGACGTCCCCTACACCTACGCCGACTCGCCCGCCGCGCTCGCGGCCGGGGTCGACGTGCTGGTGGTGGCGACCTCGGGTGGCTCCGCGACCGCCGGCCTGGTGTCGGCGGCGGTGCTGGCGGCGCTCGGGCCGTCGGGCTACCTGGTGAACATCGCCCGCGGCAGCGTGGTCGACGAACCGGCGCTGGTCGAGGCCCTGCGGGCGGGCACGATCGCCGGTGCCGCGCTGGACGTGTTCGCCGACGAGCCGAACGTGCCGCCCGCGTTGCTGGACAGGGACGACGTGGTGCTCCTGCCCCACATCGGGAGCGCGGACACCGAGACCCGCGAGGCGATGGGGGACCTGGCGTTCCGCAACCTCCAGCAGTTCATGACCGACGGCACCCTGGTCACGCCGGTGGCGTGAGCGCGCACAGCGGAAGGGTGTCGATCCGCCGGGAGCTCGTTCGTGTAGGTGTCGACCGAGCAGTTCCGTCCGGGAGGATCACCGCCATGAAGCAGTACCTGCTGAGCATCTACCAGCCGGACGGCGCACCGGAGCCGGAGGTGCTGGCCCGGATCAGGAACGACCTGGACGCGCTCAACGACGAGCTGCGCGCGGCCGGCGCCTGGGTCTTCGCCGGCGGTCTGCACCCGCCGAGCACCGCCACGGTCCTGCGCGCCACCGACGACGACGTCCTGGTGACCGACGGCCCGTTCGTGGAGGCGAGGGAGTTCCTCGGCGGGTTCACGATCATCCGGGCGGCGGACCTCGACGAGGCGCTGGCCTGGGGCCGCAGGCTCGCCGTGGTGCTCGCGCCGTTGTCGGTGGAGGTGCGGCCGTTCCAATGACGGTTGTTCGTTCGCTGGTGTTGTTCGTGCTGGCGGCGCTCGCCGAGATCGGGGGCGCGTGGCTGGTGTGGCAGGGGTGGCGCGAGGACCGCGGCCTGTGGTGGATCGCGGGAGGTGTGCTGGCGCTCGGCGTGTACGGGTTCGTGGCCACGTTCCAGCCCGACGCGCACTTCGGCCGGATCCTCGCCGCGTACGGCGGGGTCTTCGTGGCCGCGTCGCTGGCGTGGGGTGTGGTGGTCGACCGGTTCCGGCCGGACCGGTGGGACTACCTCGGCGCCGCGATCTGCCTGGTCGGCGTCGCCGTGATCATGTACGCGCCGCGTCGATGAGCGGAGCTTGCGGAGCGAACCGAGAGCACATGAGCGGAGCCTGCGGAGCGAGTCGAGGGCGCGTGAGCATCGACGAGATCTACCGGGCCGAGTACGGGCGGGCGGTGTCCGTGCTGGTCCGGGCGGTGGGCGACATCGGGTTGGCCGAGGAGTGCGTGCAGGACGCGTTCGTCGAGGCGGTACGCCGCTGGCCGGTCGACGGTTTACCGGCCAGCCCCGCCGGTTGGCTGATCACGACCGCGCGCAACCGGGCCATCGATCGGCTGCGGCGCGAGGCCAGCCGGGACGAGCGGCACCGGCAGGCCCTCGACCTGCTGTCGGCCGACGAACCGGCGGAGGAGGGTCCGGTGCGTGACGACCGCATGAGGCTGATCTTCACCTGCTGCCACCCGGCACTCGCGCTCGGCGTGCGGGTCGCGCTGACGTTGCGGCTGATCGGTGGTCTGAGCACGGCCGAGGTCGCCCGCGCGTTCCTGGTGCCCGAGCCGACCATGGCCCAGCGCCTGGTGCGGGCGAAGAACAAGATCCGCGACGCGGGCATCCCGTACCGCGTGCCGCACGAGGCCGACCTGCCGGAGCGGGTGCGTGGTGTCCTGGCGGTGGTGTACCTGATCTTCAACGAGGGCCACCTGGACCGGCCGGAACTGTCCGCGGAGGCCGTCCGGCTCGGCCGGGTGCTGGCCGCCCTGATGCCCGACGAGCCGGAGGTGCTGGGCCTGCTGGCCCTCATGCTGTTGAGCGAGTCCCGCCGCCCCGCCCGCACGAGCCCCTACGGCGAACTGGTCCTGCTGTCCGACCAGGACCGGTCGCGCTGGGACCACGCGCTGGTCGAGGAGGGCCAGGACCTGGTCCGCCGGTGCCTGCGCCGCAACCAGCCGGGCCCCTACCAGCTCCAGGCCGCGATCAACGCCGTGCACAGCGACGCCGCGTCCACCGGTGAGACCGACTGGGCGCAGATCCTCGCCCTGTACGACCAGCTGATGGCCCTCGCCCCGACCCCGGTGGTGGCGCTGAACCGTGCGGTCGCGGTCGGCGAGGTCGCCGGCCCGGCCGAGGCGTTGGCGCTGGTGGACGCGCTCGAGCTGGGCCGCTACCACCTGTACCACTCCGTCCGCGGTCACCTGCTCACCCGCCTGGGCCGGACCGAGGAGGCGGCGGCGGCCTACGGGAACGCGCTGGCCACGGCCACGAGCGAGGCGGAACGCACCCTGCTGCGCCGGCTGCTGGGCTGACGGGCAGGCCACCTTCTCAGCCCAGGTCCAGGACGTCGCCGACGAGGTCGACGGCGCTGCGGGAGGGGTCGCGGGCGGCGTTGTTGTAGACCTGTTCGGTGGTGTCGATGCTGGTGTGGCCGACGTCGGCCTGGACGTGGACGAGCTGGGCGCCCGCCTCGACGGCGGTGGTGACGTAGAAGTGGCGCAGCGCGTGCGGGTGCAGCGGGGTGTCGGCGGACAGGCGCTGGAGCAGCTGCCAGACGGCCTGGCGGCGGAAGCGGTGGCCGGTGCGGGTGACCAGCAGGGGTGAGTCGGCGGGCACGGTGCGGCGGGTGACGGTGGTGCCGGCCCCGGCGTCGCGTTCACGCAGGTAGGCGGTGAGCGCGGTGTCGGCGGCGTCGTGCAGGTAGACGACGCGGGTCTTGCCGCCCTTGCCGTGCACGCGCAGGGCGCGGCGGCCGCGGGTGACGTGGAGGTCGCCGCGGTCCAGGCCGCACAGCTCGCTGACCCGCAGCCCGAGGGTGAACAGGGCGACGACGGCGCTCGCGCGGGCGGTGTCGAGGGTGCTGGCGCCGCGGCGCGGGGTGCGTGCGGCGGTGTAGAGGGCCTTGACCTGGGCGGTGGTGAGGACGACGGTGCCGGTGGTGCTGCCGGTGGTGGCGTCGAGGCCGAGCCGGCGGCGGTTGAGCGCGGCGGGGTTGCCAGCGGCGAGCCCGGTGTCGGCGAGGTGGGTGTAGAGGGCCTTGACGGTGGCGAGCATGCGGTCACGGGTCGCGGGTGCCGCCCCGGCGGTGTTGAGGGCGTCGAGCCAGGCCTTGACGTGTGTGGACGTGGCGGTGAGCGGGTCGAGGCCGCTGGAGGCGCACCAGCGGAACCAGTGCAGGTGCCGGAACCGTCCGCGCGCGGCCGGGGGAGGGCGGTGCCGGGCCGCCTCGCCCGAGGGGGTCGCGACGGCCTTGGCGTAGTGCGCGACGGCCGCCGGCCAGGTGTTCGAAACCTTCGTAGTTTTCGGGCTCTCGTCGGCTGGCGGTAGCCAGTCCCGGATGTCGTGTGCGGTTACGGGTAGGCCAAGGCCCTCCGCGTACGTCCTTCTCGTGGCGCGGTTGCCGTAGCCGTCGAGCCACTCCGCGATCTCGTTCAGCAGCTCCGCGGGCCGGTCCACGCCTGGCCACGGCCCATCCGCCGCCCGCGTCAGCTCCCCTGTCGTCATACCTGGCATCTTAGCTACAAAAGCTGAGTTCTGTAGCCGAGTATGGTTATGGATATCGTAAGTACAACCCGGGTTTCGAGTTATGTGAGCTATTACTAGACTGCGGGCATGGTCGATGTGGTCGTGGAAACCGTCGAGACGGACTCGCTGTGCGGGTTCAGCCACTGCCGGGCGCCGCTGCCGGCGCCGGGGCCGCGCGGGGGGCGTCCGTTCGCCTACTGCCCGGAGCGGACGTGGCCCGGCGGCAAGACGTGCAAGCAGCTGGCCGCCGCCCAGGACGCGCTCACCGAGGCGCTCGGCACCGCTGCCGACACCGCCCTCACGTCCGCGACCAGCGCGTTCGCCGCGGCGGCCGCCGATGTCGTCGAGCCCCTGAGTGACGTGCTCGCCGCCGCGACCGCCCTGCGCGACACCCTCGCCGCTGAGCTGGACAGCGCCGCCGCCCGCGTCGCCGAGGCCGAGGAGGCCGCCGCCCGCGAACGGGGGCTGCGCCAGCGCGCCGAGGACGCCGCCGCGGCCGCCGCCGCCGAGGCGCGGCAGGCCACCGACGACGCCGAGGAAGCTGTGCGGGCCGCGACCGTCGAGGCCGACCGGTGCCGCGTGGAACGCGACCGGGCCGTCGCGTCGGCGGCCGCGGCCGCCGAGGC
>NZ_JBJMIE010000011.1:0-7176 GCF_045807065.1 Actinophytocola sp. | reverse complement strand
CAAACTTACCCAACAACACGAACTACACATCTATCTTGATGCCCTGCTCGCGTTCGGCCAGCAGCCCGTCGACCAGCGACGCGAAGTCCATGTCCCGCGCGGAGAGCGCGGCCAGCTGGTCACTGTGCAGGACGCGCGTGTCGTACAGCAGCCGGCCGATCAGCGTGCTCTTGCCGTCGTCGACGCTGCCACACGTGAGGAAGCGCAGGGTCGGCTGGGCCGCTTCGCTCCGGAGGTCCATCAGAAGTACCCCTCGCGCTTCTTGCGCTCCATCGAGCCGGACTGGTCCCGGTCGATCACCCGGCCCTGCCGCTCCGAGACGTCGGCGGCGGCGGTCTCCGCGATGACCTCGCGCAGGGTGGTCGCCGTGCTGGGGATCGCGCCGGTGAGCGGGTAGCAGCCGAGCGTGCGGAAGCGGACCATCCGCCGCGCCGGCTCCTCCCCCGGCCGCAGGGGCATGCGGTCGTCGTCGACCATGATCAGGGTGCCGTCGCGCTCCACCACGGGTCGCGGCGCGGCGAAGTACAGCGGCACCACGGGGATCTCCTCGCGCTCGATGTAGCGCCAGACGTCCAGCTCGGTCCAGTTCGACAGGGGGAACACGCGGATGCTCTCGCCGGGCGCCTTCCGCGCGTTGTACAGCCGCCACAGCTCGGGTCGCTGGCCGCGGGGGTCCCACTGGTGGTCGGCCGTGCGAAACGAGAAGACGCGTTCCTTGGCACGCACCGGTTCCTCGTCGCGGCGGGCGCCACCGAACGCGAGGTCGAACCGGTGCTCGTCCAGAGCCTGGCGCAGGCCCTGGGTCTTCCACATGTCGGTGTGGACGGCCGAGCCGTGGTCGAACGGGTTGACGCCCAACGCCAGGCACTCCGGGTTGCGGTGCACGATCAGCTCGAGGCCGAGCTGATCGCGCACAGTGGCGTCCCTGAAGGCGATCATCTCGCGGAACTTCCACGTGGTGTCCACGTGCAGCAGGGGGAACGGCGGCCTCGACGGGTAGAACGCCTTGCGCGCCAGGTGGAGCAGGGTCGAGGAGTCCTTGCCGATGGAGTACAGGAGGACAGGACGTTCGCTCTCGGCGGCCGCCTCGCGCATGATGTCGATGCTCTCCGCCTCGAGCCAGTCGAGGTGTGTTCGCACCAACGCGACGGTACGCGCCTTTTGAACAACGTTCAATATGCTCTGGACATCGTTCGGTTTGCGGTACCGTGGTGCTCGTGGCGAGCACAACCACCTGGGGTGACGCGGAGGGGCGCCGGCGCGACATCCTGCGGTCGGCGGAGAAGCTGCTGGCCGAGTCCGGCTACGCTGGCCTGACGATGCGCGCGATCGCCGCCGGCGCGGGGGTCAGCTCCGGCACCCTCTACCAGTACTTCGACGGCAAGGAGGACGTGTTCGTCGCGCTGCTGGGCGGCCGGCTGGAAAGCCTGGCGACCACGCTCGACGGCCTCGACCGCGGGGTCGGCATCGCCGGGCTGTGCAAGGAGATCCTGCCGCAGGTGCGGGAGATCTGGCGGTTGTTCGGGCGCTCGGCGCAGCAGTGGCAGGCGAAGGTGTTGGCGGGCGGCCCGCGCGGCAAGCGGGCGGTCGCGTCGGCGGCGGTGTTCCGCGGGATGACCCGCGCGCTGGAACGAGCATTGCGGGAGACGGCCGCCGCGTCAGGGCAGACGCTGGTCGACCACCCGGCCATGGCCTACTGGGTGTGGGACTCGCTCATCGGCCTCGCGGACGACCTCGTGCACGGCGGCTCGCTGCAGGCCCGCATCTCCACGAGCCGCCTGGTCGACTTCGCCGCGGCGGCCGTGGAAAGGGGGATCGTCGCCATGCCCTGAGGGGGTGGCAGGACATGACGACGATCGGGAGGGGCGCCCGGCGCCCAAGTCTCAGCGGTGCGACGGTCGGCGCACCGGCAGCTCCTGCTGCTCCTGGCGCTGCTCACGCTGTTGTTGCGGCTCCCGCTGTTGCGGCTCCCGCGGCAACCGCTGCCGCTCCTCCGCGAACCGGTTGACCAGCTCCTGCACCCCACGCACACCCTGGTTGCTCGCCTGCCGCATGTAACGGTGCTCGGTGCGCCGTGGCGCGGCGGGCTCCCCCGGCGCCGGCGCCACCGCCTCGAGCGCGGCGGCCTCCTCGTTCTCCTGCCACGTGGCGGCCATCAGCACCGCGTAGATCGGGACCGCCAGCGCGATCACGGCCAGCACGAACACCGGGAACAGGAAGGTGAACACCTCGACCCCGGCCGGCGGCGGCGCGTTCGTGTCGATGTGCACCTCGACCGCCGCCATGCCGGTGTAGTGCATGGCGGTGACGGCGATCCCCATGACCGCGCCGGCCGCGAGGCGCAGCGCGATGCCGTCGAACAGCACGGTGAACCACAGCGCCACGGTGGCCGCGACGACCGCGATCCCGATCGACAGCCACACCAGCGCGTCGTTGTAGGTGATCGTGCCCTGGATCTGCACCGCCCACATGCCGGTGTAGTGCATGAGGTTGACGGCGAGTCCCATGATCACCCCGCCGAGCACCAGCCGCCACATCGAGAAGCGGGTCCGGACACCGAACACCACGAGCCCGATGAACACCGCGGCGATCGAGAGGACCGCCGAGAGCGCCGTGCGCCCGATGTCGTAGCGGACGGGCGTACCCGGCGTGTCGAAGCCGAGCATGGCGATGAAGTGCATGAGCCAGATGCCGACGCCGCCGATCGAGACCGCCGCGCCCGCGAGCCACCCCAGCCGCGGCCTGCCGTCGTCGTGGCGGGCCTGCAGCGTGCACGCCAGGCCGATGACGCAGCCGACCACGGAAACCAAATACGCGAAGAACAACAGCCACGTGCCCATCGCGAAATGGTGAGCATGACCGGAAGCAGGCATGGCGAAACCCCCTCTTGAACGCACGCGACCCCCGGCAACGCACGGTAACTTCTGTTATCAGATCGAAACTGTGCTTACCAGATCGAACTCACAGCTAGCGAGCTGAATAGAAGACGCTTTCACGTTGCATGTCAAGCCCTGGTAGCCAGGGCTTCCGGGCCTGCAACTTGCATTGCGGAAGCCGCCAAATTGACCGAGGTTGCACCGGGTCAATAAATAACAACGAGGGCTGCCCGATTGCGGACAGCCCTCGTGTGATTACTACTTATGCGTTCAACAACTGGTTCAGGAATGATCGGTACTCCTGGATGGCGACCCGGAGCTCCTCGGTGTCGTTGGCGCCGGCGCGCCAGTGCTCCTCGATGCTCTGCTTGCGGTCGGCCAGCTCACGCATGATCTCGCTGACGAGCTCGTCGGCGCCGCGCACGGCCTGCTGCGGGTCGTCGACGAAGCCGGACTGCAGCTCACGCCACCGGTCGCGGAACCCGGTCACCGTGTCCTCGGGGAAGAACCCCTCGCCGCCGGACGCCTCGACGGACCCGGCGGCGTGGTTGCCGGCCGGCTCCGCGACGGGCTCGTCACGCTCGATCCGGTCGACCGGCTCGGGCTCCGGCATGGTCGCGACCCCGTCGTGGGTGTCGTCGCGGTTGCCGTAGGTGTCTTCGTGGGTGTCGTCGAGGTTGTCGTCATGGGCGTCATCCGCCGGCGGCGTCGGGGCGTAGGCCTCGTCGGCCGACAGGCCGGCGTTGTGCGGCTGGCCGTCGGATGTGCTCGCCGTCCCGTCCTGGGTCTCCTCCTCCGACCATCCCACAGTGGTCTGACCGTCGGGAAAATCACCCTGAGCGGGGATACGGTCGGTGGCGGGGTAGTCGTACCCGGTGGGTTCCTGGACGATTCGCGCTCTGTTCTCAGTCATCGCTCACCTCAGCTCTTCACGCGCCGCGTGCCGTCGTGGTCGACGGCCTGGTCGGCGTTCTGGCGGGCGGCCGGCACGTCGACCGGCGTGTCCGTCTCAACCGGACCGACCAACGCGCGGAACATCGTGCGGTAGTGCATGAGGGCGTTGCGCAGGTCCTCGGTACCGGCGTCCTCGCGGCCGCGGATGTGGTGCGCGTCGCGGTAGTGGCCGACCACCTCGCCGTGCTCGACGGACAGGTCGGCGGCCTGCTGCTCGAAGTCGTCGGTCGGGTACCCGCGGTCACGCATCACGGCGTGCACCAGCTTGTCCGCGTCGGCGACGCTGCTGGTCGGGTTGTCGACGAACTGTTCCTGGAGCCGGGCCCACTGCTCGGTGTAACGGGCCCGCGCGGCGACGGACAGCGGCCGCAGTTCCAGCTGTGCGTAACGCTTCTCCCTGGCCGTCAGCTCCCGCTCGGCGGCCTTGCGGCTCTCCGCCGACTCGAGACTCCGGTCGTACTCGGGGCCGAAGCGGTTGCGCAGGCGCCGGCTGCGCGCATAGCCTCCGAAGAACCACCCGGCCGCGAACAACACGGCGAGCAGCACGACAACCAGGATGACGATTGCCGCGGTCGACATCGCGCGCTCCTTTCGTCTACACATGTGGACACTGGCGGTAGTGCCCGAGCGACCCGAACGGGAAACCCGTTTCCCGCCGGATTGGGCCGTCCGGAGCAACGCGACCCCGTCTCGCGGGGTAGTGCGGCGGTCTCACGGTAGGTTCCTCGACCGTGGCCGAGGTGGAGCTGGAGACCGGGATCAACCCGGACGACCCCGACGAGTTGGTACTTGCGGTCGTCATCGACCCGGAGGGCTCCGACGAGGAACTGGCGGTGGTCGCGCTGGGCGAGCTGAGCGAGCCGGACGCGAACACGGGCGCACCCCGGGTACTCGGCACGCACGCCTACGCGGACCGCCACCTTGAGGACGGCGTGCTGACCGTCGACATCGTCAGCTATCCCACGGTGCTCCGCGACCTCGGGGTGCGGGCGAAGTTCCCACCGGCGCGCGATCCGGAAGCGGTGCGGGTACTGCGCGTCACCGGTCTGACCGACCACGACACGCTGCCCGAGTCGACCCTGGTGTTCACGACCCCGCTCGACGAGCTGACGGACGACGAGAACGAGGTGCCGTTCGTGCTGGCGCCGACGCCGCGAAGCCCCGCCTGACGATCGCTGCCGGGGGAAGGACTACGTGCACGCCTTCCGCAGCGCGTCGAGGCGTTCGGTGTTGTGCCGCACCCACCTGGCGACGACACCGGCGTCCTCGATGTGTTCCTTCTGCACCTGCACATAGGAGTCGGCGAGCCCGAGCAGCGAGGCCTTGACGTCCTCGTCGGCCACGTTGTCGGCCAGCTCGCGCAGGCGGCGCTCCTTGTCCTCGGCACGCGCCTTGAGCTTGTCGGAGTCGACGAGCGGGTTGAGGTCGGCGAGCCCGAGCGCCTCCGCGCACACGGACGCCTTGTCCGTGGCCGCGCCGACGTTGTCGGCCGCCTCGCTGACCTCTTGGCACCCCGCCAGCACCAGCACCGACGCCAGCACCACGCACACTCGCCCGATCCCCATGTGTCCCAAGGTAGCCCGCCAGCGTCGCACGCGTGGGTGTCGTCAACGAAACAGGGGGTTTTCTTACACCACCGGGGGATGGACCTGCGAGTTCTGGCCGCCGTCGTGCTAGGGCTCGCAGGGTTCTGCCGGCCGACTGCCGAGCAGCTGCCGATTCACTCGTGTGCGCCCCGGGTATCCGGCGGCCATGTCGGAGAAGATCGTCGTGGTGGGGCAGGTCGCGCGGGACCTCGTGCTGCGGGTCGGGCACGCTCCCGGGGCACAGGAGGCCGTGCCCGCGGTCGAGCGGATCGAGGTGCTCGGCGGCAAGGGTGCCAACCAGGCCGTCGCGCTGGCACAGCTCGGCCTGCCCGTCGCGCTGCTCGGCGTGGTCGGCGACGACGACCACGTGCTGGAGCGGGCGCGCGCCGACGGGATCGACGTGGCGCCGGTGGTGCGCCGGGCGGGCGCCACGACCGGGCTCATCGTCAGCCTCGTCGACGACGACGCGCACTGGCACTACGTCGAGCACCTGCCGGCAGAGGTGCTGCTCACCGAGGACGACGTGGTCGCCGCGCGGGACGTCCTGGGCTCGGCCAGTGCCACGATCGTGCAGCTGCAGCAACCGGCCGGCGCCGCGCTCGCCGCCGTGCGGGCGTCCGGCGGACTCGTGGTGCTCGACGGGACGCCGCGCGACGACGACGTCCTCGCCGGCGCGGACGTGGTGCGTGCCGACGCCACCGAGGCACGTCGGCTGACCGGCGCGCGCGACGCGGACGAGGCCGTGGACGCGGGGCGGGAGCTGCTGGCCCGGCACGACCTGACGCTCGTGGCGCTCGCCGTGGCGGACGGTGACGTGTTCGTGTGGCGGGACGGCGCACGCGTGTTCCGGCACGGTGACGAGCGCGTCGTCGACACGACCGGCGCGGGTGACGCGCTCGTCGCGACCCTGACCGCCGTCCTGGTGCGGGGCGGCGAGCCGGCCGAGGCGGCGGAGCGGGCGGTCGCCGCCGCGGGCGTCGCCGTCGGGCACCTCGGCGGACGGCCGCACCTGGAGGGTTTTCCCCTGCGCGCCGGGTAACGCGCACCCGTGCGACCGACGCGCATGCGGGTGCGGAAGGAGATCGACGGCATCGAGTTCCCCACGCCCCGGCTCGTCGAGTACCCACGCGGCCACGGCGCGGACGCGGAGTTGCTCAGCGCCATGATTTGGCTGTCGAACCGCCGCTACCGCGACCTCTACCGCGACCCGAACGAGGCCGGCGCCGCGTTCGCGCGGGTCACCGGGGAGAGAGGGAGGCCAGCACGCTGTCCCAGTCGGCGAGGAAGCGGGGCAGGCCGTAGCGCCGCAACGCGTGCTCACGGGCCTGCTTGCCCATCCGCGCCGCCAGCTCCGGCTCCGCCATCAGCTCCCGCAGGCCGGTCGCCAGCACGTCGAGGTTCGTCGACAGCACGCCGGCCTCCGGCGGCACCGCCTCCACGGCCTCGGTCGCGGCCAGGCACACGACCGGCATGCCGATCTGCATGGCCTCGATCAGCGACAGGCCGAGCGACGTCCAGCGCGTGACGTGCAGGTACGCCCGGCGGCGGGCCATCTCCGGGTGCAGCCGGTCGTGCGGGAGGTCACCGATCGGGGTGACGCCCTCGAAGTCCAGGCCGTCCAGGCCCATGCCGAACACGTCGATCGGCGCGAACCTCGGCATGAGGTCCGTGCCCGTGATCCGCCAGCGCCGCACCGGCTCGTTGGTCACCACGGCCGCGCGGGCGATGTCGCCGGTGTAGCGCGCCTTCGGCTCCTCGAT
>NZ_JBJMIE010000010.1:0-10378 GCF_045807065.1 Actinophytocola sp. | reverse complement strand
GGCCACCGACCGCCGGACCCGCTGCTCCACGCCGCCGAGCCGCCGCCACAGGTCGGCCAGGTCCGCGTCCTGGTCAACGATCCCCACCTCCGGGGACACGGCCCCGGAGTCCGAGGAGACGGCTCCCGCAGCCGGGGAAACGACCTCCGCAGCCAAAGAATCAGCCTCCGCATCCGAAGACACGACCTCCGCAGCCGAGGCGACGGCCCCCGCAGCCAAAGAAACAACCCCCGCAACCGAAGACACGACCTCCGCAGCCGAGGAAACAGCCTCCGCAGCCAAAGAAACAACCCCCGCGTCCAGGGAAACAACCCCCGCAACCGAAGAAACAACCCCCGCGTCCAGGGAAACGACTCCCGCAGCCGAAGAAACGACTTCCGCGTCCGGGGAAACGACCTCTGCAGCCGAAGAAACCACCTCCGCAGCCGCGGAAACAACCCCCGCAGCCGAGGCGACAGTCTTCGCATCCAGGGAAACGGGCTCCGCGGCCGAGGAGAGGGTCTCCCCGGCCCGGGTGGGGGACACCGCCGTCATCGGATTGGTTCGCCGCGGCGGCGGCGGGGCGTGGGGAGCGGGCGGGAGCGCGTCACCGCGAACCCGTCGCCTTCCGCCGTCGTGGGGCCCTCGTATCGCAGCCGGTGCGCCTGGTCGGTCGAGCGCAGCACCACGCCCTCGCTGACCGGCGGGCCGGCCGGCGTCCACTCGCCCGCCAGCGGCGCGATCACCTTCAGGTTGATCGCCGGCTTCAGGTCGCCGCCCAGCGCGGACCACACGTCCGACGCGGCGCCGCCCTCCGTAACCGGGGTGCCCGCCTGCACCGTGACGGACAGGCCCAGCTCGGCCAGTGTCCCGGTCAGCCACTCCGGGGCCATCCGCTCGGCACGGATCAGCGCGGCCAGGGCCTGTGACAGCAACCGGTGCTCGTCCTGCGGCCGGTTGGTCCACGCGGTGACCAGGTAGGACAGTTGGAACCATCGCGCGGAGCCGCGCCAGCCGAGCAGTACGCCGTCCTCGCCGTGCACCTCCAGCTCGCCGGTCTTGCGCCGGCTCAGGTCCTCCCGGATGTCGTACAGGAACACGTTGACCGTGGGGGCGTTGCGCCGCGACGTCCAGTCCGTCGTCGGCGCCTCGAACGCCAGCTCGCCCTGCTCGCCCGGCACGTCGCCGGCGGTGAGCAGCCGGCGGATCGCCTCGTCGACCTCGTGGATCATCGGTGCCTCCTCGGGCTCACCTGCGTGCCACCATGTCCGGTGGCGCGAACGTGCCGGGTACGACCAGGAACGGTGTCGTGGCCGGCGCGAAGCCGGGGCCGGTCGCGGTGATCGTGCGCGGCCCGGTCTGGTCCTTGGTCAGGATCAGCAGCTGTGCGGCGAAACTCCCGTCCCGGCGCGGGATCGTCGGCAGCGCGGCCGCGGTGATGCCCGGCGTCCACGTCAGCCGCACCGGCACGCCGGGCGGGAAGTCGAGGCCCCGCACCGAGGTCACGAAGCCCGGCTTGCCGATCGCCGGCACCGCGACGATCCTGGGCTGGAGCACGGTCATGGGCGCGCGGGCCGTGTTGTCGCCGGGGTTGGCATCGGTGCCGGTGGTGCGCAGCGCGCCCCGCACCTCGGTGCGCACGGGTGTGTTCGGCGCGAGGAGCACCTGCACCACCCGCGACTCGCCGGGTGCCAGGTCGGACAGCGCACAGCCGGCGGCCGAGCATCCCGGCGGCAGCGTGGCGACCGGCATGGCGGCCGGCAACTGGAAGTCCAGCCGCAGCCCGGTGGCGGGGCTGCCACCGCCGTTGCGCACGGTGTACCGCACGGTCGCCAGACCGCCCACATAGGACGGTTCGGGCTGCACCACGACCCCGAGCCCCGGCCCGGCGGGCGCTGGTGGCGGCGCGGGCGGCGCACGCACGGCCAGCCTGGTCGCCGCCGCGTTGTCCGAGGGCCGCACGTCGAGCACGTCACCGGCCACCGACCACGTCACCACCTGCCGGCCGGGTGCGAGGCCCACGAGGTCCGCGTCGATCCGCACGCTTTCGCCGCGTGCCAACGGTCCCAGGGCGCACCGGGGCCCGTCGCACGTGCCCCCGGTCGGGCGCACGTCGTCCAGGCGCACGCCGTCCGGCACGGCGACGACCAGTTGCGCGTCCCGCACGTCCGTCGGGCCGCGGTTGGTCACCGTCACGGCCACCGGCGCCGCTCCCCCGACGTCCACGACGGACACCGACGGTGGCGCGGACACGACCAGGTCCGCCGACGGCTGCCACGCCGGTTCCTTCTGCCGGCCGGGCAGGCCGGTGGCGATGCGGTCCAGCGCGCCGGTCGCCGGGTCCAGCACCGCCAGTTCCTCCGGCGAGGCCGCGGCCTGCGTGCGGCGGGTGGTCAGCACGATCTGCGTCCCGTCCGGGGAGAACGCCGCGTCCCGCGGCTGGAACGGCCCGGCCGGGGCGTTGATCGGGGTGGCGCAGGTGTTCGCGCCCGCGGGCAGCAGGACCTGGCACCCGTTGTCCGCCAACGAGACCCGGAGCAGCCCGTCGTTCTCCCGGTTGAACACCAGGCTCGCGCCGTCCGGGCTGAACGCGGAGCTGTCGTCGGTGACCGCGCAGTCGAACCCGCACACCGCCACGGACAGGTCGCGTTGCTCGTCGAGGGTGCCGGTCCGCGCGGTCCACACGTGGTTGTCGCGGACCTCGCCGTTCGGCCCGTCGCTGACGATGCCGCGGGTGAACGAGAGCGTGCCGCCGTCCGGCGACCACGCGGGTTGGGTGTCCTCCTGGTCGGCGGCCTCGGGCGGTGGGACCAGCCGCCCGACCACCGTGCCCGTGGCCACGTCGGCGATCACCACGTGGCTCTGGCCGCCGGCCGGCCGCACGCCCCCCGGTGAGCGCCGGGCGAAGGCGATGAGCCGGCCGTCCGGCGACCACGCGGGGTCGAACTCCCAGTCGGTGGTCTGCCGGTCGGCCACCGGCAGCAGGCGCGGGTTCCCGCCGTCGGCGTCGACGAGCCAGAGCCGCTGCGCCCGCACGCCGTCGACGTCGGTGAACCGGGTCACCACGAGCTGCCGGCCGTCCGGGGAGAACTCCTCGCGCTGGAACCACGGGTCGAAGCCGGCCCGTGGGTGGAACAGCAGGTTCGAGTCGTTCACGGCCTCGGGGTCCTCGCGGAGCAGCGGCACGTCGAGGTCGCGCGGGTCGCTGCCGTCGGGCCGGATGTCCTGCAGCGTGGCCGTCGTCCGGGTGGGCGCGCTGGTGTGGGACACCAGCAGCCGTGCGGGGTCGTCCAGCCACGCCGGCGAGGTGACGTCCCGGTCCTCGCCGAGCAGCAGGCCGGGTGCGGCGGTCGCCGGCAGCCCCGGCGTGGTGTCCACTTCGTACACGTCCGCGACGTTCCCGTCCTCCTCGTCCGGGCTGAGGAAGAGCAGGCCCGTCCCGTCCGGTTTCCACACCGGCCAGCGGGTTTGCCGGCCGGCCTGGTCGCCGCCGAGCAGCGGGGTGCCGTCGACCCGGATCTGGTCGCCGCCCGCGGTGTAGGCGATGCGGCCGTCCCGCGCGTTCCAGGCGGGCTCGGTGGCCCCGGCCGGTTCGTCGGTCACCGGCACCGCCACCCCGCCCGCGACCGGCTGGCGGTAGATCTGGCTGACGCCCCCGCGGTCGCTCGCGAACGCGACCTGCGTGCCGTCCGGCGAGAACGTGGGCCACGTGTCCGCGCCGGCGGTGTCGGTGAGCCGGCGCAACCCGGTCCCGTCGGCCCCGACGAGCCACAGGTCCCGCTCGCCGCCCTCGGCCGAGTCGAACACGACCGAGCGCAGGTCCGGGGACAGCCGCGGGTGGGCGGCGTCCCGGTCGGTGGTGAGCCCGTGCACCGAGCCGTCCGCGGCACGCAGGTACACCTGCGGCGCCACGCTGTCCCGGCGGCTCGTGAACACCACGAGGTTCCCCCGTGCCGACACGTCGTCGTCGAAGTGCGCCGGGCCCGCGCCGAAGAGCGGCTCGCTCGCGCCCGGCCGGGCCGGCGCCGGGTCGGTCACCACCCCGATGCTCCGGTGCCCGGTGCCCGCGAAGGCGATCCGGCCGCCGGCGAACGGGACCTGTTGCTGCGCGGCGGCCGGCGGCGGCGTGCTGCCGCGCACCACCACGAACACCGCGCTCAGCAACAACACCACGGCGAGCACGACCCGGGCTCGGGTTCTGGACAAGATCGCACCTCCCAGTCCTCGCCGCCATCGTCGCCGCACCCGGTGCGCGCTTCGAGGTCCGCGCGGGCACCCGCGGGGCAGACCCGGTGGCGGTTGGGGCAACGGCGGTCAGATCAGCCCCTGCCGCATCACGTAACCCACGGCGTGCGCGCGGTTGCGCAGGTTCAGACGCGTGGTGACGCCATGCAGGATGTTCTTCACCGTTCTTTCCGAATAGGACAGTTTGGTGGCGATCTCCGCGGTGCCGAAGCCCTCGGCGATCAGCCGCAGCATGTCGGTCTCCCTCGGCGTGAGCGTGGACAGCGTGAGGCCGTTCGGGTCGAGGGTGTGCCGCTGGATCTTCCCCACGTGGTCGAGCAGGGTGGCCACCAGGTCGCCCGGCAGGACCGCCTCCCCCTTCGCCATCGCGAGGATCGCGTTCACCAGGTGGTCCTGGTTCGCCTCCGCGCGGCGGATCACGGCGGCGACCTCACAGTCCACTGTGGTCCGCAGGGCCTCCCGGTCGATCCGGCCGACGACCACGCCCGTGCGGGTGGTCGAGGACCGCTGCAGCCTGCGGAGCAGCCGGGTCGCGTTGTCGTCGACCTCGTCGACCACCACCAGCGTCACCGCGGCCCGCGACTCCTCCTCCGCGGTCAGGATCTCCACCTCGGGCCGCGGCCGCAGCTGGTGCACCACACCCGCGCGCAGGACCGGGTCCTCCGCGTAGACCATCACCGGAACTCTTGTCGTCATCTCGGTCTCTCCTGTAGGAATTCCCCGCTGACTCCTCCGATGTTCAGCCGTGCCGATCGTCGGTGCACCCGATGTGGCCCACGAGTGCACGCGTTTGCCCGTACAGTGCCCTTTTCTCCCTGCCCGCCCGCGGGTCGCCGTACTTACGGTTGCCTGTCGTGACCGCAACTACAGAATTCGGTCTCCCCACCGTGGCCGTCACGCCCGGCCTGGAGACCAGGACGACGATGACCGTGCGCAACGACAGCGACATCGTCGAGGCGTACACGTTCGAGGTGGTGGGCGAGTGCGCCCCCTGGACGACGGTGGAACCGGTGCGGCTGTCGCTGTACCCCGGCACGTCCGAACAGGTGACCGTGGTGCTCCGGCCGCCACGCTCCCCCGCGGTGCGCGCGGGGGAGATTCCGTTGGGAGTACGGGTGTTGCCGACCGAGCGGCCGGACTCGGTCGTGGTGTCGGAGACGATCGTGCTCGTCGCGCCGTTCGCCGAGCAGCGTGCCGAGCTCGTCCCCGAGCGCCGGCGCGCGTGGCGGCGGGCCCGGTACCACGTGACGCTGCACAACGACGGCAACACCTCCGCAGACGCGACGCTGTCCGCGCCGGAGACCGACGACCAGCTCACCTACGCGCTGCCCGAGCGGCCTGTCACGGTCGGGCCCGGCGACAGCGCGGACCTCGACTTCCGGGTGCGGGTGGCGAAGATCGTCTGGTTCGGCAAGCCCGTCACGTGGCCGCTGCGCCTGGACGCGAGCGCCGTCGCCGGCGAGGACGTCGGGCAGCACCCGCTGGAGGGCGAGCTGATCCAGCTCCCGGTGTTCCCCCGGTGGCTGCTGGTCCTGCTGGCCGCGTTGCTCGCGCTGGTGGTCGCGTGGTTCGCCCTGGTGCGCCCGGCGGTGCGCAGCGCGGCACGCGAGGCCGCGGACGACCGGGCGCAGCAGATCGCCGAGGCCGGGCAGGAGAGCCAGGTCACCACACCGCCGAAGCAGGGCGGCGGTGCGGGTGGCGGTCAGCAGGGGCAGCAGGGACAGCAGCAGAGCGGCCAGGGCCAGGAGGGCGGCGGCACCGGCGGGTCGGCCGGGACGCAGGGGCAGCAGAGCTCCAGCACCATCGAGGTCCGCACGAACGGCGGCCAGCAGGGCGTCGGCGAGTACACGGTGCCGCAGGGCAAGGTCTTCCACATCACGGACCTCGTGCTCGCCAACCGCCAGGGCGACGAGGGTGTGCTCACCATCACTTTTGGCGACCGCGTCATCACCACGATCGCGCTGGAGACGTTCCGGAACCAGGACTACCACTGGGTGACGTCGATCGACGTGCTCCCGGGCGCGAACGTCACCGCGACGGTCGACTGCGCCCAGCCGGGCACCCCCCTCACCGGGCGGCAGGCGCCCAACTGCTTCGAGCTGCTCAACGTCAGCGGCGACCTGACCGACCAGCCCAGCCAGTGAGCCCCACGCGCGACCCTCGGCCTGGTACCGCCGGGCCGGGGGTCATCGCCGTGTCGTGCGGCGGTTCCACTCGTCGAGCAGCGCGTCGATCCACGCGGCCAGCAGCGCGGCGGTCGCGCCGTCCCCGCGGGCGAGGCACGAGAGCCGTTCCTCCCGCGCGGCCGTCAGCTCCGCCACGAGGTCGGCGCCGGTCCCCTCGTCGATCACCGCCGGGCCGCGATCCGGAAGGCCTCGATGTACTTGGGCAGCTCCACGAGTGCCTGCTCCCACCGGTCGGCCGCGATCTGCCCGGCGAACGCGCACTCGACGACCAGCCGGTCCAGGTCCGGGTCGGGGTTGGGCCCGCTGCCGCGCAGCCGGCGGGCCAGCTCGGCCCTGCGCAGCTGGGCGCGCACCGCCACCAGCGTCTCCTCCAGCTCGGCGATGGCGCGCTCGGCCTGTTCCGGCGACACCACCAGCCACCCCCGCTCGGCGAGCCGGACGAACAGGTCGCCGGCGAACGGCTCGGGCGCGGCGCTCTCATCGGAACGCATACCGCACCTCCACGGACGAGTCGGAACCGTGCCCCGACCCCAGCACGCCCGCGGGGGCGCGCCAAGGGCGGCGTGAGCGATCTGCCCGGCAGTACACACAGGAATGCCCCGACAAGCCGGTCGCGGTCAGGGCACGAGGAGTTGGAACCGTTGCGAGTTCCCGGAGTCGGCCGGTCGGCCGGCGCGGTCGACGAGTCGGTAGCGGCCGCCGCCGAGGGGTTCCAGGCGCCAGGTGGCCGCCGGAGTCGGGTCGTTCGGTTCGCCGAGGGTGAGGCCGGGGCCGTGCCGGCGTGCGGCCAGTGGGCGGCCGGTGGCCACGTTGACCACCTGGAAGTAGCCCTCCTCGGTGTGGGCGAAGCGCCACAGCTGGCACGGCGTCGCCCGGCGCGGCACCATGAGCACCGCCGGTCCGCAACCGCCCTGGAGCACGCCGGTGCCCGCGTCGTCGGCGATGAGGACGTCACCGACCGGGTCGACGCGGAACTCCTGGCACGGCTGGCCGGTGCGCGTGAACGTCTGCACCGCCGCGCCCGCGCCGCCGCAGCCCGCGGGGGCCAGCACCCGCCCGGACAGCTTGTTCTCGAGCACGGACCAGCCGTCGGCGGTGGCCGTCAGGCGGAACTTCTGGCAGTCGTTGTTCACCCAGCCCCACTGGGCGACCCGTGCGCCGTCCGCGTCGACGCACCCGGCCACGTCGACGACCTTGTTGCTGTGCCGGTTGAGCAGGCTCGCGTACCCGTCGCCGCGGCCCTCCGGGCGCCACTGCTGGCACGTGCCGCTCCTCGGCGCCCCGAGGAGGATGTCGCTGCCCTCGTACCCGCACGGGTTGTCCAGCACCGCGCCGCTGGTGCGGTGCACCACGGTCACCCAGGCGGGCCCGTGGCCGACCTGGCTGCTGCCGGAGAGCGGATCGGACAGCGCGGGCCAGCCGTCCCGCCACAGGACGCGGCGCACGGACTGCTTCGACGTGCCGTCGTCGGCGAGGTCGTAGTAGTGGTGCACGAGCCAGTCCGCACCGCCCGCGGTGAACGTGTCGCTGTGCCCGGGGCCGCGGAACTCGTTGTACCCGCGCAGGAGGTCGGTGCCGCCGAACGCCGTCATCGGCACGCCGTCGCGGTCGAGGTACGGCCCGGTTACCCGGGACGCGCGGCCGACGACCAGCCGGTAGTCGCTGTCCACGCCGCGGCAGCAGTAGTCGAAGCTGGCGAACAGGTAGTAGTAGCCGCCGCGGCGGAGGATCGACGCCGCCTCGACCGACGCGCCGAGGCGGGAGGCGAGCGGGTACGGCGTCGGGTCGGCCTGGGACGGCAGGCCCGTCGTCCGGTCGAGGCGGCGCAGTTCGATGCCGTCCCAGAACGAGCCGAACGCCAGCCACGCGGTGCCGTCGACGTCGAGGAAGAGTTCGGGGTCGATGGCGTTGACGTGGTCCGCCGGCGTCGTGCGCAGCACCATGCCCCGGTCGGTCCACCTGGCGGGGTCGAGCGTCGGCGTGGTCGCCAGCCCGATGACGGAGTTGTTGGTGCCGAACGAGGATCCCGCGTAGTACAGGTGGTAGAGGCCGTCGAAGAACGAGATGTCCGGCGCCCACAGGTCGTGGGGCACGGCGCCCAGCTCGCGGCCCACCCAGTCCGGTGGGCTGGCGAACACCGTGCCGGCGGGCTCCCAGTGCAGCAGGTCGGTCGACCGCGTGACCGGCAGGCCGACCCCGGTGCTGAAGCTGTAGAAGTACCGGCCCCGCGCGATGACCGACGGGTCGTGGGCGACCGGGTCCTCGGCACGACGACCGGCGGGCATCGCGTCGTCGACCGCGGCGACCGTTCCCGGCTCCGCGGCCGCCGGCGGGGCGAGCCAACACCCCGCCAACACCGACGCGATCGCCAGCAGCGCGGCTCCGACTCGAGCGGTCATCGCTCCACCCCCAGTGCCGGCCAGCGTTCGCGGCCATGCAGGATCGTACTGTCACCAAGGCACTGCTACGACCGGGAAGCACCTGATGGAGCACTACACCGCCGAGCCGGCACTCCAGACGCGGGCCGAGCACGCGGAAGCCCCGGCCTGGGACAGCCGCCGGGACGAGCTGCTGTGGGTCGACCAGCTCGTCGGCCTCGTCCACCGCGGCCGGTGGCACGGCGGCCTCTCGATCACCCACACCTACCAGCTGGGCATGCCGGCCGGCGCGGTGGTGCCGACGAGCGACCCGGACGGCGGGTGGCTGTGCGCCGCGGGCCGCGGCTTCGCCCGCCTGGACGTCGACGGCACCGTGACCGTGCTCGCCGAGCCGGAACCGGACGGCAACCGCATGAACGACGCCAAGTGCGACCCGCTCGGCCGGTTCTGGGCGGGCAGCATGGCGTTCTCGCAGGAGAACGGCGCCGCCTCTCTGTACCGAATGGACGGTGACGGCACGGTGACCGCGGTGCTGCGCGACGTCACCATCTCCAACGGCACGGCGTGGACGCGGGACCGCATGTACTACATCGACACCCCGACCCAGCGCGTCGACGTCTTCGACTTCTCCCCCGACGGCGAGATCGGCGACCGGCGCGCGGCGTTCTCCGTCGAGGGCGGCGCGCCGGACGGCATGTGCGTCGACGACGAGGGCTGCCTGTGGGTGGCGCTGTTCGGTGGCGGTGGGGTGCGGCGGTACTCGCCCGCCGGCGAGGTCCTCGCGTTCGTCGAGGTCGACGCGCCGCAGGTGTCGAGCTGCGCGTTCGCGGGGAACCGGCTGTTCATCACGACGTCGCAGGAGAACTACAGCGCCGAGGACAGCGCCCGCCACCCGCACGCCGGCAAGCTGTTCACCGTCACGCTCCCGGTCGGCGGCCCGCCCGCCGAGCCGTACCGGCCGGCCACGTAGCCGGGGCTTTCCGGAACGTTCGGTTTCGCCGCGCATTGGGGCTATGTTCGACATACGAACCGGCCAAGGAGCGCGTGATGGCGGATCTTCCGGTGTTCCCGTTCGACTCCCCGCCCGAGCTGGACGCGGATCCCCGCCACGCCGAGCTGCGCCAACGGGATCCGGTGCCGCGGGTGCGGCTGGCGGGTGGCGGCCAGGTTCGGCTGGTCACCCGGTACGAGGACGTCAAACGGGTGTACGCGGACCCGGTGTTCAGCCGGGCCGAGGCGGCCAAACCCGACGTGCCGACCGTGCTTCCCGGCCCGGGGAACCCGTACCTCCTGCTCAGCATGGACCCGCCGGCGCACACCCGGATGCGCAAGCTGGTGGCGCGGGCGTTCACCAGGCGAGCCGTCGAACGCATGGGGCCGCGGCTCCAGGAGCTCGCCGACGAACTGGTCGACGCGATGGTGGCGCACGGCCCGCCGGTGGACTTCATCGACGCCTTCGCCGCGCCGCTGCCGGCCACCGTCATCTCCGAGTTCATCGGCGCGCCCGGTGACGACCAGCGCCAGCTCCGGCAGTGGATGGACATCATGCTGTCGATCACCGCGCACAGCCAGGACGAGATACGGGCGGCG
>NZ_JBJMIE010000009.1:0-8871 GCF_045807065.1 Actinophytocola sp. | reverse complement strand
CGGCGGCACTATTTAGCCAGAGGCGAAGATGTTTCCGCACTAAGTCGGGATTATTTCGCAACTGGCTAGCGATCTCGTCAATTCCAAAGATATCGCTCGGTGACAGAGAGTATGGGCGCAGTGTGTCGTATAGAGAATCTTTGCTGTGTCTCGTCAATTCTGCCGTTGTTGCGAGAATGTATCGATCTGGCTTTAGTTTTCTTACCTTCTCAACTTCTTTCTCCTTGATGTGATTTATCAGTGCGGCGCGGCCGGATCGCTTCCAATGCTTACACTGAACGATCACTTTTCCGGAGTGGGAAGAGAGATGGCGTAGATCAATCCCGCCGTCCGCCCCTGGTGAAAAGACTTCAAATTCTAGTCCAAGGATCTCCGTAAAGAGATCCTTGCATAGGATCTCGAAGTCGAAATCGGTAAGCCGGCCGAGGTCGAATGAATCCATGGGCGCACTCCGGGTCGTGCCTGGCTTGGTCGAGGTGTCGACCTGTTGATCCCATTACACCAGGGTGCGCAAGCAAACGCTGTAGTCAACGCAGGTCCATCGTTCGCTGATTGGTGGGCCCGTACGCTGCGGACGTGGCTAACGAGCATGGTGCATGGAAGACCTATGGCGAGCGGCTGATCTATGACAACCAGTGGGTGAAGTTAGGGCTTGCTGACGTGGAAGCTCCGAACGGTGAACGGTGGGAGTACCACGTCGTCCACCTGGCGCGGATCGCGATTGGGCTGATCGTCGATGAGCGTGATCGGGTGCTGATGTTGTGGCGATATCGGTTCCCGACTGATCAGTGGGGTTACGAGTTGCTCGGTGGTCTCGTCGAGGATGGGGAGGACCCTGCGGACACCGCGCGTCGCGAGGTGGAGGAGGAGACCGGGTATCGACCGGTCGGTGAGCCGGAGCACCTGGTCAGCTTCGAGCCGCTGCCGGGGCAGGTCACGGCCGATACGGACGTGTACCTGTGGCGCAAGGTGGAGAAGGTGGGCGAGCCGACCGACACTGAGGAGGTTGGTCGGCTGGAGTGGGTGCCGCTGAGTCGCGTGCTGGAGTTCGTGCGGCGGCGGGAAGTGCTTGGTGCTGGTGCGCTGGTGCCGTTGCTCTACTACCTCGCGTTACGCGGCTCTGGTGCTGCTGGTGGGCAGGATGAGGCCATTGAGCCGGCGTAGTTGGCGGTCGGACTTAATCTGCATCGCGAGGCGCTTGGCCTGACGGGCGTGTGTCAGGGCCGCTTCGCGGTCGCCTGCTGCGGCGTGGGCGTGTGCAAGGTCGACGAGCATCGCGACTCGTGCGCGGGTGAAGTCAGGTGGCAGGCGCGGGAGGACGTAGGTGAGCTGGTCGATCGCGTCCGGTTCGCCGAGTCTGCTCATGGCGTGGCCGCGCCAGCGGTCGAGGTGACCTCCGGCGAGGAACAGGAACGGGAGATCCGCGTTCACGGGGTCGACGGGCAACAGCTTGTCCGCCTGGTCGAACGCGCGGAGCGCTTCGTCGCGTCTGCCGGCGGCCGCCAGGCCCTCGCCGTGGGCTGCCGCGAGCCACGACCGGAGGAGAGTTGGCGCGGAGCCTTCGGCGTGCGTCCGTGCCTGGTCGAGCTGCGCCACGGCCGCGTCGACTTCACCGATGTCGATCAGGATGAATGCCTGTTGAGCGAGCGAGTGCGCCAGTAGCAGCGGTGAGCCGGCTATCAGGGCTGCTGCCTTGGCGCGCTCGTGGTGGTCCCATGACTGCTTGATCGCGTTGCGGTCGAGTGCCTCCCAGCCGGCCAGCGCGGCGGCTTCGGTGAGGACTCCGGCGAGCGCTTCGCGCTGTCCCGGCATCGTGCTGTAGTTGAGGAGCCGTTCGATCTGGTCCATCTGGCTGCGCAACTCGTCAAGCACGGTGATCCCGCCGAACTGCCGGTCGACGTGGCGCGCGTTCTCGACCTGCTGGCGGAACAGCGCGACTGTGCCGGCGTCGACAGTGCGCGCGATCGTGAGCCGTGACCGGAGTTCCTCGACCTCGCCGTCGTCGGGTTCTGCCGGGAATCCGAGTTCCTCGTTGGTCAGGCCGTAGATGTCTCGGAATAGCCGCTGATATGTCGGGCTGACGGCTGTTCGACCGTTCTCCCAGACGGAGAGTTTCGTCTTCAGGCTGGCCGGTGACATCACGGGTATGCCCAGCATCTCCGCACGTCTGAGCAGCATGTCGATCACTGCTTGTGCGGAGTAGCCGCGCCGCTTGCGCGCATCTTTCAGCCTGGTGTCTGCCATCCAATCAATCCCCGGTTATCTGGGCTGACCTGCGGAGTTAATTCAGGTTACCTCCCCTCGGGTTAACCGCGGCCAGCTGTTTAACGGCTCGGATTCGCCGTTTCCTTGAGGCATGAACGCACGCCGAAACCCCGCCCAGCAGGCATCCAAGATGCCGGCGACGGTGAGCCCGGAGCCTCTACTACTTCTCGCGGATCGCACGTTGGATCTCGTCGAGGCGCTTGGTGATCTCGTGGAGCTGGTCCTCGATCGCGGCCAGGCGTGCGGGCACGGTGTCTCCGGCGAGGTCGATCGGGTCGTTTGGTGCTGGTGGGGTGCGTCCCAGCAGGACCGCGGCGAGGTGTCGGGGGTGCCAGCCGAGGGCTACCGACAGGGCTTCGAGCGTGCGGCCACTGCGTCGACGCTGGACGGTGTTGTTGCGGATCTCGCGCACGATGGACAGCGCGATGTTCGAGCGCTCCGCAAGCTCGCGCTGATTCAGCCCAAGTTCGGTCAGGCGCTCGTTGATCGCCTTCGAGACCGCCGTCCAGTCCTCCGACACGTATTCCTCCGCGCTCCGCCTCAACATCGACATTAGCGGGGCTGCCCCATTTCGCGGGTGCGGGTTCGCCCGTGATTGGGCCATCCGTGTCTTCAATCGTGCCGATATCGGCACTCCATCATTCTTTCTTCAACACTTCTTAGGGAAATCTGCCATGAGCAATGCTCTGCCGAATGCCGGTCCGCCGGCGTTCTACACAGTCCGAGAAGCAGCGGCGATCCTCCGTTGCAACAAGAACACGCTGTACCGCGCGATTCACGAGGGAGCGTTTCCGGCGGTCCAGATCCGCACACGGTTCGTGGTGCCTGCTGCCGCTGTGGAGCGGCTCGCGGCTCAGGCCATCGAGACCGGGACCTGCGTGGACGTCGCCCAGATGACCGCTGAGCATCGCACGTCTCGCGAGGTGCTCCGGGTGACCGGAGGTGCGTCGTGGTGACCTCCGATGAGTACTCGCGGTTCGTGGGGATCGCGTGGCGGTTGGACCGTCTGCGGTGGGTGCCGGTCGACGTGCTGGCCGACATCGTGATGAAGGACGGGTCGTGCGTGTGGGCCTTCACCGATGGCGACCCGCCGGAGCTGACCGGCCACGACGGGATGGACCGGGAACTGGCTGCGCGGCTGTGCGCGGGATGCCCGGTGCAGGACGAGTGCCTCGAACTCGAGTTGCGCACTGCCGGAGAGCAGACGACCGGGGTATGGGGCTCGCTCAACGAGCGTGACCGCCGCGCTCTCTACCCGCACTGGCGTCAGCGGGGCGAGCGCGCCGAACCACTCGACCACCACGACTTTCAGGACACAGAGGACGGAGGTGAGCAGTCATGACCCAGATCAGCCTCACGCCGACGCAAATCCTTGCGGGAGTGGGCGTGCTGGTCATCCTCCTTTGGGTCTGGCGGGCAGGCGTCCGCCGGGCGAAGGCAGCCGCCGAGGCCGCGCGCAGCGGTGCGCGCCTGCTGTCACTCGCGGGCCGGGTGCTGTTCACCGCTGGCCTGATCGTGGGCGTGCAGTGGGTCGTGATCACGCATCCAGGCAATCCGTGGCTGCTGCTGACGGTGCTGGGGTTGCCGGCGCTGTTCTCCTCCTACGCGTTGACCCGCGCGCTCACGGTGACTGTGGTGGACAGTCCGCGTCGGAGGGGTCGGCGATGACCGGGACGGAGCGGGGAGGGGTGGCCGCTGCCGGGCGGCCACCCGCCGGTCCCCAGGATGCCCGGCACATCCCGCTGACACGTGCTCAGCGGCTGGCCCAGGACGCAGCCGAGGCCGCCGAGGTCCGTGCCTACCAGACCCACCCGGATGTGGTCGCGCTCCGTGTGGAGCGCGTGCGCTTGCAGGTGGACCGCCTCTGCTGGGCCGGCATCGTCCTGGGGTTGGCGTTCACCATGACCAACGTCCAGACCTTCGCCGCCGCCGGTTCGCCGGCCTGGTCGCTGCCGTGGCTGGCCGCCTGGCTACTCGACCCAACCGTGTCGGTGGTGTTGCTGGCGATCCTGCGCGCCGAGCAGGTCACTGCCCGGTATCAGGTGCGGACAGGGCCGTGGGTACGGCGGGCGAAGTGGTTCACTCTCGCGGCCACGTACGTGATGAACACCTGGTCGTCCTACGCGGCCGGATCGGTCGCCGGGATCGTGCTGCACTCGGTTCCGCCGCTCGTGGTGTTCGTGGCCGCCGAGGCTGTGACCGACCTGCGGGACAAACTCACCGAGGCTGTGAACGCCGCGTTCACCGAGGCCGTTCACCGCGCGGAGCCGACCGTTCATGAACGCCCGCGAACAGCACGGCGGTCCTTCGAGGACTACCTCACCGATGCGCGGCGCGCGTGGACACCCGATGTGGTGGTGACACCTGCATGGGTGCGTGAGGTGACGAGTTGCTCGCGGGGCTTGTCATCGCGGGTCGCCGCTGCCCTGGCAGAGGAGGTGCGTTCATGAACGACGACGCGCTGCCGATGCCGGCCGACTCACGAGACCTGGTCGACGTCGGGCCGGTGTACGACGCGGAGCTGGTCGACGAGACCCAGCCGTTCTACTCCCAGCCGCGCCTTGGCCGGTTCACCTCGTGGTGGCTGCGGTCGCCCCGCGTGCCTGTTTGGCTCAAGGACCGAGGCCAAGCGCGGCAGGCAGCCAAGGACGGGGCCGTGGCGGTGCTGCGGTCGCCGTGGCGATACCTGCGCGCGGTGGTGCGGGGCTTGGTGGCGGCCGTGCGGTGGTGGCGTCGGTGGGTGACCGTGCGGGACTACCGCGAGGCCGCCGAGTCCTCCGAGAAGTTGGCCGACAAGTTCACCGAGATCCGCGCGCTGACTCTCTTCCGATGGAAGGTGACCGGCGCCGTAGCGGTGGCCGCGGTGCTGGCCGGGGCAGTCGTGGATCTGGTCTACGGTCCACGCGGGCTCTGGGCGACTGCCGGCGTGGTGTCGCTTGCGCTGGCGATCCTTGGCCGGCGTCGGGACGGTGCGCCGGGCCGTAAGGCCGTGCTTGCCGGGCCTCGGACGCTGACGTGGACGATGGACCCGCAGATCCTGGTCGACGCGTTCCGGGACGCGAAGCTGATCGGCAAGGACGAGACGCTGCGGCTGGTCGAGCGCGCGCAGCGTGTAGGTGACGGATGGGCCGTCACGGTCGATCTGCCAGCCACCCGCAAGGCCGCTGATGTGATCAAGAACCGGGAGGCGCTCGCGTCCGCGCTCGCGGTCGATGAAGTTCAGTTGATCGTGGAGCGGGTGCGCGGCAACGGCGGCCACGCCGGGCGGGTGTCCATGTGGGTCGCGGACTCTGACCCCTACGCCGCGCCACCGTTGCGGACGCCGTTGCTGTCGGTGCAGCGGTGGGACGCATGGCGGCCGGTCCCGTTCGGACGTGACGCGCGGGACCGCAAGATCGACCTACCGCTCGTGTGGACCTCCCTGCTCGTGGGGGCGATCCCACGCCAGGGGAAGACGTTCGCCGCCCGACTAGCGGCGGCCGGGCTCATCCTCGACCCACACACGCGGCTGTACGTGGCGGACTTCAAGGCCGGCAAGGACTGGGACGCCGCCGCCAAGGTCGCGCACCGGTTCATGTCCGGCGACGAGTCAGAACACGTCTTGGCCCTGATCGGGTGGCTGGTCGAGCTGGTCGGAGAGGTGCAGGGCCGGTACCGGCGGATGCGAGAGCTGGACGACACGGTGTGCCCGGAGTCGAAGGTCACTCCGGCCATGTCCCGCGACACGACGTTGAACATGCCGATCACGGCCGTGTTCCTCGACGAAGTCCAAGTGCCTCTTGAGGATCGGACCTCAGTCGACGTGGAGGGCAAGAAGCTGATGGCCGGAGACTACGTAGGCGAGCTACTGACCTGGCTGGCCAAGAAAGGACCGGCGGCCGGAATCGTGCTCGTGCTGGCCACCCAACGCCCGGACTCCAAGACCATCCCATCCGGGCTGCGTGCGGTGCTGGGGTCGCGGTTCGCTCTGCGGGTGATGGACTGGCGGGACAGCAACATCGTCCTCGGCGAGCAGATGAACACCCGAGGCTACGACAGCAGCCGACTACTCGCCTCCCACAAGGGCGTAGGCATTCTCCGCCCGGATGGCGAGACCCAAGCGGGTGCGGATGTGCTCGCGCTGACCGTGCGGACCTACTACATGCCGAACGAGGACTGGCATGAACTCTGCCGACGCGGCCGGGCGCTCCGCGAGGCTGCCGGAACGCTCACCGGACATGCCGCTGGCCAGGACACTGCGCCGGAGTTGGACCATGCGGCCGTTGTGCGGGTGATCGGTGCCGGTGTTCAACCGGCGGGCACTCGGCGGGCGCTGCCGGAGCCGCTGGCGTCGGTCGTGGCCTACCTCGGTGACGACCTCGACGACCGGGAGTTCATTCCGACCGCCGAACTCGTCGAAGCGCTCGACGTCGAACCGAACTCATTCGGGCGAGCCATGACCGACCTCGGTTGCCCGTCCACACGGGACCGCATCACCACCGAGGACGGCGAATCTCGCCGAGTCCGGGGCTACAGCACGGCTGACATCCGAGCCGCGATTCACTCCGAGGAGACGTGAGACCAGCCGTCCCGATGCTGTCCAACGCCACCTACTGCCGTCCCACACGCGGGACAGCATGGGATGCGTCTCTACCTGCGGAAACAGTAAATAGTCGGCTGGGACGGCAGGCCGTGATGCCGTCCCAGCCGACCCAAACCAAGCCTGTGTGAGGGCCATGGGAGTGGTGCGGGCGAGCCGTCCCGGCTGGGGGCTACTCCTCGACAAGATCGGCAATTGGGAGGAGTACACAGTCACGCAGTTCGCGAACCAGGCCCGCCGCGCGCACCCACCGAATGGCCGGATCCGTGAAAGCCACGGTTTCCCTGCCAACGACCACCAACTTGTGACCACTCCGGCGGTACAGCACCCCGTCCACACCAGCCAGCATGAAACTGCCCGCACGAACGGCAACCGCACCCTTGCGTAGCGCCGGACACAGCCGCAACGACATGCGGACACAGGGCACACATACCGGTGGTTCGGTGACCCCCATGCCGTCTGGCCATGACGGCCAGTCCTTGCGGTGATCTTGTAGCAGCCACAACACGCCGTCCTCGGTGCAGTCGGCCGGACCCGCGCACACCTGACACAACAGCCGCTGCATCGTCCGCCGCTGCCGCAACGGATGCACCCGACCGAACTCAGGCCGTCCCTGCCCCGGTCGAAACGGCGTCCGGAACCACAAGATGCCGTTGCGGTCGCGATCGGACACGGTCTCATCCCGGTAGCCGATCCCGCCTTTGAGGCGCTCAACCATCACGACCGGCGGGTCGTGTTCCTCGCTCCACGCGGTGACGTACGGCGCGACAACACGCCGACCAGCACCGGACACCCCCTGAGATGAGGCAAGAAGACTCGACATCACCGAAGCCCCACGCGTTCAGCCGTCCTGTTCGCCGGCAAGGTGTCCGGGATGAACTTGGCGAGGTAGCACGCGAGTTCTTCGTGAGTGCAGCCGATGAAGTCGGCCAACTCGCCCACGGAAGTCGGAGCCAGTTCCGCGATCCCGTCAGGACATCGATTCAGCCTGTTCTTCGCCCACTGCGCCAGCGGCCGGAACTTCCTGGACTCATCTCTCAGCAACGCGCGCAGGTCGACGTACAGGTTCAGGTTCGTGAGGAAGATCCTTGCCCGCTGCAACGCCATCGTCAGCAGAACGGTGGCCACGACCCCAAGCGCGCCGCACAGTTCGAGCAGGCGCAGCACCGTGAGGACACGTATGCCGTGTTCATACGCGAGAAGAGTTCTCTCACCGATCCCGGACGGGAGACGGGTGATGAACTCCGCTCGTGACCAGCCTTCCGCCTCCCGTGCGCGCCGTAGTTCCTCACCGATTGCCCGCGAGATCGCTTTGGCGGCCACCTCGTTCTGGGTGTCCATCACGTAACCCCGCCTACTTCGGGATGCCGTCGTGGATCACCACACGCACGCGTTCCCTCGTGCGTTGCCCGGTCCAAACCGGACGCCGAGGTCGAACGCCTGTCGGATGAGCCTCCTGAGCCGCTGCCCGTGCCTGCTGGCGTTCCCGGATCGCGTCGGCGATCAGCCAACAACCGGTCCCCGCGATGTACGCCAGGAACGGCCACGCGGCCAGCAGCCACACGCATAACTTGGACATGAGTCACCGACGCTCGTCCTCCTGGCGTTTCCGCCGCTCGACGCGCGCACGAATGGCCTCCGCCGCTGCGGTCATGCTGTCGATGAGTGCCTGTTCATCGGCAACGGAGACGGGGTCACCGCGACCAGCATCCGCGTCGTAGTACCTCAGCACGTACTGCCCCAGGTGGTAGTTGACCGCGCTCAACTCGTGCATCAGGAGGCCGTCGAGGTGCGCCGCGTCATCCGGTGGCGGAACCCGTCTCTCCGCCGAGGCCTGCTCTGGCGAGGTCACGCCACCGTTCGCCGTCTGATGTGTACCCACCTGGGTTCTCTCCTCTGCCGTGCCTGCCCTGATGTCCTCCGGGCACAAGACGTGTAAAACTGAAATCAGTCTTCTGTCGGCACAACGTCGGCGGAATGACACGCAGGTGCCATAAAAGTGACATTGCGGAGGGCAGGGGAGATGG
>NZ_JBJMIE010000008.1:0-6558 GCF_045807065.1 Actinophytocola sp. | reverse complement strand
TGGTCTGCCTGTGCCCGACGGGCGACCCGAAGGCCGAGGGGCTGGCGCAGGCACGCCTGCTGCTCGACGACGGCGACGCGGACGAGGTACTGGTCGTCCTCGTCGAACAGGCCGGCGCGGGGGACTCCGCGCACGCCCTGCTGGTGGATGGAGGAGACAGACGATGAACGCAAAGGGCCTGCGCGCCGTCCTGGCCGCCGACCCGGACATCGGGGCGGGCAACGTGCTCAGCAGGGTGATCGCGCACGGCGCCGACCCGGGCGGCCCCGGGCTGATCTTCGACACCGAGGTCGACGGCCACCCCGCCGAGTACGAGTTCACCCTCGGTGAGCTGGACGCCATGGTGAACGCCCGCGCCGCGTGGCTCGCCGCGCGGGGAATACGCCGGCGCGACCCGGTGGCCGTGTGGGCGACCGCCGCGGCCGACACCGTGCTGAGCTTCCTCGCCCTCACCCGGATCGGCGCGATCCCCGCGCTGATGAACGGGAAGATGACCCCGGAGATCGCCGCGGAGTACATCCGCAGGCTGCGTGCCAGGGGCGTGCTCGCCGACGCCGCGCACACCGAGCTGCTGGCGGGCCACGACCTCGGCACGGAGCTCCTCGGCCAGCCGGCGGAGCTGGCGCGCGGGGACGCGGGCGCCGCACCGCCGCACTACCGCCACCACCAGGACGACCCGGTCGTCATCACGCACACGTCCGGCACCACCGGCGTGCCGAAGGCCGTGCTGCACCTGCACCGCACCCTGTTCGCCTCGCAGCGCCACCTGCTGGGGATGCCGCAGGCGCAGGGCACCAACCGGGTGCTCAACGCGCTGCCGATCCCGCACACGGCCACCGTGCTCATGGTCAGCCAGATCCTGTGCAACCGCGGGAAGATGCTCTGCCTGTCCCACCAGGACGGGCCGGCCGTGCTGGCCGCGATCGAGCGCTGGCACCCCGAGGCGGTGTACGGGTTCGCGGTCACCTGGGCCGACCTCGCGCGGTTCGACCTGTCCAGCCGGGACGTCGACTCCGTGCGGATGTGGTTCAACACCGGCGACTGCGCCCACGAGACGCACATCCGGCGGCTGGTCGCGGTGGGCTCGCGGGAGACCGTCACCCGCGCGGGGCGGCAACGGATCAGGGGCTCGCACTTCGTCGACGGGCTCGGCTCGTCGGAGATGGGGCACAACGGGTTCCACGTCACCCACACCCCCGACAGCGACCACTACGGGCGCCGCATCGGCCGGCCGTACCGGTTCGCCGAGGTGGTCGTGCTCGACGAGGACGGCGACGAACTGCCCGCCGGCACGGTCGGCAGGCTCGGGTTCCGGTCGCCGACGCTCTCGCCCGGCTACTGGAACGACTCGGTCACGACCTTCCGCGCACGCCTGAACGGCTGGTTCCTCACCGGGGACCTCGTGTACCGCGACGAGGAGGGCAACTTCTACCACGTGGACCGCGACCCGGACGCGGTCGTCGGCGACGGCTTCTACACCGCGCTGTCGGAGGAGCGGATCCTCGCCGCCTGCCCGGACGTCCTGGACTGCACCGTCGTGATCGTGCCCGAGGACGGGCGGATCGTCACCGACGTGCTGCTGGAGCTGGCACCCGACGCGGACCCGGACGCCGACCGCACCGAGGTCATCCGCGCCGCGCTCGGCGAACGGGTCGGCGGCACCCTCGACCGGGTCGTCGCCGTGGCGCCGGAGGACGTCCCGCTGACCGTGACCGGCAAGGTGCGCAAGTTCCTGCTGCGCCAGCAACACCTCAGCAGAGCGCCGGCATGACCGGGACCACGACCCCGGTGACGATCACCGGCATGGGCCTGCTGACCCCCGTCGGCCGGGGCGCGGCGGAGGTCTTCCACGCCCTGTGCGTCGGGAAGTCCGGCCTGTCCGTACCACCGGCGGGGCATCCCGCCGCGGCGTCGGTCGAGGTCGGCGGGTTCGTGCCGGACGTCGACCCGCGCACCGTGGTGTCCGGCCCGGCCGCCTCCGTCATGGACAAGACGGTGGTCCTGGCGCTGCTCACCGCGGCGGACGCGCTCGCCGACGCCGGCATCGAGGTCGGCCGCGACGTCGACCCGCACCGCATCGGCGTGGTCGTCGGCGGGGTCGGCGGCATGGCCATGCTGGAGACCCAGGTGCTCGCCCGCGGCGAACGCGGCCGGACGGCGGTGAGCCCGTACCTGCTCACCGGGGTCCTGCCGAACATGCCCGCGGCCAGGATCGCGATCACGCACGGCATCCGCGGCTACAGTTCCAGCCACGGCACCGCGTGCGCGTCCGGTGCGCAGGCCGTCGCCGACGGGTTGCGGCTGATCCGGTCCGGCGACGCCGACGTGGTGGTGTGCGGGGCGAGCGAGGCACCGCTCTTCCCGACGTTCGCGGACACCTTCGGCAACGCGCGGGCACTCGCCAGGCGGTGGGCCGACCCGACCGCCGCGAGCCGCCCGTTCGATCTGCGGCGCAACGGTTTCGTGCTCGCCGAGGGCGCCGGGATGCTCGTGCTGGAACGCGTCGAGCACGCGAACGCCCGCGGTGCGGCCGGCTACGCGGACGTGCGCGGCTGGGGCGCCACCACGGACGCCCACCACCCGACCACGCCCCGGCCGGACGGTTCCGGCGCGGCCGAGTGCATGCACAGGGCACTCGCGAACGCGGGACTCGAACCCGGCGACATCGGCTACGTCAACGCGCACGGCACGTCGACGAAGCTCGGCGACATCGCGGAGACCGCGGCGTTGGCGACGGTGTTCGGTGTGGACGGTCCACCCGTCAGCTCCACCAAGGCGCTGACCGGTCACATGCTCGGCACGTCCGGCGTCGTCGAGGCGGCGGCCAGCGCACTCGCGGTGGCCCAGGGCGTGCTGCCACCCACCCACAACCTGGACGAGGTCGACCCGGCGTGCCCGGGTCACCACATCCGGACCACGCCGATGGAGCGGGAGATCGACCACGCGCTGTCGAACTCCTTCGGCTTCGGCGGTCAGAACGTGAGCCTGGTCCTCGGCCGGGCGAGCACGGAGAAGAAGCGGAACGGTTAGGACCGCACAAGCGGAGCTTGCGGAGCGAATCTCATCATGAAACTTTCAGGCACAGACCACATCGAGCTGTACGTCGGGGACGCGCGACAGGCCGCGTTCTACTACTGCACCGCGTTCGGCTTTCGCATCGCGGCACAGGGCGGTCCGGAGACCGGGTTGAAGGGGCGGCGTTCGCTGTTGCTCACCCAGGGCGACATCCGGATGGTCCTCACCTCGCCGCTGGGGACCGACCACCCCGCGGCGGAGTTCCTGCACCGGCACGGGGACGGCGTCGCCGTGATCGCGCTGGAGGTCGACGACGTCGAGGCGGCGTACGAGGAGCTGGTGCACCGGGGTGCGGCGCCGGTGGCCGCGCCGGTCCGGTACGCCGAGGGCGACGCGGTCGTGACCACCGCCGAGGTCAGCGGGTTCGGCGACGTGACGCACCGCCTGGTGCAGCGCGGCGGACCGAGGACCGAGTTCCTCCCCGGCGTGTTCCGCATGTCCGACGTGGACGAGACGGCCGGCGGCGACCTGCTGCGGATCATCGACCACTTCGCGGTGTGCGTGCCGGCGGGGCAGCTCGACGCGACGGTGGCGCACTACCGGGAGGTGTTCGGGTTCGCGCAGATCTTCGAGGAGTACATCGAGGTCGGCGAGCAGGGCATGTTCTCCAAGGTCGTGCAGAGCCCGTCGAAGCAGATCACGCTGACGCTGATCGAGCCGGACACGAGCCGCCGGCGCGGGCAGATCGACGACTTCCTGACCTGGCACGGCGGCGCCGGGGTCCAGCACGTCGCGTTCACCACCGACGGCATCACCAGTACCGTCGGCGCGCTCGCCGCCCGTGGCGTGCGGTTCGCCAACACCCCGCCCAGCTACTTCGACGCGCTGGCCGAGCGGGTGCGCGACCTGGCGGTGCCGGTGGAGGACCTGCGGGCCGCCGGCGTGCTCGTCGACCGGGACCACTGGGGCCAGCTGCTGCAGATCTTCACCGAGTCGATGCACGTCCGCAGGACCCTGTTCCTGGAGATCATCGAGCGCCGGGGTGCGCTCACCTTCGGCAGCGGCAACATCAAGGCACTGTACGAGGCCAAGAACCGCGAGCTTTCCGGCGTCGCGTGAGGAGTAACCCGTGACCACCACACAAGAGTTCACCCTGTCCGAACAGGACGCGGCGCTGCTGCCGTCGGATGCCGACGTCGCGTTCTACGCCGAGCACGGCTGGTACCTGTCCAAGAAGCTGTTCACCGACGCGGAGGTCGACGAGCTGGTCGAGGCCAGCGAGCGGTACTACGCGGGCGAGCGGTCCCGCCGGCTGCCGGCGCGCCCGCCGCGGCTCGCCTACTGGACGCCGGACCAGGGCGACGTCCAGCGGCACAACGACTACGTGCACTACGAGAGCGACCCGCTGGCCAAGCTCCTGCTCAAGCCGCTCATCGGCGCGGTGGCCGCCCGGCTGGCGCGGGCGGCGGAGATCCGCGTCTTCCAGTCGACGCTCATCTACAAACCGCCGATCGCCGCGGAAAAGTCCAACATCGTGCCGTGGCATTTCGACAAGCACTACTGGGCGTCCTCCTCGTCGGAAAACATGCTCACCGCGTTCATCCCATTTCACGACTGCGACGAGGAAATGGGCACCATCACGATGGTGGACGGCAGCCACCGGTGGCGCGAGATCGGCACCGACGACAGCACGACCCGCCATTTCGCGGAACGGGACCGGTCGCAGCTCGAGGAGATGCTGAGCGAGAACGCGGCGTACAACGGCGTCGAGGTCCACAAGGTTCCGATGGTGATCCCCAAGGGCCACATGAGTTTCCACCACTGCAAGACCTACCACGGCAGCGGCGCCAACGTCAGCGCGCGACCGCGCCGTGCCGTTTCCCTGCACCTGCAGGACGGGGCGAACGAATTTCGCAATTATCCGTTGTCGGACGGCAGTTCCGCGTTCTACAATCATGACAGCCTGGTCCGGAAAACACCGGACGGCCGCCCGGACTATGCGGATCCGGATTACTGCCCCGTTCTGTGGCGCGGTTGAAATCACTTCCACTGAGGAGACCAGATGTCCAGGTATGACTGGGGGCAGACGCATCCGGGGATCGAACGGCTCGAGAAGTCGGTCGCGGCGGCTCGCGACCGGGTCGTCCAGCATCCGCTCTACGCGGGTCTGGACACGCACGAGGCCGTCGTCACGTTCATGGAGCACCACGTGTTCGCGGTGTGGGACTTCATGTCGCTGCTGAAATCGTTGCAGCGCAACCTGACCTGCGTCACGGTGCCGTGGGTCCCGACCGGTCCGACGGGCAGTCGCCGGCTCATCAACGACATCGTGATGGTCGAGGAGTCCGACGAGTTCGGCGACGGCTTCATCAGCCACTTCGAGCTGTACGTCGAGGGCATGCGGCAGGCGGGCGCGGACACCGCGGCCATCGACGAGCTCATCGACCGGCTGCGTGGCGGCGCCACGGTCACCGCCGCGCTGGCGGGCGCCGGGGTGCCCGCGCCAGCGGTGGAGTTCGCGCGCACCACCTGGCACATCATCGAGGACCTGCCGGTGCACTGCCAGGCCGCGGCGTTCGCGTTCGGCCGGGAGGACCTGATCCCGGACATGTTCACCCAGGTCGTGGCCATCAACGAGCGCAGCGGCAAGCTCGGCACGTTCGTCGACTACCTGGAGCGGCACATCGAGGTCGACGGCGAGCAGCACACCCCCATGGCCATGCAGATGGTCACCGACCTGTGCGGCGACGACGAGCGGAAGTGGCAGGACTGCGCCGAGACGGTGAACACCGCGCTCGCCGCCCGCGCGCGCCTGTGGGACGACATCCTGGCAGCCATCAAGAACCACGCGCACGGATGACGACGGCCGTGGCGGAGACATCGGTGGCCGGCGGGTTCGCGCGGCGCAAGCTCCTCGGCATCCTGTCGAGCAGCTGGGTGGCCCAGTGCTGTTACGCCGTGGCGAAGCTCGGCGTGCCGGACCTGCTGGCCGACGGCCCGCGCGCGGTGGACGACCTCGCCGCGCGCTGCGGGGCCGACCCGGACGCGCTGGCGCGCCTGCTGCGGGGCATGGCCTCGATCGGCCTGTTCCGCAGGACCGCGCCGAGGACCTACGCGCTGACCTCGGTCACCGAATGTCTCCGCTCGGACGTGCCGCACTCGCTGCGGCAGATGGCGGTGCTGGACGGCGAGGAGGTGTTCCGGTCCTTCGCGGACATCCTGCACACGTTGCGGACCGGGGCACCGGCCTTCGACATGCTCTACGGCGAGCCGTTCTACGACTACGTCAACGCGAACCACGGCCTGGCCGCGACCTTCGCCGACGCCATGAACGCCAACCGGCTGCCGGCCACCCTCGCGTCGTGCGACTTCACGGGCGTCGACACGCTCGTGGACGTCGGCGGCGGCAGTGGCGGCCTGCTGGCCGAGGTACTGCGGGCACACACCGCGATGCGCGGGGTGCTGCTGGAGCTGCCGGAGGCGGTCCGCCAGGCGGGCAAGAAGCTCGCCGAGGCAGGGCTGGCCGGCCGGGTGGAGCTGGTC
>NZ_JBJMIE010000007.1:0-3627 GCF_045807065.1 Actinophytocola sp. | reverse complement strand
TCCGCGAAGGCGATCTGCCGCGAGGCGGGCTACCACGGCGCAGGCACGGTCGAGTTCCTGGTCGGGCAGGACGGGCTGATCTCGTTCCTCGAGGTCAACACCCGTCTTCAGGTCGAGCACCCGGTGTCGGAGGAGACGGCCGGGCTGGACCTGGTGCGTGAGCAGTTCCGCATCGCGGCCGGGGAGAAGCTGCGGTTCGACGAGGACCCGACCCCGCGTGGCCACTCCATCGAGTTCCGGATCAACGGCGAGGACGCGGGCCGCGGCTTCCTGCCGGCGCCGGGCGTGGTGACGAGGTTCGTCGCGCCGGACGGGCCGGGCGTGCGGGTGGACTCGGGTGTGGAGTCGGGCACCGTCATCGGCGGGCAGTTCGACTCGCTGCTGGCCAAGGTCATCGTCACCGGCGCCACCCGCGAGGAGGCCCTGGAGCGGTCGCGGCGCGCGCTCGACGAGATGGTCGTCGAGGGCATGGCGACCGTGCTGCCGTTCCACCGGGTGATCGTCCGTGATCCCGCCTATGTGGGTGATGGCACGTCGTTCTCCGTGCACACGCGGTGGATCGAGACCGAGTTCGACAACACGATCGAGCCGTTCGTGGCCACCGAGGAGCTACCGGAGCCCGACGAGCGGCAGAGCGTGGTCGTCGAGGTCGGCGGCCGGCGGCTGGAGGTGTCGCTGCCGGGCGGGCTGTCCGTCGGCGGCGGTGGGGGTGGTGCCCCGAAGGCGGCCAAGCCGCGCAAGCGGGCGGGCGGCAGGACGGCGGCGGCCTCGGGCGACGCGGTGGCCGCGCCCATGCAGGGCACGATCGTGAAGATCGCGGTCGAGGACGGCCAGCAGGTGTCCACGGGCGAGCTGATCGTGGTCCTGGAGGCCATGAAGATGGAGAACCCGGTGACCGCCCACAAGGACGGCACGGTGACCGGGCTCGCGGTGTCCGTCGGGGAGACCGTCACCCAGGGGTCGGTGTTGTGTGAGCTGAAGGACTGAGCCGGTCCTCTCAGAATCAGGACGTCCGTCACGGCTGATTACGCGATTACCGACGTACGATCGAAGGGTGAGCGAGTACCAGCCTTCGGACATTCGGGTCAGTGACACCGAGCGCGAGGACGCCCTCAGCAAGCTCAACGAGCACATGAGTGCCGGCCGGCTGGACATCGACGAGTACGGGGAGCGGTCCGCGCGGGTCGTCACCGCCAAGACGCGGGGTGAGCTGCTCAGCCTGTTCGGCGACCTCCCCGAGCCCAAGCCGACGTTCGGTCAGCCCCGACCGGCCGCGCCCGCGAAGCGGGAACGGACGTTCGCGGAGAAGTTCGTGCCGATCGCGACGCCGATCGCCGTGCTCGTGTTGGTGGCGGGCGTCTTCGTCGTGCTCAAGCTGTGGTTCTTCATGCCGTTCCTGATCGTCTTCCTGATCGTCAGCCGGGGCGGCGGGAACCGGTGGCAGGGCGGCGGCCGGGGTGGCCCCCGCGGCATGCGGCACGGACGGTACGGGCGGTACTAGGCCGTAAGCCGGCAACCCGACGAACGGCGTGCGCCAACCGGAACATTCCGTTAAAAGATCTCACGAAATCCCCGTGAACCATCGAATCCGATCATTCTGATTGGCTATGGTTGATCGACCACAGGAAACCGGTAGGGAGTGTGGCTTGGTGGCGGGGAAAGACGGCGGAGGCGCCCAGAACGACATCCTCCTGGTCGACCCGGACGCGGTGCCCGGCCTGCGTGGGGCTTACGCGGACGCGCTCGCCAGGGTGGACCGCCAGCTCGAGCTCGCCGACAAGGAGCTGCGCGTCGCCTCCTGGGCGCAGGACCCGGTGAGCCTCGGTGCGGCCAAGGTCTTCAACGACCGCGCGCTCGACGGCGAGGACGACGCGGTCGGCCTGCTGCGGTACTACCGCGAGCAGCTCGACGCCGCGGTGCAGAACCTCGACGCGACCGCCGCGCAGTACAAGAAGACCGACGAGGACGTGTCCGGCGCGAGCGCCGGCCAGGGCTGAGAGGGCAGCGATGACGAACCCCGGTCCTAACGACACCACCCGCTGGCGCGGCTTCTCCCACGAGGACCTGTACAAGATGCTCCACGACGGCCCGGGCGCCCCGGCGTCCGCCGAGCCGTCGCGGCGCTGGAGCGAGATCGCCGCCACGCTCACCGAGATCAGCCAGGACCTGAAGAAGGCGCTCGACCTGACCGGCAGCGGCTGGACCGGCCCCGCGGCCGGCGTCGCCCACGACCGGTTGTCGACCACCGTCGAGTGGGCGGCCGCGGCCGGCACGGGCGCGGCCGGTATGCGCACGTCGGTCGAGGACCAGGCCGGGCACATCGCGAAGGCCCGCGCGGACATGCCGCAGCCGGCCGGGGCGACGGCGGCGACGCCGGACCCGACCGTGGCACCGGCCGTCCAGGTCCTCCAGACGCAGACCGACGCCGAGCCCGCCGAGGCGGCCGCGTCCTCCGCGGAGGAGAAGGCCGTCGAGGTCATGACGACCTACGAGAACAACACGAACGCGACCACCGGCGCGCTGCCGAAGTTCAGCCGGCCGGAGCAGCTGGTGGCGAACACCGGGATGCACCACGGCCAGGGCGGCGGGCTGCTCGGCCTCGGTCTCACCACCGTGTCCGGCCTGCTCGGCGGGCGCCACCACGGCGACGACCGGCACGGCGGCGACAACCGGGGTGGCCGGGGCGACGGCTCCCGCGGCGGGACGTACGGCGCGGCGGCGGAGTACGACGAGCCGCGCCGGGGTGGGCGGATGTCGCTGCCCGGTCCCGGCAGGATGACCGGCGCCTCGAACGACCCGTTCCTCTTCTCCACCGGCGGCGGCCCTGGCGGCGGCTCCTCGCAGGAGAACTCGCCGCGCCGGGGCAACGTGGTCAACGCCAACCCGAACGGCGGCGGCAGCGGTTCCGTGCCCGGTGCCGGGGCCAAGACCGGGATGGGCCTGCCGTCGCACGACCTGCAGCAGGCACAGCAGGCGGCCGCGGCCGGCCAGGCGGCGGCCGGGACGCACCCGGGAGCCGGTGCGCCGATGGCGCCGACGGCCGGGACGCCGATGGGCCCGCAGGAGAAGATCGCGATGCGCCGGTTCGGCATGGACGCGATCGGGTCGAGCCAGTGGTTCGCCGACAACGAGGACCCGGTGCCCGGGCAGGCCCCGAGGCGGCGCTTCGACCTGCGGGAATCCGAGGAGGAGACCGTCACCGAGTCGGTGTCGATCCTGGACGAGGAGCACAAGCTGCCACCCAACGTGATCGGCGAGGGCGGCCGATGATCACGGCATGACGCTCGGCGCTGTCCACACGGATCCGGTGGAGATCAGCGCGCTCGAGTTCGACGTGCTGTGGGAGCACTTCTACGGCGTCGACCAGATGCCGCTGGTGCTGAAGGTCCCGTCCCCGGGCAGGACGGACGAGGAACGCAAGCGGATCGTGCGTTCGGTGTGGGACGGGCTGACCCGGCGCGGCCTCGGTACGCCGGGGGACCCGCACCCGCACCTGCTCCGCCTGCTCAACCTCCTGCGCCGCCCGGACCGCGAGATCGACGGCCGCCTGTGGCTGGGCGGCGAGCTACGCCTGCTGGCAGCGGCGACGGCAGACGAGGCCGTGCTGGCCATGCTGTGGGTGGGGCC
>NZ_JBJMIE010000006.1:0-4509 GCF_045807065.1 Actinophytocola sp. | reverse complement strand
GTCTCCGAGGGCGGCGGCGGATGCGCCGTCCCGGCGAGCGACCCCTCCGCCGACGACCTCATGTCCCGCCTGCAAACCCTCCCCAACTTCGACAACGACGCCTTCGTCGAAGCGATGACCACGGTCGAAGACGGACTTTTCGTGATCTGGCAACGCGAGGGATGACCCACGCCCGCCGCTGCCAGACCGTTTTCCGCACATGATCGAGTTTTGGCTGATCACGAGCGTGAGCCGGAGCAGCGTCCCGATCATCGCCGCAGGTCAGCGGCCCAGGTGCGGAACACCCGGCTAGCGGGCCCGCGGGGTGCGGGGTTGTGCGGACGGGCCGAGGCGGAACAGGGCGGCGCCGCCGGCCGCGAGCTGTACGGACGCGGTGCTGGTCGTCGTCGTCGCGTAGGAGGCGGATGTCGTGTGGAACCGTTCCCTGCGGTTGGCCCCTGAGCCGAACGTCAGGTGCACGGTCGTGTCGGTGCGGTCGGAGCGGTTGGCCACCAGCACCCAGCGGTTGCCGTCGTCGGTCGGGTTGCGGAACTGGCCGACGACCACGGCGCCGCCCTCCACGCGGCTGACGTAGCCGTCCGGGCGGAACGCCTCGACGCCCGCCGGCAGCGGGTTGTCGTTCGCGTGGGTGGTCGACACCGACACCAGCGGCTTCAGCTCCCGGCCGATGGGGACCAGCCACTCCTTGTTGACCCGCGTCACCACGTCGTAGAGCGGCGTGCGCTGGCCGTCCAGGTTGATGATCGCCGACTCGAAGCCCTCGCCCCTCGCCACCTCCGGGGTCCACCAGGTGAAGTACAGGACGCCCTTCGCGCCGTAGGCCAGGCTGATGTTGATCTGCCAGCGCAGCTGCGCCTCGTTGGGCACCACGCGGCCGCTGAACTTGACCGACTGCAGGTACACCCAGGTGGGGATCCCGGCGGCGAGGCCGGCGCGGCGGATGATCGCCCAGTTGTCGAAGTAGTTGAGGTCCAGGCCACCGGAGAGGATCGGGTAGCGGTCGAACGACAGCACCGGCGGGTGCACGGTGTCGATGAACTGCTGGACGAACGACGCGTAGCCGGCGCCGTTGCCGGGCACCAGGTTCGAGTACGGCAGGTGCGCCGGCGCCAGCTCGCGGACCAGCTGCGTCACCGCCCCCACGGTCGGGAACTTCGACGGCGGCGGCTCGTCGAACACGTCGAAGCCGGCGAACGAGGGGAACGGGCGGTACTCGTCGAGCATCTGCTGCAGCAGGCGGCGGGCGTCAGCCGTGCTGATGCGCAGCGGCGCGTTCGGGTCGTCGGTCACCGACAGGGTGCCGGAGATGGCCGAGAGCCGCGGCTCCGGCGAGTTGACCAACACCTTCAGCCCGACCTGGTTGGCGAGGTCGAGCGCCCGGCGGTTGATGTACTGGTCGAACATGTAGTTGCCGGTGATGAGGAACGTCACCCCGGAGGCGGCGATCTCCTGGTAGCGCGCCAGGTTGATCTCGAACGGGTGCGGTGGCCAGAAGATGCCGATGGGGAAGTCGGCGCCCCCGACGAGCGGCAGATCGGCTAGTGGCCAGGGCTCGGTGCTCGTCATGGAATGCCAGGGTATTCAGTCGGCCACTACTTGTCACGACTCGGCTCAGCGGCCCGCCAGGATCCAGGTGGCGAGAACCAGCATCGCGCTGATGGCGAGGACGAACCACAGCAGCATGGCGAGGGTGTTCGGCGACGACCGCACGGGCGCGGTGGCCGATGCGCGCCCTTCCGCGGGCAGCCGGCCGCGCCCTTCGGCAGGGAACCGACCCGGCTCTCCCGCCGGGGACCGGCCGGGGGCTCCCGCGGGCAGCCAGCCGAGCCCTTCGGCCAGGCGGCCTCCTCCGCGATCGCGGTCGGGTCGCCGAGCCGGTCCAGGATGGTGCGCACGGCGGCCTCCGTCGGCTGGTACAGCACGGCCCGCGCGGCGGCGACGTGCTCGCGCACGTCCTCGACCAGCTCGTCGCGGCGCTGTGGGGGCAGGTCGCCGCAGGCCCAGGAGACGGCGCCGAGGTAGTCCTCGACGAGCCGGTCCAGCCTGTCGGCTTGCCGCTGGTTCATGTCTGCTCCGTTCCGACGATGCGGTCCACGGCCGTGCGGAAGGCGACCCACTCCGACCGGAAGCGGCGAGCGCCTCCTTGCCCTGGCCGGTCAGCGGATCAGGACGAGCCGGGACGTCGTTACGGCAGCTGGGCCAGCACGGTCACCGTGCCGGGGTCGACTTCGGTGAAGCCCGCGTCGCGGACCGCCACCACGCGGCGGCGGCGCCATGCGTTCAGCGGGTCGTCGCCCGGGTGCAGGGACGCCCACGCGCGTAGCTTCGGCGTGCGGACCGCGCAGCGGAAGTCCTCCCAGCTCGTGAGGAAGTCCTCGTGGCCGTCCGCGCGCAGGGCCGCCGCCAGCAGCATCGACGCGTGGCCGACCTGGGCCGCGAGCTTGCCGGCGGTCATCGTCACCCTGGGGTTCAGCCACAGGACCGGCACGCCGGGCGGTGGCGGGCCCGGCTCGTCCAGGGGCAGTTCGCTGCCCGAGATCTGCAGGCGCGTCACTTCCTTGGGCGCCTCGACGACCAGGCCCGGGACCAGCGCCCGCGCCGACGCGCCGTCGACCGTCACCGTGACGCCCGGCAGCGACTGGACCGCCTCCCAGTGCGCGCCCCGCGCCCGGCGGGACACCTTCCTGATCCGGCCGTCGACCCACGCGCGCACCGGCTCGTGCCACTCGCCGTCCGGCTCCGCGCGGGGGTCCAGGCACACGGCCACCGCCGCGGCGGCCGCGGCCTCCAGCAGCGGGGTGCGGGCCGGCGGGTCCGCGCGCTCGATCCGCAGGATCACCGGCATCGCCCGCACGAGCGCGGGGTCCTCGTCCGCGGTGTCGTGCGTGGCGGCGGCGGGCAGGCCCAGCCACTGGACGTAGCGAGCGGCCAGCGGGTCGAGGACGGACCCGGTGGTGCTCATGGTTCGCTCCGCGAGCTCCGCATGTTCGAAGCTCCGCTCAGGACCGCGGCAGCGACAGGCCGTCCGCGGCGTCCGCGGCCTCCACCTCGGCGCGGGTCACGCCGAGCACGAACAACACCACGTCGAGGTACGGGTGCGACAGGGCCGTGTCGGCCACCTCGCGCAGCGCCGGCTTCGCGTTGAACGCGACGCCGAGACCGGCCGTGCTCAGCATGTCGATGTCGTTGGCGCCGTCGCCGATCGCCACGCACTGGGACAGCGGCACGTCGAACTGGGCGGCGAACCGGCGCAGCGCCGCCGCCTTGCCGGCGCGGTCGACGATGTCGCCGACCACCCGGCCGGTCAGCTTGCCGTCCTCGATCTCCAGGTCGTTGGCCACGTGGAAGTCCAGACCCAGGTCGTCGGCCAGCCGCTCGATGATCGGGGTGAAGCCGCCGGACACCACGCCGCAGCGGAAGCCGATGCGCTTGAGGGTGCGGATGGTCGTGCGTGCGCCGGGTGTCAGCGTCAGGGCGTCCGCGACCTCGCCCAGTACCGACTCGGGCAGCCCGGCCAGGCACGCCACCCGCCGCTCCAGCGACTGGGTGAAGTCGATCTCGCCGCGCATGGCGGCCTCGGTGATCTCGCTGACCTCGTCCTCGCAGCCGGCGTGGGCCGCCAGCATCTCGATGACCTCGCCCTGGATGAGCGTCGAGTCGACGTCGAACACGACCAGCCGCTTGGCCCGGCGCGTCAGCCCCTCACGCTCGACCGCCACGTCCAGACCTACCCGCGCGGACACGTCGGCCAGCGCGGACCGCAGCTCGGCGTCCGCCTCCGGGGTGTCCTGCGCGACGGAGACCCGCAGCTCCAGCCCGGTGACCGGGTAGTCGGCGACCCGGCGGATCACGTCGATGTTGACGTCCAGCGCGGCCAGCCGCCGGGCGACCTCGGCGAACGCCCGCGCCGGCATCGGCCGGCCGAGGACCACCAGCACGTGGCTGGAGCCGAGCCGGGCCGGGGTCAGTGGATCGGCGCCGACCTCGACGTTGACCTGCATGGTCACCGTCGCCATGGCCTGCTCGACCGCTTCCTGCAGGCCCTCCGGGTCGTGGTCGGTGCCGACCAGGACCCCGAGGACCAGCTGTCCGCGGATGGTCACCTGCTCGACGTCGAGGATGTCGACGCCGTGCCTCGTCAGCACCGCGAACAGCACCGACGAGACACCCGGCTTGTCCGGCCCCGTGACGGTGATGAGGACCGGCGTTGGGGTCGGTTGAGGTGACATGGTCAGTCAGTCAGCCCTTGTTGACGTCGTCCCCGCCCATGGCCTCGGACAGCTTCTCCGAAGGCGCCGGCGGAACGGTTTCCTTGTGCTTGCCGCTGAACGGTCCGACGTACTTGTCGCGGTGTGCTTCGTCGATCGCGTGCGGGTAGTGCAGGTCGAACGCCGGCCGCTCGGACCGGATGCGCGGCATCTCCAGGAAGTTGTGCCGCGGCGGCGGGGTCGTCGTCGCCCATTCGAGCGAGTTGCCGTAACCCCACGGGTCGTCCGCCGTCGTCGTCTC
>NZ_JBJMIE010000005.1:0-7588 GCF_045807065.1 Actinophytocola sp. | reverse complement strand
GGACCTGGCCTCCGTCGCTGGTCTTGCGGGAGGACACCTTCACGTACACGGCCGGGCAGCCTACCAACGGGATCGACTAGCTGACCACAGGACTTACCAGCTATACACCAAAAACCAGAGACAAGCGTGCCACTAGGCGATTCTGGATCTCCCGCTATGCGCCAACCCTGAGACCTGCGCATATTCCGCCACGCCGGCTCACATCAAGCCATCATCTGCGGAACGCGGGTGGACCGGAACGAACCACACCAGGCTGACCCGACAAGAACCAACCGCGCCAGACGGAAACGAACGGACCCACACTGGGCCACGCCAGATCAGAACGACGCACACTCCGCCACGCCAGGTCGGACCGACCCACGCTCGACCAACACCGTGCCAGACAGAAACGAACCGACCTACACCCGACCACGCCAGGTCGGAACGACCACACTCGACCACACCGTGCCAGATGGAAACGAATCGACCCACGCTCGACCATGCCGGACCGGAACCACCCAAGCTCGACCACGCCGGGTCGGAACGACCCCGCACCGTGGGGCCTGCGGGGGTCGCCCCCGCAAAAAAATGACGGACCGACCCGGCGAAGGTGGAACACCGAGCAGGGTCGGTCCGTCGGTCCGTGTCGGCCCATCGGTCCGTGGAGGTGCCGGGAATCGAACCCGGGTCCTCTGTCGCCTCAACAAGGCTTCTCCGTGCGCAGTTCACTGTGCCTCTACTCGGCCCCACCGGTCACGTGAACAAGCCGGTGTGACGGGCCCAGCCGCTGTGAGTGTCCCGTCTCGGGTCCGCGGCCGGCCCGTGACGGTAAGCCTCCTAGCTGATGCCGGCAGACCGGGTCGGAGGCGACCCCGGGCCGACAGACATCGCTACTCGCTCAGGCGGCGAGAGCGACGTCGCGCTGGGAATTAACCTTGGCGCTTATTGGTTTGCAGCGACGCTTGAGGTGGTCATCTGCCTGCACCTGCACGCTTCCCTTGAATCAACGTCCAGAGTCGAAACCGTTCACCCCCTCGTGGTGACTATGTCCCACCCAGTCTAACGCGTGGAGCCCACCGGATCATCCCGGTTACCCCGGGGGTAGGGAAAACCCCACCCCGAACTCTGCGGTACACCGCATGGTCCCCCGCCTCCCCGCCCGCCATCCTGGTCTCATCACCCCAGAAGGAGACCAGCCATGACCACCACCACCCATCGCGACGGCACCCGGCCGAACCCGCCGCTGCTGGGGTCGCTCGCGTACCTGGCGATGAACCTGCCGATCGGGATCGGGTCGTTCGTGTTCGTGGTGACGACCATGTCGCTCGGCGTCAGCACGCTGATCATCTGGGTCGGCCTGGCGGTCCTGGCGTTCGCGATGCTGGTGATGCGCGGGCTGGCCGGCCTGGAGCGGATGCGGGTGCACGCTCTGCTCGGCACGTACATCGCCTCCCCGTACCGGCCGGCGCCCGAGAAGGGCCGGTGGACGAGCCGCGTGAAGGACCCGGCCACCTGGAAGGACATGGCCTACCTGGTGCTGATGCTGCCGATCGGCATCGCGGAGTTCACGATCGTCACCGTCCTGTGGGCGACGAGCCTGTACCTCACCTTCCTGCCCCTGTACTGGCACTGGCTCCCGGGCGACTGGTACGCCGAGGTGTGGAACTACTCGTTCGCGTCGCTCGACTCGTGGTGGAGCACGCTGCCGTTCGCCGGCCTCGGCGTCCTGCTGCTGGTGCTGGCGATCCTCGTCACCAACGGCCTCGGCATGGCGCACGCGATGTACGCCCGCGCCATGCTGGGTCCGAGCCCGCGTCGCATCGCGAAGCTGGAGGGTCTGTCGACGGCCGGTGCGATCGACTGGAGCGACGCGTGGCCGCCGAACACGGCCTCGGTGACCTACGGATCGGTGTCCCGATGACGAGCCCGGCCCCCAAGCAACCGATCTACCTGGTGCAACCACACGTTCCGGTGAATGCTGACGAGGTGTCCCCGGAGAACCAACCACGGCCTGAGTCGGGTGCCGCGGCCGAGCACCAGCCGCCGAGCCACCACGGCCAGGCCCAACCCTCGTACGTTCCGGCCGCGATCACCCAGGCCGCTCCGACATACAGCCCGGTACCGGCGCAGCCGACGCTGGACATGCCGGCCGCCTTCGCCACCCCGCTGACCCAGCCACTCGCCCCGCTGACCCAGCCGGTCGCGGTGGCCCCGGTCCAGCCGCCGGTCACGCGGCAGGCCGTCCGTCCCTCGCTGGTCAGTCGCGGGTTCCGGGCCGCGGTGTTCATGATCGCCGGGTTTCCCCTGAACCTGGCCTCGTTCATCTTCATCGTGACGTTCTTCTCCCTCGGGGTCAGCACACTGGTGATCTGGCTGGGCCTGGTGGTGCTGCTGATCGCGACGAAGACGGTCTTCGGGTTCGCCGCGGCCAACCGCGCCCTGATCCGGGGGGCGCTCGGCGTGGACATCCCCGCGCCGAAGATCGCCTACGGCGACTCCGGCTCGTTCTGGCAGCGCTACTTGCGACGCCTGACGCACCCGCAGATGTGGCGCAACCTCGCCTACCTGCTGCTCGCGTTCCCGCTGGCCTGCTTCGAGTTCCCGCTGGCGCTGGTCGGCGTGATCATCCTGCCGGTCGGGCTGTTCGTGCTGCCCGTGGTCGCCGCGGTGCACATTCTGCTGGCGCGGGCGCTGCTCGGCCCGAACACGAACGAGGAACTGGAGCAGAAGGCCGAGCACCTGCAGGCCTCCCGCGCTCGCGGGGTCGACGCGGCGGAGGCCGAGCGGCGGCGCATCGAGCGGGACCTGCACGACGGTGCGCAGCAGCGTCTGGTCGCGGTGGCGATGGGTCTCGGCCGCGCGAAGTCGAAGATGGACGCCGACCCGGACGGCGCGAAGGCGCTGGTGGACGAGGCGCTGGTGGACGCGAAGCTCGCCGTCTCGGAGCTGCGTGACCTGGCCCGCGGCATCTACCCGGCGGTCCTCGGCGACCGCGGGCTGGACGCGGCGCTGTCGTCGCTGGCCGCGAAGTGCCCGATCCCGGTCGAGGTGAACGTCCGGATCGACCCGCGGCCGCCCGCCGCGGTGGAGTCGACCGCGTACTTCATCGTCGGCGAGTGCCTCACCAACATCGCGAAGCACTCCGGGGCGGCGGAGGTCCGGATCAACGCGTGGCGGGAGGACCGACCGACCGGTGACCTGGTGGTGGTGGAGATCACCGACGACGGCCACGGCGGCGCCACCATGCGGGCCGGAGGTGGGCTGTCGGGCCTCGCGGACCGGGCTGCCACGATTGACGGCGTGATGACCGTGGTAAGCCCCATAGGCGGGCCGACAGTAATCAGGGCGGACCTGCCGTGCGTGTGGTGATCGCGGAGGACTCCGTGCTGCTGCGTGCGGGGCTCCAGCGCCTGCTCGCCGACGAGGACATCGAGACGGTGGCGGCCACCGAGGACGGCGACGGCTTGCTCATCGCCGTCAGCGAGCACCGGCCTGACCTCGCGATCGTGGATGTACGCATGCCCCCGTCGTTCACCGACGAGGGTCTGCGGGCGGCGTTGCGAGCGCGGGAGCAGCAACCCGGCCTGCCGGTGCTGGTGCTGTCGCAGTACGTGGAGGAGCGCTACGCGGTGGAGCTCCTGTCCGGCGGCGCCGGTGGGGTCGGCTACCTGCTGAAGGAGCGGGTGGCCGACGTCGCCGAGTTCGTGGACGCGGTGCACCGGGTCGCCGGCGGCGGCACGTGCATCGACCAGGAGGTGATCGCACAGCTCATGGCACGCGGCAGACGAAATCCGATCGACGTGCTCACCCCCCGGGAGCGGGAGGTGCTCGGGTTGATGGCCCAGGGGCTGACCAACGTCGCCATCGCCAAGACGCTCACGGTGTCGGACGGGGCTGTTGAGAAGCACGTCGGGAACATTTTCTCCAAGTTGGGGCTCGAGCCCAGTGCTGAGGAGCATCGGCGGGTTCGGGCTGTGTTGACGTTCTTGAAGCGTGGGTAGGGGCAATCCTCCGCCCTTCACCCACCCAAAACTTTCCAAGACGGAAAGTTTGCAAATTTGGCAAGCTTGGGTAGTGTGGTGGCATGGCTGCGGGTGGCGGGCTTCGGGAGCGCAAGAAGCGGGAGACGCGTCTTGCGCTGAGCCACGCCACCATTCGGCTGGTTATCGAACGTGGCTGGGACAACGTCTCCGTCGAGGAGATCGCTGCCGCGGCCAATGTTTCCGAGCGTACGTTTCGTAACTACTTCGGCAGCAAGGCCGAGGCGGTCGTCGCCACGCATGTGGAGCGGGGGCGGCGCATTGCGGAGACGCTTCGGGCGCGGCCTCGGGAGGAGTCCCTGTGGGACGCGCTCATCGGAGCCGTTCTCTCGCAGTTCGAGTTCGCCACTCGGGCAGCGGATGACCGTTACTCCGCCGGGTTGGGGAAGTTGCTTGCTGAGCCGGCTGTTCAGCAGGAGATCTTTCGGGCGCATGCCATGGCGCAGGACGAACTGGCCGCCGCCATCGCCGATCGCACCGGGAAATCGGTTGACGATCTTTATCCGCAGGTCGTTGCCTCGGTGGTCAGTGCCGGGCTGGGGACGGCGTTGACCCGGTGGACCCGTAGGCCCGTCGGCACCATCACGCCGTTGCTTCGTGAGGTCTTCGACCAGATTCGCGCCGGGTTGCCTGACCCGCGCTAACACACCGTCGAAACGCCCGTTGCGCACGGGCTGTTTTGCCATGCCCTCAAGGAGAAGAACCATGGACGACGTCGTCATTGTCGGCGGTGGGCCCAACGGGCTCATGCTCGCCTGCGAACTCGCGCTCGGTGGGGTGCGGGCCGTGGTGCTCGAGCGGTTGACCGGGCCCAGCAAGGATCCCAAGTCGAACGGGCTCGTCGGTCAGGTCGTTCGCATGGTCGACCGGCGGGGGCTGTTCGAGCGGCTCGGTGGTCGTCCGGTGCCGCCGGTGCCCAACCGCGCCTACTTCATGTTCGCCGCGTTTCCGCTCGATCTCGGGCTCCTGGACGACAGCCCGGTCTACAACCTCGCCGTGCCGGAGGTGAAAACGGTTCAGGTGCTGGAGGACCGCGCGCGGGAACTCGGCGTCGACCTCCGGCGGGGGCACGAGTTCGTCGGTTTCGCGCAGGACGACGGCGGGGTCACCGTGACCGTCAGAGGTGACAAGACCTACGAGTTACGTGCGCGGTACCTCGTCGGCGCGGACGGGGGGCACAGTCCGGTTCGCAAGGCCGCCGGGATCGCGTTCCCCGGCATCACGCACAACCGGATGACCAGTCGTCACGCGCACGCGGCCGTGCCGGAGGAGTGGCTCGATCCGGCGAGCGGCGCGTTGAAGGTGCCCGGTTTCGGCGCGGTTCGGCCGTTCCTGCCCGTGCGGACGGATCACGGCGGGTTCACCTACGCGACGCTGCCCGGGCGGCCGCCGCTGATCGCCACCACCGAGTGGGACGAGCCGGAGAACTCCGAACCCATGACGCTCGACGAGATGCGGGCGAGCATCAACCGCGTGCTCGGCGCCGACGTGCCGATCGGGCCACCGCCCGGTGCGGGGCCGCACGTGTTGCGCAGGCTCCAGGGCGGCAACACCCGCGTGGCCGAACGGTACCGGGACGGCCGGGTGTTCCTCGTCGGCGATGCCGCGCACGTCTTCGTCGCGGGGGGCACCGGGTTGAACCTCGGCATGCAGGACGCGATCAACCTCGGTTGGAAGCTCGCCGCCGCCATCAACGGCGGTAAGGACGTTCTCGACACCTACGAGGCCGAGCGGCAACCCCTTGCCCACCGGACCGTGATGTTCGCCCAGGCCCAGTCCGCGTTGCTCGCCCCGGGCACCGAGGTGACCGGGCTGCGCCAACTGTTCGGCGAGCTGCTCACGCACCGGGACACCGTGCGGACGATCGCCGATCTCGTTGCCGGGGCGGACGTTCGGTACCCGGTCGGCGATGGTGCGCATCCGCGCGCCGGGTGGCCCGCGCCCGATCTGGACCTGAGGACTCCCGACGGCACAGTGCGCCTCGCCGAGTTGGTTCGGGACGCGAAGCCGCTGCTGATCGACCTCACCGAGGGCGGTGACCTGACCGCAGAAGGGATCGACACGGTGCGCGCCACCGCCGACACCGAGCTCACCGCGCTCCTGCTCCGGCCCGACTCCTACGTCGCGTGGGCCTCGACCGATCCCCGGCCCGACCCCGAAGGGCTGCGCCAGGCGGTCAACGAGTGGTTCGGGATCGCGGTCAGCGCATAGGAACGGGCCCTCGCCGGAAGTCGGCGAGGGCCCGTTCTCACGAACTACGCGGCCACGGTCGCGGCGGTCGACACCGGCGCGAGTGCCACGTCCAGCACCTCACGCACGTCCGTCGCCAGGTGGACGGTCAGCTCCTCGAGCACCGAGGCCGGCACGTCCTCCAGGTCCGGCTCGTTCCGCTTGGGCAGCACGACCTCCGTGATCCCGGCTCGGTGCGCGGCGAGCAGCTTCTGCTTCACGCCACCGATCGGGAGTACGCGGCCGGTCAGCGACACCTCACCGGTCATCGCCACGTCCGAGCGGACCGGGCGGCCCGACAGCAGCGACGCCAGCGCGGTCGTCATCGTCACGCCGGCCGACGGGCCGTCCTTCGGCACCGCGCCCGCCGGCACGTGGATGTGCACGCCCTGCTCCGCCAGCGACGAAACCGGCACGTCCAGCGAGGAACCGTGCGACCGCAGGTACGACAGCGCGATCTGCGCCGACTCCTTCATGACGTCGCCCAGCTGACCGGTCAGCGTGACCCCGGTGGCGCCGGAGTCCTTGGACGCGACCGACGCCTCGACGAACAGCACGTCGCCGCCCGCGCCGGTCACGGCCAGGCCCGTCGCCACACCCGGCACCGCGGTGCGCTCCGCGGACTCCGGCGTGAACTTCGGCTGGCCGAGGTAGGTCCGCAACGAACCGATGTCCACGGTCAGCGGCAGCGACGCCGAGCCCAGCGCCAGCGACGCGGTGATCTTGCGGAGCACCCGCGCGATCGACCGTTCCAGCTGCCGGACGCCGGCCTCCCGCGTGTACTCGCCGGCCATCAGTCGCAGCGCGTCGTCGGTCAGCCTGACCTCGTCGGCACCGAGACCCGCCCGCTCGAGCTGCCGCGGCAGCAGGTGGTCGCGGGCGATGACGACCTTCTCGTCCTCGGTGTAGCCGTCGAGCGTGACCAGCTCCATGCGGTCCAGCAGCGGCGCCGGGATGGACTCGATGACGTTGGCGGTCGCCAGGAACACCACGTCGGACAGGTCCAGCTCGACCTCGAGGTAGTGGTCGCGGAACGTGTGGTTCTGCGCCGGGTCCAGCACCTCGAGCAGCGCCGCGGTCGGGTCGCCGCGGTAGTCGGAGCCGACCTTGTCGATCTCGTCGAGCAGCACGACCGGGTTCATCGAGCCGGCCTCGGAGATGGCGCGGACGATGCGACCGGGCAGCGCGCCGACGTAGGTACGCCGGTGGCCCCGGATCTCGGCCTCGTCGCGCACGCCGCCCAGGGCGACGCGTGCGAAGGGCCGGCCGAGGGCGCGCGCCACGGATTCACCGAGCGATGTCTTGCCCACGCCGGGCGGACCCACCAGGGCGAGGATCGC
>NZ_JBJMIE010000004.1:0-23483 GCF_045807065.1 Actinophytocola sp. | reverse complement strand
CGGCTCGTCTCCAGTCGCCGCTGCCGCACCCACTCGACGACGTTCGTCTTTGACCCAGACACTCAACATCCCCGGGTCAATTCCCAGCTCGCGAGCGACCTCGGAAATCGTACGACCGGTATCGATCACACGATGCGACGCCTCAACCTTGTACTCGGCCGCGTAGGACCGACGCTTCCGGGCAGACATAACGGACATCCTTCCAGCAGGGCAACGCCCTGCTAACTCGGTGTCCACTCTTCGGGGGGAACCTCAGGTGACTGGTTCGACACAGGCGACATCGCCCGTCCGGACGGCCGCGGTGGCATCCGCATCGAAGGCCGCGTCGCCGACCGCGTCTACGACCTGAACGCCGACGTGATCATCCCGGTGCGAGACGTGGAGGAGGAACTGATGCAGCACCCCGGTGTCAAGGACGTGGCGCTCATCAGCTGCGCGGATGGTGCGCGGGAGCACGTCTGCGTCGTCGTGGTGCCCGGCACCGAACCCCCGACGCTTGAGGACGTGCACGACCACCTGCGCGACCGCGGCATGACCGAACTGTACTTCCCCGACCGGCTGGAACTCGTCAACGAGTTGCCCCGCGACCCGCAGGGCAAGCTGCGCAAGTACCAGCTCCGCGCGATGTTCGAAGCCAAACCGACGTCGAGCAGCTGATCGCCCTGGGCGGGACCCGGTGATCGGACGTGCGAGGGCTTCAGTCGAGGAGTCCTCGCACGAGTAGGTCCGTCCAGACTCGGCGATGTGGAAGAAGAACTGTCACAGGACATCGCGGGGTCAACTCTCACGCCCACCTTCGGCGCACACTTCACCTGCCGCATCCCGCTGGTGGCCTGTGTGCTGATGCCCGGCCTCACCCGGGCCGACGATTTCGGGCTCCAATCCGGACCGCGCGGACAGCGAACGCCTCGGTGCCGTCCACGCCACCCTCCTCGCCGTCCAGCCGGGGGCCACCCACGGCTGACCCACCTCGGCGCGGACCTCAGCCACCGCAGGATGCGGGGTCTTCCGGGGTGAACGCCATGGCGTCGTAGGCGATGTCGACGGCGCCCTCGCCGCTGACGCCGGGTTGGAGGTTGGACAGTTCGACCCGGGTGCCGCGGGTGTAGAGGGGGAACGTGCCGAGGTTCTGCCAGCGGTTCTGGCCGTTGGTCTCCTGGTTGATCATGACGGAGTGCGGGCTGAGGATGTTCTTGCCGTTGATGCCCGGGTAGATGAGGTAGTGGGCGCCGGGTGTGTCGCCGCCGTGGGTGGGTAGGTGCACCTGGATGTCGTAGCAACCGTCGGTTCGCCCGTGTCTGTCTCCCCGGCATCCGCGGCCTCGGCCGGCCGCCAGGCCCGTTCCCACAGGTCCCGCAGCTCGTCCGGGTCGGCGCCGGTCAACTCGCACAGCACCACGACCACCTGCCAGGGCGGCAGCGCCCGCCCGGCCAGGTACCGCGACAGCGACGAGTCGCTCGCGTGCACCTTGCGTTCCAGGTCCCGCAGGCTCAGGCCGGAAGCACGTCTCAGCTCGCGCAGCCGCTGCGCCAACCGTGCACGCGCGGTGTCGCCCGAAACACTCCGCGACGTCCCAGTATTCGTCCCCATCTCAGAATCCCCCAGAAATCTGTGGCCGACCTCCTGATTGTGACCCAAATTCCCGTGCTGATTCGAGGAATGTGAATTCATTCGTGGAGCCGAGACGGTCGGGTGACGGCGGGGTGACGCGAAGACAGCGCTCGGGCGACGCCGCGGTGCGATCATGCCTCGATACACGACTCGCAGCGGGATCGCCGAATGCCTGTTCCTTTGCAGGTCCGCGCGCCGCGGCGGGCGACCGGCCCGGCCGTGGTGCCGCGGTCGGAGACCTGCAGGCCACCGCCCGCACGCTGCCGCGATCGAGGTGCTCGTGCCGACCGGGTGATGCACGGTGTGCGTGCCGTCGAAGATCCCAGCCGTCAAGTGTCGTGCCCCGCGCCGCGAGTTGACCTTCGGTGGCATGAGCGCCGCCGATCATCGCAGGCCGGAGCGCGTGACACGCGCGGCGAGCTGACAATCGTTGGGTACGAATTACCGCACTTGGTCGAACTAATTCCCGCCGAATGGTCGCTCGCGTCGAAATTCCGCAGTGATCGAAACCTGCCACTACCAGCCGTGACAACTTCATCACACGGATGGCGGTAGGCCGCACGCTACGCGGATCCCTAACCTTTCGACTGCCAAGTGAAAAATTCTCAAACATTCAAAACGGCTGGTCAACGGTCTACCTTCATCGACTGTCGGCCGTTGGCGGTTTCGCATTATTCCTGCGCATCAACAAAGGAAGACAAAACATGAAACGCACCGGAGTGGCGCGTTGGTCCGCGGCTGTCCTGCTCGCCGCCGGACTCGCCGCCGCCAGCCTGACTTCCGCATCGGCGGCCGCTGACCTCGCACCGCTGTCCCCAGTGACAGCGCCGAGGGTCACGCAGGCCATGTCCCAGGCGATGCAACGCGACCTCGGGCTGTCGGCGGCCGAGGTGAAAACCAGACTCGCCCAGGAGGCGGCCGCGCGCACGGCCGAGCAGACCGTTCGGACGACGTTAGGCGACAGCTACGCAGGCAGTTGGTTCGACCCGAAGTCGGGCACGCTCGTCGCGCAGAGCACCGACAGTGTCAGGGCCGCACGTGTCGGCGCGGGTGTGACGGTTCGTGTTGTCACCCACAGCCGCGCCGAACTCGACGCCGTGAAGACCCGCATCGACCGGTTCGCAGGCAGGGCGGCGCCGGCGGCGATCAACGGCTGGCACGTCGATGACAAGACCAACAGCGTGGTCGTGGCCGTCAACCGGCACAAGGTCGATGCGGCCGCCAAGTCGTTCCTCGCCTCGGTGACCGCCATACACTCGTCGGTCCGCGTAGTCGAGGAGGACAACTCGCCGCAGACCTACGCCGACGTCGTCGGCGGCTGGCCGTACTACATCAACTTCGCCGCCCGCTGCTCGGAAGGGTTCGCCGTCTACGGCGGGTTCGTCAGTGCCGGCCATTGCGGTCTGCCGGGCAACACGGTCAGCGACCACAACGGCACCGTGATCGGCTCGTTCGTAGCGTCTTCCTTCCCTGGCAACGACTACTCGTACGTCGGCACCGACCCGAGCGTAACGCTGTGGGGGTACGTGGAGGGCTACAACGGCTCGTGGTACTACGTTTACGGCTCGGCTCAGGTTCCGGCCGGCTCAGGTATCTGCCGTTCCGGTTCCACCAGCGGCCTGTGGTGCGGCACGCTGCTCGACCGCGGCTGGACCGTCAACTACCCGGAGGGCACGGTCTACAACCTCACCCGCACCAACGTGTGCGCCGAACCGGGTGACTCCGGCGGCTCATGGCTGAGCGCGAACCAGGCCCAGGGCGTGACCTCCGGCGGATCGGGCAACTGCACCTCCGGTGGCACCACGTTCTACCAGGAGATCACCCCGATCCTCGCGGCCTACAACCTGACACTCGTCACCAGCAGCTGATCTCAAGGCGGTAATGCGGGTTCAATCCCGTCGGGGCTACATCGTCGGACCAGGCCGTTCCTTCGGGTGACGGCCCGGTCTCTTTTGCGTAGCCTGGGCCAACTTTGGTATCGCGGCCAACCTGACCGCTGGTGTGACTGAGCTGGACCCGAGCTGGGACGGCAACGCAGCCCAGCCGTTCAAGGCGCACATGGTCAAATGCCACGACGCGTTCGCGGAGAACGGGTGGATGTGTGAGACGGTCCGGACACGCTGAGTGACCTGGCGACCGTGCGGTCGCGGAGGTGCGACGGACAAGTCAGGAGGCCCGCCCTCGGGTCTCGACCGCCCACACCCGGTCAGTGAACCGGCTCCCCGCCGCCAGCATTTCCGGCGGCGGGGTGCGTATTCGTCCGGACGGCCCTTGCTTTCACTATGCCAGCGGGAGAAACTCTCGCGCGGGTTTTTCGAGGTAGGGAGCCTCCGCATGATCGTTTCACGCGCGCTTGCTCGGTTGAGATGGATTGTCCCAATTTTACTGATTGTGCCCTTTGTTTCGGCACCTGTCGCGGCGGCCGGTCCCGTCGACGACACCCCCGTGTTACTCACTCCCAAGGGCGAGCACGAGAACGGCGACGACGAGCAGGGCTTCGACAAGCTCCGCGACGCCTACTACTGGAGTCGGCTGCTCGCCGGCGACGATCAGCTGACCTACGAGCAGGCCGCCACCTACCGCAGCCGCGCCGCGAGCGCCGCCAGCGGGATGGCGGCCGAGACCCAGCGCGGTGGCTCCCGCGGCGGCACCTGGACCAGCACCGGGCCGGACCCGATCGTCCAGGTCGCGCGCACGACCAACACGTTCGAGGCGGTGTCCGGCCGCATCAGTGCCCTGGTCATTCGTAACGACGGCACGATCGTGCTCGGCGCGGCGCAGGGCGGCGTGTGGACGTTCGACAACACGACCAAGACCTGGACCTCGCGCACTCCGGACGCCAACACCCAGTCCGTCGGCGCGCTGGCCGCGGCGCCGAGCGACGACCGGATCATCTACCTCGGCTCCGGCGAGGGCGCCCTGTCCGGCGACAGCTACTACGGCGACGGCGTGTACCGCTCCGCAGACGGCGGCCAGACGTGGACCCGCGTGTCCACCGACCAGTTCAACGGGCAGGCCACGTCCTCGATCGTCGTCGACCCCGCGAACCCCAACCACCTGTACCTGGCGACCCTGCGTGGCCGCGGCGGCAACCACCGGACCACCGCGCCGACGAAGACCCCGTTCGGCGTGTGGGAGTCGCGGGACGGTGGCCACCACTGGTCGCTGAAGAAGGGCACCACCGACCAACTGCACGGCGCGACCGACCTCGTCATGGACCCGGTCAACCCGCGCGTGCTGTACGCGTCGTTCTGGGGCGACGGCATCTACAAGTCCACCGACGGCGGCGCGACCTGGGCGAGCGCGCTCGGCGACCTGCCCAGGGGCAACTTCCTGGAGGGTGGCACCCGGTTCTCGCTCGGCCTGTCCCACCCGGCCGGCGCCGCGTCGGCGACCCTGTACACCGGCTTCGACTACTTCGACCTCGACGACAACTACCACCAGTCGCAGCTGTACAAGAGCACCGACGGCGCCGCGCACTGGACCGCCACGCCGACCGGCAGCGGCATCGACTCGATCCTCGGCTACTGCGGCACGCAGTGCTTCTACGACAACGTGGTCAGGGTCGACCCGACCAACCCGAACGTGGTCTACCTCCTCGGCCTGTACGGGTACAACAACTCGCCGCAGTCCGGCGGGATCTTCCGGTCGCTCGACGGCGGCAACACGTGGCAGAGCCTCGGGTACGACCTGCACCCGGACTTCCACGCGTTCGCGTTCCAACCCAACGACACCCACCACGTCGTGCTCGGCAACGACGGCGGCGTGTGGCAGTCGTTCACCGGTGGCGGTCGCGACCTCGGCCAGCCGCTGTCCGCCGCGGACTGGGAGGACCTCAACGGCACCGTCGACCCGACGACCGGTGCGCTGATCCACTCGACCGGCCTGCGGATCACGCAGTACACCAGCATGGCGACGGTGCCGCAGGTGCCCGGCCAGTACTGGGGCGGCACCCAGGACAACGGCACGCTGCGCAAGTCGCTCGCGAACTCGCGGTGGTTCGACCAGGCCGGCGGCGACGGCGGCCAGGTGATCGTGGATCAGACCACCACGAACCCGCTCAACCCCAGCCTGCCCGCGTACGTGTTCGGCACCTTCTTCGGCATCTCGCCGTACCGGTACGACCCGAGCGAGGTTGGCACGTTCTTCGGCAACGAGGCCATCGACGGTGGCATCGACCTGACCGACCGGTCCGAGTTCTACGTGCCGTGGGTGCAGAACCGGGCCAACCCGAACCAGATGTTCCTCGGCACCTACCGCTTGTACCGCAGCGACAACGTCGAGGCGCCGTCCGCCGGGGACGTGCACTTCGACGTCATCAGCCCGGACCTGACGACCGGGTGCACCGCCGATGCGCCCAACGGCGCGCGTGGCTGCCTGATCAGCGCGGTCGGCGTGGCCGACGGCGGTGACGGCGTGTACGTCGGCAGTGACGACGGCGTGGTCTCGGTGAGCCCCGACGCGGTCACCGCCGCCTCGCCGAGCTGGACCCGGGTCGGGCGCGGCGTGCTGCCGAACCGGCCGGTGGCGCAGTTCGCGGTGGACCGGTCCGACTGGCGCGTCGCGTACGCGGCGTACGCCGGGTTCGGGGCGGCGACGCCGCGCAACCGCGGGCACGTGTTCAAGACCGTCGACGGCGGCCGGCACTGGACCGACATCAGCGGCTCCCTGCCGGATGTCCCGGTGAACTCGGTGATCCTCGACCCGTCAGCGGACGGCACGCTCTACGTCGGGACCGACGTCGGGCCGTTCGTGACCGTCAACGGCGGCCGGACGTGGAAGCGGCTCGGCGCGGGCATGCCGAAGGTGGCGGTGTGGCAGCTCGACTACGACGCCTCGCACGCCGTGCTGGCCGCCGGCACGCATGGTCGCGCGGCGTACACATTGGACACCGGCGCGTCGTCACCGGCGCTCGTCGTGTCCACTTCGGACACCGGGGTGCCGGTCGGGCCGGGTAGCCAGATCCACTACACGGTCACGGTGAAGAACGCGGGCAACGCGGCGGCGACCGGGGTGCGGATCGACGCGCCCGTTCCCGCCCGCACCTCGTTCGTCTCGGCCGACAACGGCGGGAAGCCCTCGGGCGGCGTCGTGCACTGGCGCGGGTTGACGGTGCCGCCGGGCGGGAGCACGTCGGTCTCGTTCGACGTCCGCATCGCCGGCAACCTGCCGGGCTCGGCCACGTCGATCGTGAGCGACGGCGTGACGGTCCGGTCCGACCAGGGCGTGGACGCGAGCGGCAGCCCGCACACGATCCCGATCGCGCCGGCACACGCGGTGACCGTCGCCCCGGCGGCGCAGAAGGGCGGCGCGCGGGTCGGCACCGACGCGACCTACACCGTGCACCTGACCAACAAGGGCTACCAGACGGACAGCTACGCCTTGTCCGCGACGGGATCCTGGCCGTCGGCGACCTATGACGCGACCTGCACGACGCCGCTGACCAGCACGCCGACTGTCGCGCCGGGCGCCGGCACGGACGTGTGCGTGAAGGTGAGCGTGCCGGCCACGGCCGCGAACGACGCGACCAGTGACACGACCGTCACCGCCGCGTCGGCGTCGGTGAGCGCGAGTGCCACGCTCACCACGATCGCGGTGGCCGTGGACACGCTGCTCGTCGACCAGGACCTGGGCGCGCCGGACGTCGAGTCGTACTACGCGACGGCGCTGACGGCGAACGGGACCGCGTTCAGCCACTGGGACCTGGCCGCCGAGCCTGACGTGCCGGTCTCGTACCTGAAGGCGCACAAGACGGTGGTGTGGTTCACCGGCAACACGTACCCGGCGCCGATCACACCGTACGAGAACGAGCTGAAGGCCTTCCTCGACGGCGGCGGGAGGTTGCTCATGTCCGGTCAGGACATCCTCGACCAGGCGGCGGGCACGACCGCATTCGTGCGTGACTACCTGCACATCGACTGGGACGGCACCGAGACGCAGAACGACAAGACAACCGGGGCCGTTCACGGCGTCGCCGGCAACCCGGTGACGGACGGGGTCGGCACAGTGGCCCTGGACCACTCGGTGTTGGGTGCCACGTTCGAGGACCGGGTGACCCCGATCGCCCCGGCGACGTCGGCGTTCACCGACGACTCCGCGGCGGTGGACGCGCTGACCGTGGCGGCCGGGCCGTACAAGGTCGTGTTCCTGGCGTTCCCGTTGGAGGCGTACGGCACGGCGGAACAGAAGGCGGATCTGATGCACCGGGCGCTGACCTACTTCGCCACGTAATCCGAGCCCGATGCCCGAGGGACCCCTTCAAGACGTTCAACCCAACGTCCTGAAGGGGTTCCCTCAGGGCATTGGCCGGGTCGCGAGGTAGTGCCAGCCGGACGCACCAAGTGATGCGCGACGAGGTCGTACGCCTCCCGCGCCATCGCCGTCCGCTCGGCGAGCCGCGCGTCCCGCACGAGATCGCCTCGCCTGGAAAGCGCCGCCGTAGGACCGTCGGTGACGACCAGGCTGTCCGGCCTGCCCTAGAAGGCGTGCAGCACGGCCGGGCACCGACAGTCCCGAGAGGGTCACCCGCGGAGGGCCGGTCCAATCCAGCGCCGGACGAGAGTCCGCAGCTGGTCGTCGGTGAGTGGTGGTGTCGACGGGTACCGTAGGAACGATATGAACAGTCGCATGAGGATCTCGGCGAGGCCCCGGAGGTCGGCGTCGGTCGTGATGCCGACGGCGGACCAGTCGACCGGCAGGTTGCGGAGGATCCGCGCGCCGAGGGAGAAGGACAGTGGAGAGGTGACCCCCGCCGTGAAGGAGTCTGTTTCGCCAGCCTGCAGGAGCAGGCCCAGGTAGGGCTCGTGGGGGACCGTTCGGACGGCGAACACCACGGATTCCACGGCGGCTTCCGCCGGACTGCCGAAGGAGGCCAGGTGGTGTTCCATCCGCTCGGCGAACTCCTCGGCGCCGGCCTCGGCGACGGCGGTGAGGATGTCCTTCAGGCTGGGGAAGTAGCGGTAGACGGTCTGCCGGGTCACCCCGGCCTCGGTGGCGATGTCGGAGAGGCTGGTCTTGGCGAGCCCGAACCGGTCGATGCACGCTGTCGCCGCCTCGACGATCCGGCGGCGTGCTTCGTTCTCGGTGCCGGGCGGGTTGCCCTGCCATCCGTGGTACCCCATGCACTCCATCTTCCCTGATCGCCGCAGGTCAGGGGGTGGCAGGGGCCGTGCGGCGGGCGCGGTGGAGCGCGGCGAGCAACAGGCCGGCGCCGACGAAGCAGGCGAGTGCGTAGGGGCCGCTTCCGATCGGGGTGCCCTCGCTGGTGACTCCGTGGTCCGCGGCGAGGTACGCCGGGAGGGCGCTGAGCCAGAACACCGCCATCCCACCCAGGTAGACGGCGGGGTAGAACCGCGCGAAAGCCGACGTGGGTTCGTCCGGTTCGCGGTCGGCGGACCGCAGGTACGACACGAGGATCCAGGCGCCCGCGAGCCAGAGCAGGGCCAGTTCGAGGCCGAGGACCCAGGCCTGCGCCGTGCTGTTCCCCCTGACGAGACTCGAGGGGATGCCGGCGATCGCCATGGTCGGTGGCGTGAGCACGCCGGCCACCAGGATGCGTGGCACGAGCGACCATCCGCGCCGTGGGCCGCCGGTCAGGCGCACGACCAGGTAGGTCATGGCACCCATCGAGACCGAGGCGAACAACAGCATGCTGTTCATCGGCACCGACCCCAGCGCGGGGTGGTTGACGATGTGGTTGTCCATGTTCCAGGCCCACCACCTCAGCTGGGGGCCGATGTGGTCGAACACCTCGTAGAACACCTGGCAGGTGAAGGCGACGGCCACCGAACCGGTCAGCGCGCCGCGCCGGGCGAAGATCCCGAGCGACCGCACGAGCTCGTAGGCGAGCTGGCTGAACGCCGGGTAGAACGCCACGATGTAGAGCGGCAACCGGTCCCACATGAACTGCACGGTGAACTGGTTGTGGGCGAAGATGAAACCGTACAGCTGGTCGAGACCGAACCATTCCGGGAAGTACAGCGGCGGCTCGGTCACGAGGAGGTAGACCAGCGAGGCGCACCACAGCGACAGGTTGGTCGAGTCGCCCGCGCGGTGGCGGCGGAGGGCGTGCACCAGCGCGAAGACCGCGCCGCCGATGATGATCACTTCGAGCAGCGGCAGCGTCCAGTTGGCCAGCTCCCACGGGAAGCGGACCGAGACCACGGGGGAGACGTCGTGGCAGTCGAACCCGAGGTCTCGGGTGATGGCCTCCGCGCCCGGACCGCAGTCGGCACTCATGACCGGCTCACCGCGCCACCGCCGGCGTCGTGGTGCCGGCGGGAGAGTAGTCCGTGGCGGGTGGCTCGGCGTTGGGGTCGAACCCGAAGGGCACCCGGCGTCGCCCCAGCGCGGCGCGGATGCCGTGGCGCGCGAGCCGCGCGAGCACACCCGGGTTGCCCAGCATGTCGCCCAGTGACTCGTCGAGGTTGAACACCTTGGCGAAGTGCTCGTCGATCACCGGGTCCTCGCGGGCGGCGCCGACGATGAAGCTGAACGCGGGGTCGGACACGGCCGCGAGGACGCGGCGGCGCCACTCGGGCGGCTTCTCGGTGCCCACCGCACACCCGTAGCCCTGGTCCCGTGCCATCGCCAGTCGCCACGGCACGCCGAGCAGCTTGCGTTGTGCCGCGAGGAACCGCGAGAAGAACGCCGCGTCGAGGTGTTGGGCGCGGGAGAGGTGCGCACGCAGCAGCAGCGCGGAGAGCGACGCGGAGCTGATGCCCTGGGCGTAGAAGGGGTTGAACGCGCAGATCGAGTCGCCGACGAACACCAGACCCCTGGGTGGGATCGCCCACCGGTCGTAGCGTCGCCACGTGTTGCCGGTCGACCGTGTCAGGTGGACTTCCGAGGTGGGGGTGCACCGGTCCATCGCGGCCGCGAACAGCGGCGCCCGCACCCGGCGGGCCGACTCGACGAACGTGTCCTCGGTGCGGGGCATGTCGAGCCCCCACGAGCCCATGCAGGCGATGACGCGGTTGCCCTCGATCGGGAAGAAGTTCACCAGGAACTCGTGTTCGGCGGGATGCTCGCCCTTGTCCCGGGTCGGCATGATCACGAGGTGCCGCCACCACCAGGACGGCGGTCGCCGTGCGGGCAACTCGTACCAGCGCGAGGTGTAGGTGACCTTGGCGTCCAGCGTCCGCACTTCGAGTTCGGGCCAGCCCGCCGCCACCAGCCAGCCGCCGACCGAGGAGCCACGCCCCATCGCGTCCACCACGAAGTCGGCGTCGAGGTGCTCATCGCCGGTGGGTGACGTGAGGTCGACGCCGGTGACCGCGCCGTCGCGGGTGCCGCCGTTCCGCGTGGTCAGGCCGGTCACCGAGACACCCTCGCGGATGGTCACGTTGGCCAGCTCTCGTACCTTGTCGCGCAGCACCCGCTCGATGAGGACGCGGGAGCTGTAGATCATCGTCATCGCGCTGCGCTTGCGGGCCGACCAGCCCTCCCCGTCGAGGTAGGCGGCGTCCATCGACGGCATCAGGTGCAGCCCGCCCGCGGCGACGAGGTCGTCGGAGAAGCCGGGGAACAGCTCCCCGATCGCGCGCCGGCCGGAGTTCAGCAGGAAGTGCGGGTGCTTGCTCTGCGGCACGCCGCGACGGTGCACGACGTCCGCCGGAAGCTCATCACGTTCCAGCACCAACACCTGGCTGAAGTGCGGGGCGAGAGCACCCGCCGCACAGAGACCGGCGGCACTGCCACCGAGGACGACGGCAGTCCTGCCGAGCTTCATCGCCGACCAACTCCCACGTCATTCATACAGAATGACGACAACTGTATGAATGACGGGAAGTGGGTGTCAAGGAGCGGGCCGGCGGCGGCTGCCGGAAATCACGTCCTTGCTGGTCCGGCCAGCTGATCCACGCTGGCGCCGAGATCACCTGGTCGCCGGTCTCGTCGTCCGGTCGCCCGGTCAGTTCCCACCCCGGTCCAGGGATGATTTCCGAGTACCGCTCTCGACGACCGTGAGTTCAGTGCCTCTACCGTGTTCTTGATCAGCAGTTCGGACGCGGTGTGCAGCAGCGCCTCGGACTCGCTGGAGCCGGCCAGGTTGCCGATGGAGCCGGCGAGCAGGTGCTCGACCTCGCCCTGCCGCCCGCACCTATGCCGTCCACAGTGGTCGGAGGTGGTGCTGACACTCGGTTCGTCACCGGCTCGTGCAGCGGGGGAGCCCGGGCGTCCCATGTGGTGTTGCGGGGCGTGCCGAGCGCGATCGTCGGCAGTGTCGTGCTGGACCTGGCCAACCCGTTCTACGCGGAGGTCAACCGGGGCATGGAGGACCGGTTGGCCGACGAGGGGGTGCCTGGTGTTGGCCGGTAGCACGGACCTGCAGGTCGCCAAGGAGCGGCGGCTGCTTGGCCTGCTGGAGGAGCAGGCCGTGCCGGGGATCATCATCGCCCCGATCGAACCGGACCTGACCAGGCTGTGGGAGCTGAGCCGTCGGGGCACGCCGGTGGTTCTCGTCGACCATTCCCCGGGGAGCACATGTGTGCCGTGGCCGTCGACGACCTGCTGGGCGGCAGCCTCGCCGGGGAGCACCTGCTCTCCCTCGGTCACCGCCGGATCGCCTATCTGGGCAGCGTCGTGGACACCACGCCGGTCGCGCGTCGACGTGCCGGGGTCCGCCAGACGCTGGCCGACGTGGGACTCGACCCGGACGAGGCGCTGCTGGACGTGCGGATACCGGTCAACCCGTCGCTGGCCGACAGCGCGGACGCCGTCAGGAGGATCCTGACCGCCGTGCCACGTCCGACCGCGGTGGTCTGCCTCAACGACACCGCCGCGCTGGCGGTGTTGCGTGAGCTGGAGGTCGCCGGGGTACGCGTCCCGGCGAACATGTCCGTGGTGGGCTATGACGATCTCCCGTTCACCGCCCTACTCTCGCCGCCGCTGACCACAGTGGCCCAGCCGACCTACCGGCTCGGCTACGCCGCGGCCGACCTCCTGCTCGACGAGGCACGAACGGACCACACCCACCGCGAGATCTTGTTCCAGCCCTCGCTGGTGGTGCGCTCCTCCACCGCGGCTCCTCCCACCGACCGTTGACCACGTCCGTGGTTCGCGCAGGGGGACAGGCCTCGCGCCCTTGCCGCCGGCCGCACCTTGACATCAACGGCGGTTGACCTCTGTTGCAACGTTTGTAAGCCGCGTCAGCCGCGACGTGTGCAAACCGACAGGAGGGTGGAGCAATGAGGCTCTGCTATCTCGTCGTGACGTCCGAGGCGTAGTCGGCCCTCGGCCTCGTCGAGGGTTCGAACGACAGGTGCCGGTCAGCGTGATCAATTGATCGTCCCGCGCACATCGGCGATCAGCACAGCAGAAATGAACATCTCCCATCGTGCGCCCAACTCTGGGAGCGCTCCCAAATCCGGACTGCTCCTGCGGGTCGTTTCTCCAGGAGGTCGGTATGAGTTTGCGGTTTCTCCGTGCGGTGGTGATCGGCCTGTCACTGGCCGCCGGCGCGGTCTGGTTCCTGCCCCGGTTGGTGCTGCCACACTCACACGGATCATGGCGTTGGGTGACGATTTCGTGGGCACGCCGCCCGCGTACGCCGCGACGGGACTGCACATCAGCGGCACGGACATCGTCGAGGCCAACGGCCAACCGTTCATCATGCGCGGGATCAACCACGAGCATTTCTGGTTCCAGAGCCAGACCAGCTCGTTCGCCAACATCAAGGCCCTGGGCGCCAACACCGTGCGCGTGGTGCTGGGCAGCGGCCAGCGGTGGGTCCGTCCCCCGACGTGGCCAACGTGGTCTCCCTGTGCAAGCAGAACCGGTTAATCTGCGTCCTGGAGGCGCATGACACCACCGGGTACGGCGAGGACAGGGCCGCCGCCTCGCTCGACCAGGCCGTCAGCTACTGGATCAGTCAGAAGAGTGCGTTGGTCGGCCAGGAGAACTACGTCGTGATCAACATCGGCAACGAGCCGATCGGCAACAAAGGGGCTGCCGCTGGTCATCGGTGAGTTGGGCTGGCAGTTCGCCTCCGGCGAGGTGGACGACCAGACGGTCATGTCACAGGCGGTCTCCAGGGGCATCGGTTACCTCGGCTGGTCCTGGGCCGCCAACAACGACGCCAGGCTCGACATGACGAACAACTTCGACCCCAGCCAGCTCATCACCTGGGGACAGCGAATCTTCAACGGCACCAACGGAATCAGGGCCACCGCCAAGGAAGCGACCATCTACGGCAGCGGAACCAACACCGGCGGCCGGGTTCGCGCGGTCGGCCGAACCGGTGCCTGGACGTGCCGAACGCCAGCCAGACCAACGGCACGCAGGTGCAGATCTGGGACTGCAACGGCGGGTCCAACCAGTGGTGGACCTACACCTCCGGCAAGCAGCTCATCGTGTACGGCAGCAAGTGCCTGGACGCTTCCGGTCACGGCACGAGCAGCGGCACACCGACCATCATCTGGGACTGCACGGGTGGCGCCAACCAGCAATGGGCGGTCAACACCAATGGCACCATCACCGGTGCCGAGTCCGGACTCTGTCTGAACGTGGTCAACACCGCCGCCAACGGCGCCCTTGCGGAGCTGCGCACCTGCAACGGCGGCAGCAACCAGCAGTGGAGCCTCGGATAGCTCTTCCCGGCCCCCGTCCCGCGGGTCGAGGGCACGGGCCGCCTAGTGGGTCAGGGCTGGTTGGGAGATCGCGCTGAGCGATCCGTTGGAGCCGATCTTCGTTGTGTTGGAACAGGTGCGTCGGTGCTCCGGGCGCGGTCGTAGATACCGCTGTCCGGCAACAAGGTCGGCACGTGCACGCTCCCGTCCGGCAACTCGGCCGCGGCCCGCCGCCGTGATCACCACCGGTGTTGAATTGATTGCTGTGACCCGGCCGTTATGAGGCGCCTATACCCTGGCCGTCCCGGTACAGAGGGGTTGAGCGGGGATTGGCCAGAAGACCCGGTTCAGAACCTGCGAATGGCGACGGTCGGCGTCGCCACGACGGGTTCGGTCAGCTGTCGGGTCTCGATCTGGAGTCGATCGCCGCGGTGCGGACCCTGCCCGAGCTGAGCAGGCTGCTGCGAGAGCTGCGTCGCCGTGATGCTCGGCTGCGGGGCGCCCGCGAGCTCAGTTATCGGGAGTTGGCCGCCAAGACGGGCTGGTCGCGCACCGTGATCGGGGGTTATCTCACGGGGCAGACCCTGCCGCCCACCGATCGGTTCGACGCGTTGGTCGTCCTGTTGGGTGCCCGACCTGCCGAGCGTCGTCAGCTGGCCACCGCGCGGGACCGGGTCGCGGATCTCCAGCGGGGCGCGGCCGCACGCGAGTCCCTGGGCGCCGTGCGGTTGAGTCCGTCAATCGTGGCTCGTGACGCTGAGGTCGCCGAGCTTCGTGCTGCGGTGGAGGCGGCTTCGGCGGGCTCCGGCGGCGTGGTGTTCCTGTGCGGCGAAGCCGGAATCGGCAAGACCCGGTTGGCCACGGAGGTGATCGGGCTGGCCGCCGACGCCGGGCTCTCGGTGCTGCGCGGCCGCGCAGCGACGCCGTCGGTCCAGTTCCGGGCGTTGAGCGAGGCGTTGCTGTCGGTGCTGCGGCGGTCAAGCCGACCCGAGGATCCTGAGCTGCTGCCCTACTACCCGGTGCTGTCCCGGCTGGTCCCCGAATGGCGTGTCGGGCCGACCGTCAGGTCGGAGGATTCGCTCGTCGTGCTGGCAGAGGCGGTGTTGCGGCTCGTCGTGGCGGTGGGGCGCCGGGGTTCACTGCTGGTGCTGGAGGATCTGCACGATGCCGACCAGGACACCCTGACGGTGGTCGACTATCTCGCGGACAACGCGGCCGCCGCACCGTTCCTGCTGTTGGGCACCGTGCGTTCTCAACCCTGCGCGGGGCTGGATCTGGTGCGGGCGGCGCGGCGGCGCCATGGGGTGACCGTGTTGGGGCTGCACCGTCTCGGTGATGAGGCGGTGCGGAAGATGGCCGGCGCATGCCTCGACGTCTCGCCGGACCAGGTACCCGAGCCGGTCATGGACCGACTGCTCGACACCGCGGATGGCGTGCCGCTGCACGTGGAGGAGTTGCTGGCAGGGATGGTCGAGGATCGACTGCTCGTGCGGCAGGGCGGATCCTGGACCGTAACCGGACCCGTGGCCGAGCAACTTCCGGTCACCCTGGCCGCGACGCTGACCGGCCGGGTCGATCGGCAGAGCCACCGGACCAGGGCGTTGCTGGAGGCCGCGGCGTTGGTGGGGCGGCGGTTCGCGCCCTCTTTGATAGGAGTCGCCGCGGACATCGACGACGACCGGTTGGCGGGCTGCCTACGCGAGGCGGTCGACGCTCAGCTGCTGGTGGCGGACGGTGACGCGTTCTGCTTCCGGCACGCGCTGACCGCGGAGGCGTTGCGGGCACGCCTGCTGCCGATGGAACGGGCCGCGCTGGCGCGCCGCCTGGCCACCGTGGTATCCGATGTGGATCATCAGCTCGCCGGGGAGTTGTGGCAGGCGGCCGGCGACCATCGACGTGCCGGTGAGCTGTTCGGGATCGCCGGGCAGCGTGCCGCGGCGCAGGGCGCCGTGTCCACGGCGATCGCCCTGCTGGAGCGCGCATTGTCCACAGTGGATTCGATCGGGCTTGCCGAGTCCCTGGTCGACGCCTACGCCGACGCCGGTCGTATCGCCGATGCCTATGAGCTGGGTGCGCGGTGGGCGGGTCATCCAACGGTGCATCTGCGGCTCGCTCGGGTCGCCGCCGCGGCCGGCCACTGGGCGGAGGGACTACGCGAGCTGGCGAAGGTACCTGCCTCGGATCCCGTCACAGCGGCCCGTATCGACGCCACAGCCGCCCAATTGGTACTCGGCAGTCCCACGCCTGACCGCCTCGTCCAGGCACAGCTGTTGGCTGAACGGGCACTGCGTGCCGCGGAGCGCAACGGCCAGCCAGAGGTGGCGTGCGAGGCGCTGGACACGCTCGGGAGGTGTGCGCGGCTGCGGGATCTGGCCGAGGCCGACGCGCTGTACCGACGCGGACTGTCCATTGCGGACGAACACGGGCTGCTGCACCGCAAAGTGAGACTGTTGTACAACATCGGCGCTCATGACGGCATCCGGGATGCCGCCCCGGGAAGGCTGCTGGAAGCCCTCGCGCTGGCGAACCGGATCGGCGCTGTGGAGGTCGCGCTCGACATCGACCTGGAGCTCGCGGTGGTCAGGACCTGTCGGGGCGAGTACGAGGAGGCGCAGCGGTCCGCGCGGCACTGCGAAGAGGTCGCCGAGCGGCTGCGCCTGACCCACACCCGACTCACCGCCGTTGCCGTGCGAATCTTCGCGGCCGCCCACACCGGTGCCCGATCCGATGTGGACGCGTCACTGGCGAGATACCGCGAACTTGGCGGCGAGCAGGACGACCTCGACTCGGCGGTTCGCGGTTTCGGTCTCGCCTTCTGCCTGCTTCAGGAGGAGCGGCACGACCAGGCCCTGAGCGAGCTCGGTCACGCGGTCGCCGCGGAGGCAGCCCGCCCCGCGTCGTACCTGTCCCTGGTACACGGCCCGCACCTGCTGCTCACCGTGCTCGCCGAACGGGCGGGCTGGCAGCAGTGCGAGACCTTCGCCACGTCGGCGCAGACGCAGGCCACCTGGAACCGCCAGTTCCTCCCGCTGGCCCACGCGATCCTGCACAGCAGAGCCGGCGACCTCGTTGACGCGCAACGTGAGATGTCCCGCTTCATGGAGCTGTCGCGGCGCTACCCGCTGGCCCACCACCTCGGGTTGCGGCTGGCCGCGCCGTCGGCGATCGAGCGAGGATGGGGCGACCCCGTCTCATGGCTGCGGACGGCCGAGATCCACTTCCACACCACCGCCCCGGCGGTCGCCCGTGCCTGCCGGACGTTGTTGCGCCGTACGGGAGCATCGGTCAACCAGCACCGGGAGGGCAGCGAGGCGATCCCCCGGCCGTTACGGGAGCTCGGCGTCACCGTCCGCGAATACCAGGTGCTGCGATTGCTGGCCGATCATCTGAGCAACAAGGAGATCGGCCAACGCCTGTTCCTGTCCCCACGCACGGTCGAAAAGCACGTGGCAAACCTCCTCACCAAAACCGGTCAACGGGACCGCGCGCTGCTGTCCGACCTCGGCGAAAAGATGGGTAGCCCGAGCCCGAATATGGGGACCGACACTCGCCCCGCCACCCGCGAAGCGCGCACACAATGACCACAAGACATCTATCGAGGGGGAAATCGATGCGTGGTCGCCTACCGACAATTCTCACGATCGTACTGCTCGCCGCGTCCCTACCGGCCCATGCCACCGCGGCCGAGGCGCCGTGGGCTCCCGTCACACCCGCGCTCGTGTCGCCCGACAGTCCCGGCTTCACCGGTCTCTCCGATGTGGCCGCGGTGTCGCCGACCGACATCTGGGCCGTGGGCAACGGGTGGCACAACGTCGACGAGCCGCTGATCGAGCACTGGAACGGCTCGGGCTGGGATCCCATCGAGGAACCGTCCGTGCCGAACTTCCAGTACACCCTCTCGGCGGTCGACGCGGTCTCCGCGCGAGACGTGTGGGCGGTCGGCAGTGGAATGGGTGCACCAGACCCCGATTTCCACTACGTCCCGGTCATCGCGCACTACGACGGCACGACATGGTCGTTTGTCCCGGCTCCCGCGCCTCCGGCAACAAGTGTGTACGCGTTGACCGACATCGACATGATATCTGCCACGGATGGGTGGGCCGTGGGCTGGCAGGGGAGGTTGAGCGTCGGCGCGACGCAACCGCTCGTGATGCGGTGGCGGAACGGACGATGGGTGACGGTGACACTGCCTGATGTCGGCGGTGATTTCACGATGCTCCATCACGTGTACGCCCGAGCCGGCGATGACGTCTGGGCGGTGGGCTATGAGAACGACTCGGCTCTGGTCCTGCACTTCGACGGCACCCGGTGGAGCCGAATCGCCGTTCCCCACGGCGGCGCGGCCGGCGAGTCCAACGACCTGCGGGCAGTGACCGCGGTTTCGGCGGGTGAGGTGTGGGCGGTCGGCTTCACCTGCTTGCCGGGGGGTGGCGGCGGCGAGTGCCAGCCGCTCATCCTGCATCTGGCCGGCGGCAGCTGGCAGGTGGTGCCCACTGCCGGTGATCGTGGCACGTACCTGCTGGATGTGGTTGCCCGAGAAAGCAACGACGTGTGGGTGGTCGGCTACGACCAACCGGTGGGCGTGCAGGATACCAACTACGTGGAGCATTGGGACGGTCAGCGCTTCACGACGGTACCGGTGGATGCCCGATCGCTCGCGGTGCGAGGTGGACTGGCATCCGCTCTCGCGGCTGTCACGCGGATTCCTGACACCGCCGAGCTGTGGGCCGTGGGTTGGCAGGACGTCGACGTCCCGCAGGTGATCCGGCACGGCTGAGTCCGCCCCCGTCCGCCCGTGTCCGCAACCGGCATCGCTCGCCGGCGATCCGCCGTACCCTTCCGTCGTTAGTTCGAGCAGGTCGATCTCGACAGGTATTCAACGTTCAGAAGTGGCCGCCATGGCGGTGACCATCAGCGCGATTGGCAGGACGTCGACCCACAGGCAAGCCTGCGCAGCTGAGTCCACCACAGTCCGTTTCCGTCATGGTTGAACCACCAGTGGCGTTGACCCCTGGGGTCACGCTGCGGCAATTCGCACCTCAAAGCAGAAGAAATCAAACCATCAACTCTGACCGGAGTGATCGAAATGAAGAATCGAAGAGTGCTGACTGCAGTTGTCACTTTCATCAGTCTGACCGCAAGCGGCGTGGTCCTGGCCGACTCGGCGCATGCCGCCGAGGCCACGACATCGGCCACCGCGCAGGCGGCCCTGGCCGGCGACTTCATTCAGATTGTCAACGACCGTACCGACAAATGCGTCGACGTGCTCAATGCGTCCACCGCAACCGGAGCGGTCCTTCAAGAATTCGACTGCAAGGGCAATGCCGCGCAGGCGTTCAGGCCGGTAGACGTCGGTAACGGCTTCTTCCAGCTGGCGAACGGCGGTAGCGCCTTGTGCATGGAGGCCGCCGTTGGTGACCGTGTGCGTCAGCAGTTCTGCAACCCCGCGGCCACCGGTCAATGGTGGCGCTGGGGAGTCGCCAACAACGTCGGCGCCCTCGTGCTGGCTTCCGGTATCCCTGGGCTGTGCTTGGCGCTCGTCCCCAACACCATCAAGAACGGCGCAGCTATCGCCACCATCGACTGCAGTGGCACCAACAGCGCGGACCTTTGGCACGCCGAATAGGCGCGCTTCTGAGGCGACGAGAAGGATAGGTTATGAATTCATTCTTGACCATTGCGAAGAAATTTGGTGCGATTGGTTCGATGCTGGCCCTGGTCGTCACCGGCCTGGTTGCCGCGGCCGGATCCGCGAGTGCGACCACGCCGACCGTGTTCGATCTCAACGGCTTTTACAACTCTGGCGAACCGGCGAATCCGGTGATATCGAACGTGAACGACGTTCTCACGATCGACATGTCCCGCCTGGGTCGTCCGGCCGCCAACGGTGTCGTGCTCACCAGCGACACCATCATCGTCACCTTCCCCGATGACGGCACGTTTACCGCCAAACTGGTGGCGCCGGGCTCGGTCCTGTGGTCCAACAGCACGGTCTGGACCAAGACTTCGTCGGGCACAGTCCCGAACGTGGTCCGACTCGATGAAGCTACGGCGAGATCGAGAATGACCGCCGCTGGATTCGGGCTCAGTGTAAGCTTCTTCTTCACCGACAGGGTCTGCACCAACCTCGACAAGGTCGCCAGCCAGTCGCCGGTAGGTGGTACGCAAGCCGCGCTGGGAACCGTTGTGACCGCCAAGATTCGTGTGGAGCCACCCTCCGGTTGTCCCTGAACAACTAATCACATGACCGCAATTCACCGACGGCGGTAGCACAACCGCCCGTACCAGGATCGCGAACGTGCTGTCACCGTTGTCGGCGGTCGTCGCATCCTGTCCGCAGAATGTCCTACCCTGGCCCAGCCCGCAGAAAGGTACGTTCAGCCGCCGCTGGTGGGCGGCCGCCAGTCACCGGTCGGCAGGTCCTCGACTGACCGAGGCGGGTGCGAAGTTGACGCCGTGCCTGCCTCGGTCAGGCGGTGGCCACCCTGGCGTTCGACCTTGACCCGCCAGTGGGTCACAGCAAGCGGGGCACGCCGGTGGCGTGCCCCGCTTGATTGTGTGTGTCTACTCGCCTGCGCCTCCGCCGGAGTCGCCACTGAATCCACCCGTGTCGGATCCGGCGGAACCGAGACCCGCGTCGGAGCCGAGACCGGTATCGACACTACCCAGTCCAGTATCGCTGGACAGTCCGGTGTCGCTGGACAGTCCGGTGTCGCTGGACAGTCCGGTGTCGCTGGACAGTCCGGTGTCGACCGGGTTGACCGGTGCGACGGACGGCGGCTCCACCGGAGTGATCACCGGTGGCGGCGGCGCGGTCGGCTCCGGCACAGCATCGATGATCGGTGCTGGCTCCGGCGCGATGACCGGATCCGGCGCTACCGGCGGTGGCTCCGGGGCGACGGCCGCTGGTGCGTCGACCGGTGCCGGTTCCGAAGGAACGTCGACCGGCGGCACTGATGGCGGCGCGTCGGTCGGTGCCGGTGCTGATGGAGCGTCGGCCGGAGGCACTGCGGGCTGTTGTTCGGCCGGTATCGCAGGCGTGTCAGCCGCAGATGCGTCCGGTTGGACCGCGTCCGGTTGCACTGCATTGGGTTGGGCCTCACCAGGTTGCGTCCCATCTGGCTGCACCCCATCTGGCTGCACCCCATCCGGCTGCATTGCCTCCGGCTGCATTGCCTCCGGCTGGACCGCATCCGGTTGAGCCGCGTCCGGCTGGACCACATCCGGTTGCACCGTATTGGGTTGGGCCTCGCCAGGTTGCACTGCGTCCGGCTGCACCCCCTCCGGCTGAGCCACATCCGGTTGGACCGCTTCCGGTTGAGCCGTGTCTGGCTGGGCTACCTCCGGCTGAGCCACATCCGGCTGGACCGCGTCCGGCTGAGCCGCGTCCGGTTGGACCGTATTGGGTTGGGCCTCACCAGGTTGCGTCCCATCTGGCTGGACCGCGTCCGGCTGCATTGCGTCCGGTTGCACCGCGTCCGGTTGTGTCGCGTCCGGTTGTGTCCCATTTGGCTGAGGCGTGTCGGGCTGGGTCGTGTCGGGTTTGGCTGGCTCGGCCTGGTCGGCACGGTCGGGCTGGGTCTTGTTCTGTTCCGCTGGTGTGTCGGACGGCGCCTGGGTTGGCGTGGGGTCCTGAGCGGGTGGTTGGGACCTGTTCCATGGCGGCTGGTTCGCCGACTGTAGCGGGACGTCAACCCGCAGGTTCCACTCGTAGGAGAACGTCGGCGTGATCGGTGCGACGTTCTCCGCACCCGTGACACCCTGCTTGGCCAACTGGTTGTTCACCGCCTGCTCGACGTAGGGCTGCAGCACGCTCCCGAGCAACTGCTGCCCCAGGTCGTTGGGGTGGTAGGACCCCGCCGTGTTCGACGGGGTCAGGCCGTTGAGCCCTTCCTGGTTGGTGAACAGTTCGTGACCCTGCAGGGCGGTCGAGACGTCCCCGAAGAGCCACTGCTGGCCCGGGTGCTGCGACGCGGCCGTGAGCGACGCGTCCTGGTTGTTCGTGTTCAGCGCCGAAGCCAGCTGGTTGGACCGGTTGGCTTCTTCCTGACTGATCGTCGACCAACTGAACGGCGACCACCACGTCAGCGTGCCCGGGATGGTGTCCGGCATCGCCTTGGGATAGCCGAGTGAGACGATGGTCGCGTCCGGCGCCGCCATGTCGGCGACGTCGTTGAGCAGCTTGACCTGGTTGGCGAGATACGTGCCGTCGTTGAGCGGCTGCATGAACTGCGGGAACTGCTGCGCCGACGTCCCGTCGGTGTTGAACAGCACAGTACTCACCCACTGGCTGAAGCGGGCATCGTTGCCACCGATACCCACGATCACCACGTCCGCGCCCTTCACCGCGTTGATCTGCGGTGGCTGCTCGAACGGCGTCCCAGGATTGGTCGTCTGATACAGGCTGTCCCGGGTAGCTCCCGAAACCGGCACGAACGTCACCTGGATATCGACGCCCGGGTTGGCCGCCTTGATCTGATTGATCGCCTGCAACGTCGGCGCCGTGGACGACTGATGCGCCGGATCCACCGTGTCAACCTGATAGGTGATGCCGGACTCATCCGTCGTGGTAACCGGCGCCGTGCGGTAGGTCGACGCGTTGGCACCCTCACCACTGGTGAACGAGTCACCGATCACGGTCACCTTCACCGTCGCCTTGGCCGGCGCGGACGGCGGCCCGCCAGGTTGCTCATCGGCGCCCGCCAACGCCACACCCGTGGACAGAGCCAACACAGCCGCCGACAACACCGTGCCCAGCCCCCACGCGAGCAGTCCACCTCCCCCATCCTCAGAACCTGATCTCGATAATCTCACCTGTCCTCCTAGAAAAAGGTGAATGAACGCGCACGACCACGCCGTCTTGTCGCCGACCGTGCACGCCGGGTGACTAACCCCTCGAGATGAGTTTCAAACTATGCCGACCCAAGGATGGGTAGCGACCACAAGAACTGTTCGCGAACGCGACGCGGGTGATCTCTCGACTGCCAACCGAAACAGGGTCATGCAAGAGGCGCACCCAGGAGAAACGCCCAGTCGGCTATGCTCACCATCCATCCCAGGATCCACAAGCGGGCAGGCCACCGGCCCCGCCACCACTCAAATCAGTGGCGTTGGTCCAGAACGGGATCCCAGGTGACCGGAAGCGAGGACACCCCGTAGGTCGACATTTCGGTGCGCAGCGGGACCCTGTCGGACGGGATGGCGAGCCGCAGGTTCGGGAAGCGGCGTAGCAGGTGGCGGAAGGCGTCGGCCAGCTCCGTCCTGGCTAGTTGCTGGCCGAGGCACTGGTGGATGCCGTACCCGAAT
>NZ_JBJMIE010000003.1:0-6459 GCF_045807065.1 Actinophytocola sp. | reverse complement strand
GCCGGCCGATGTCGTGGCGCGGTTGCGTGTGGTGGGTCGTGAGCAGGGTGCGACGTTGTTCATGACGTTGCTGGCGGCGTTCCAGCTGTTGTTGTCCCGGTATACGGGGACCACTGACATCGCGGTCGGTTCGCCGATCGCGGGTCGGGTGCGTCCTGAGTTGGAGGGGTTGATCGGGTTCTTCGTGAATACGTTGGTGTTGCGGACCGACGTGTCGGGTGATCCGTCCTTTACGGATCTTCTGGGGCGGGTGCGGGAGACCGCTCTGGGTGCGTACGCGAACCAGGATCTGCCGTTCGAGCAGTTGGTGGCGGAGTTGGCGCCGGTTCGTGACCTGAGTCGCAACCCGTTGGTGCAGGTCATGTTCCAGCTCATGAACGCGCCGCAGGAACGCATGGACCTCGTCGGGACACGCGGCGAACCGTTCGGCGCGGGGGCTGTCGCGGTCCGCGCCGACCTCGAATGCCACCTGGTGGAGAACGGCGACGCGCTGGTCGGCCGGCTCGTCTACGCCACCGACCTGTTCACCGCGGACACCGTCGAGCGGCTCGCGGATCGCTTCCTGCGCGTGCTCACGGCCGTCGCCGCCGACCCGGGGCAGCCCGTCGACGAGATCGACCTGCTCGCTCCTCGGGAGCGGCAGGAGGTGCTGCACGACTGGAACGACACCGCCGTCGAGTTCCCGACCACGCCACGGGCGCACGAGATCTTCGAGGCCCGCGTGCGGGAGAGTCCCGACGCCACGGCCGTCGTCCACGCCGACGGGTCGGCGCTCACCTGGAGCGAGTTGAACGCCCAGGCGAACCGGCTGGCCGGGCTGCTGGTCGCCCGCGGCGTGGGACCCGACCGACCCGTCGCCGTGGCACTGCCCCGGTCGGTGCGGCAGATCGCGGCGATCATCGCGATCTTCAAGGCCGGCGGCGTCTACCTGCCGATCGACCCCGAACTCCCGGCGGCCCGCATCGAGTACCTCCTGACCGACGCGCGACCGGTCCTCGTGGTGACCGACTCGGTGACGGAGCCCGCGGTGGCCCTCCTGCCGGACCTCGCCTCACTCGTGCTCGACGCTCCCGCGGTGCGCGCAGAGCTGCGGGGACACCCGGACGCTGACCTCGGCGCCCCCGCCGGCGACCACCGGTCCGGGGCGTACGTGGTCTATACCTCCGGATCCACCGGCCGGCCCAAGGGCGTCGTGGTCACCCACAGCGGTCTGCTGTCCCTGGCGACGAGCCAGGCCGAGCGGCTCGCGGTGTCACCGGACAGCCGGGTGCTGCAGTTCGCCTCGCCGAGTTTCGACGGCGCGTGGTGGGAGCTGAGCATGGCGTTGTTCACCGGCGCGACCCTGGTGCTCGCCGACCCGGAACGCCTGCACGCTCCCGCCTCGTTCGCCGCGCTCATGCGGCGCCACGGCATCACCCACGTCACGCTGCCGCCCACCTACCTGGCGACGCTGCCGGACGACGCGCTGCCGGAGGGCGTGACGCTCGTCGTCGGCGCGGAGGCGTGCGCCCCGGAACTGGTCGACCGGTGGGCGCCCCGCACACGCATGATCAACGCGTACGGCCCGAGCGAGACGACGGTCATCGCCACCATAGGTACCCCGCTGCGGGGCGGCGTTCCGCCCATCGGCACCCCGATCGCCAACATGCGGACCTACGTCCTGGACAGTGGGCTGCGCCCGGTGCCCGTGGGCATGACGGGTGAGTTGTACCTGGTCGGCGCCAGTGTGGCGCGCGGCTATCTCGACCGGCCCGCGCTGACCGCCGAGCGGTTCGTGGCGAACCCGTTCGGCCCCGCCGGATCACGGCTGTACCGGACCGGCGACCGGGCACGGTGGTTGGCGGACGGGCAACTGGTGTTCGCGGGCCGGACCGACGACCAGGTGAAGGTGCGCGGGTTCCGCGTGGAGCCGGGCGAGGTGGCCGCCGCGCTGCGCGCCCACGACGACGTGCGGGACGCGGTGGTGGTGGCACGGGGTGAGGTGCTGGTGGGCTACGTGGTCCCGGACGCCGGCGCCGAGCCGGACCCGGGTGCGCTGCGGGTGTTCCTGGCCGACCGGCTGCCCGCGTACATGGTTCCCGCGATGTTCGTGGTGCTGGCGGAGCTGCCGTTGACCAGCAGCGGCAAGGTGGACCGGGCCGCGCTGCCCGAGCCGGACCCGAGCGCGGTCGTCAACGGAAGGGCGCCGCGCACCGCGTTGGAGGAGATCCTCTGCGGAATGGTCGCCGACGTGCTGAAGCTGGACGCGGTCGGCATCGACGACGACTTCTTCCTGCTCGGCGGGCACTCGCTGCTCGCCACCCAGTTGGTCGCCAGGGTGCGAGACCGCCTGGGGATCGACCTGCCGCTGCGTGCGTTGTTCGAGCGGCCGACGGTCGCCGAACTCGCTCGCGCGGGCGCGTGGTCCGACCGCGCGGCGGACGCGCCACCGCTGGTCCGGGTCACCCGCGACGGCGACGCCCTGCCGTTGTCGTTCGCCCAGCAGCGGTTGTGGTTCCTCGACCAGCTCGTGCCCGACAACGCCTTCTACACGATCCCGCACGTGGTGCGGTTGCGCGGCGCGCTGGACCTCGGCGCGTTGGCCGGGGCGTTGACCGAGGTGGTGGCCAGGCACGAGGCGTTGCGGACGACGTTCGAGAGCGTCGACGGGGTGCCGCGCCAAGTGGTGCACGAGCCCGCCGACGTGCCGCTCGAGGTCGTGGACGTGTCCGGGCACGAGGACCCCCCACGGCGCGCCCGGGAGGTGGTCGCGGACGAGGTGGCCCACCCGTTCGACCTGGTGACCGGTCCACTGCTGCGGTCGACGCTGGTCCGGCTGGCCGAGGACGACCACGTGTTGGCCGTGGTGGCGCACCACATCGTGTCCGACGGCTGGTCGATGGGCGTGTTCATGTCGGAGCTGAACGCGCTGTACGAGGCGTTCGTGCACGGTGAACCGTCGCCGTTGCCGGAGCTGCCGGTGCAGTACGCGGACTACGCCATGTGGCAGCGCGAATGGCTGACCGGTGAGACGCTGCACGCGCAGGTCGAGTACTGGCGGGAGCGACTGGCCGGGATACCGGCGGCACTGGAGCTGCCCACCGACCACCCGCGCCCGGCCACGCCGAGCTATGTCGGCGCGAGCACCTCCTTCGAGGTGCCCGCCGAGCTGACGACGCGGTTGCGTGCGCTCAGCCGTGCGCAGGGGACGACGCTGTTCATGACGTTGCTCGCCGCGTTCCAGGTGCTGTTGTCGCGGTACGCGCGCACGACGGACGTCGTGGTGGGCTCGCCGATCGCGGGTCGGGTGCGTCCGGAGCTGGAGGGGCTGGTCGGGTTCTTCGTCAACACGTTGGTGTTGCGCACCGACTGCGCGGATGATCCGTCCTTTGTGGAGCTTCTCGACCGGGTGCGGGAGACGGCGCTGGGTGCGTATGCGAACCAGGACCTGCCGTTCGAGCAGTTGGTCGAGGAGTTGGCGCCGGTCCGGGACCTGAGCCGCAACCCCGTGGTCCAGGCGACGTTCCAGTTGATGAACGCGCCACGCGGACGGACCGACCTCGTCGGCGCGCGGACCCGGCCCTTCGGCGCCGGCGCCGTGACCACCCGGTTCGACTTCGAGTGCAACGTGGTCGAACACGACGACCAGCTGGTCGGCCACTTCATCTACAGCACCGACCTGTTCGACGCCACCACCGTCCGCCGCATGGCCGGCCACTTCAGCACGCTGCTGCGCGAACTGGCCGGCGACCCGGAGCGCCGCCTGTCCGAAGTGGACATGATGACGCCGGACGAGCGGACCGCGATCACGGTGGACTGGAACCGGACCGCGAGCCACGGACACCGGTGCGGCATGCACGAGCTGTTCGAGGCGCGTGCGGAGGAGCGGCCGGCGGCGCCCGCCATCCGGTCGGACGCGGGAACCCTGTCCTACCAGGAGGTCAACGCCCGGGCGAACCGGCTGGCCAGGGCGCTGGTCGAGCGAGGGGTGGGTCCGGAGCGACTGGTGGCGTTGATGATGCCGCGCTCGGTGGACACGATCGTGGCCGCGCTGGCGGTCCAGAAAGCGGGCGGGGCGTACCTGCCGGTGGACCCCGAGTACCCCGCCGACCGGATCGCCCACGTGCTGTCCGACGCTCGCCCGGCCTGCCTGCTGACCACCGCCCAGTGGGCCGGTGCGCGACCCCGCGACGTCGCGGTCCCCGAGCTCGTGCTCGACGCCCCGGACGTGGTGGCCGACCTCGCGGCCAGGTCCGACGCGAACCTCACCGACGCCGAGCGGGTCGCGCCGCTGGCGCCGGCCCACCCCGCCTACGTCATCTACACCTCCGGGTCGACCGGGCGCCCCAAGGGGGTGGTCGTCTCGCACGCCGGGGCGCGCAGCCTCGCGGGCGACTGGACCGACCGACTGTCGATCACGCCGGAGTCACGGGTCCTGCAGTTCGCCTCGCCGAGCTTCGACGCCGCCGTGGTCGAGCTGCTGATGGCCTACGGGTCCGGCGCCTGCCTGGTCGTGCCGCCGCCCGGTCCGCTCGCGGGCGAGGCACTCGGCGACGTGCTGCGGGAACACGGGGTCACGCACTCACTGCTGTCACCCGCGGTGCTGGCGACCGTGCCCGAGCAGGAACTGCCGGCATGGCGGGCACTGGTGGTCGGCGGCGAGGCGTGCTCCGGCGACCTGGTCGCCCGCTGGGCACCCGGGCGGCTGATGATCAACGGTTACGGGCCGACCGAGACCACGGTGTGCGCGACGATGAGCGACCCGCTCGCGGGGACGGGCACACCGCCGATCGGGCGGCCGATCCGGGACACCCGGGTGTACGTGGTTGACCCGTACCTGCGGCCGGTCCCGGTCGGCGTGCCCGGCGAGCTGTGCGTCGGCGGCCCCAGCCTCGCCCGCGGTTACCTCGGGCGTCCCTCGTTGACCGCGGCGCGGTTCGTGTCGGATCCCTTTGGTCCGGCCGGGTCGCGGTTGTACCGGACGGGTGATCTGGTGCGGTGGTCTGCTGACGGGCAGTTGGAGTTCCTGGGACGGGTTGACGACCAGGTGAAGATCCGGGGGTTCCGGATCGAGCCCGGCGAGGTCGAGGCCGTGCTCGGCGAGCACGACGAGGTCCGTGACGCGGTGGTCGTGGCCCGTGAGGATGTGCCAGGGGTGCGGCGTCTCGTGGCGTACGTCGTGCCGGAGGCCGACGTGGAGCCGGATTCCGATGTGGTGCGCGTGGATGAGTGGCGCGGGTTGTTCGACGAGACGCAGCGGTTGGATGCGGGTGTCGATCCGGCGTTCAACATCGTTGGGTGGAATTCGAGTTATTCGGGTGGGCCGATTCCTGTGGTGGAGATGCGGGAGTGGGTGGATGGGACGGTTGAGCGGGTGTTGGCGTTGGGGCCGCGTCGGGTGTTGGAGATTGGGTGTGGGACGGGGTTGTTGTTGTGGCGGGTGGCTCCGTTGGTGGAGCATTATGTGGGTACGGATTTTTCGTCGGGGACGGTGGCTGATCTGGCGCGTGGGTTGGTTTCTGGTGGTGTGGGGAATGTGGAGTTGTTGTGTCGTGAGGCGGATGATTTTTCTGGGTTTTCGGCGGGGTCGTTTGATGTGGTGGTGGTGAATTCGGTTGTGCAGTATTTCCCGGATCGGGATTATTTGATGCGGGTGGTGGGTGGTGCGTTGTCGGTGGTTGGTTCGGGTGGTGCGGTGTTGGTGGGTGATGTGCGGAGTTTGGTGTTGGCTGGGGCGCATCATGGGTTGGTGGAGCGGGCGCATGGTGGTGGGGGTGGTGAGGGGTTTGCTCGGCGGGTGGCGCGTCGGGTGGTGGAGGATAGTGAGTTGTTGGTGCATCCGGGTGTGTTTTTGGGTGTGGGTGGTGTGGATTATGTGCGGGTGATGCCGAAGCGTGGGCGTGGTGGGAATGAGATGGTGCGTTTTCGGTATGACGTGGTGTTGCACAAGGGTGGTTCGGGCGAGTTGGTAGGCGTGGGGTGGCGTGAGTGGCTGTCGGCGGAGGTGTTGCGGGAGTGGTTGTTGGAGGGGACGTCGTTCGGTGTGGTGGGGGTGCCGAATGATCGTGTGGTGGATGGTGTGGGTTTCGGGTTGGAGGATGTGTGTGAGTGGGGGGAGTCGGCTGGTTTTCGGGTGTTGGTGAGTTGGGCGTCGGGTCGGCCTGACGGGGCGTTTGATGTGGCGTTCGTTCATGGGACCGGTGATGGTTGGCCCAGGGTGGAGTTTCCGGGTGAGGCGGTGTCCATCGACAAAGGCGTGAACGACCCATTGCGCGCCAGGGCGCTGCGCAGGGCGAACAGCAGCCTGGTGCCGGTGTTGCGTGAGTTTGTGGGTCGTTGTGTTCCTGATTTTATGGTGCCGTCGGTGTTTGTGGTTTTGGATGAGTTGCCGTTGACGGTGAGTGGGAAGGTGGATCGGCGGGGTTTGCCGGTGCCGGATGTGGGGCGGGTGTTGTGGGGTGGGGAGTTTGTGGCGCCTCG
>NZ_JBJMIE010000002.1:0-8723 GCF_045807065.1 Actinophytocola sp. | reverse complement strand
CATGGCCATGGTGAGGTTCGTGCGGCCGTGGTAGGCGTGGTCGAACGCGATGATCGAACCCCGGCCGGTCGCGGCGCGGGCCACCTTCACCGCGTTCTCCACGGCCTCGGCACCCGTGTTGAACAACGCGGTCCGCGCGTCGGGTACCGGGGCCAGCGCGTTGAGCCGCTCACACACCACCACATAGGACTCGTACGGGTTCACCAGGTAGCAGGTGTGGGTGAACCTGCGCAGCTGCGCCGCGGCCCGTTCGGTCACCGCGGGCGCGGCGTTGCCGACGGTGGTGACGGCGATGCCGCTGCCGAGGTCGATGAACGAGTTGCCGTCGGCGTCGACCACCACGCCTCCGCCCGCGGACTCGACGAACACGGGCAGCGCGGAGCCGAGGCCGGCCGGCAGCGCGCTGCTGGCGCGGTCGAGCAGTGCGCGGGAACGTGGGCCGGGCACCTCGGTGCGCACGTGCCGGACCTGGGTGGGGAGCAGAGCGGTCACGAGTAGACACCACCACGGCGTCCCGGGCGAGTCGATGGCCGAGATGGCGTGTTCACCGAGGATCGACTGGACATCCCGTCCACTGCCGGTCCGTCGCCCATGCGGCAGGATGCGGGGAATGACTGCCCTGTCCGGTCTCGTGGTGGCCGACTTCAGCCGGGTGCTGGCCGCGCCGTACGCGACGATGCTGCTCGCCGACCTCGGCGCCGACGTGGTCAAGGTCGAGCACCCGGTCACCGGCGACGAGACCCGGGCGTGGGGGCCTCCGCACGTCGGCGACGAGGCGACCTACTTCCTCGCCGTGAACCGGAACAAGCGGTCCCTCGCCGCGGACCTCGGCCGGGACCGGGAGAGGCTGCTGGCGCTGGTGCGCCGCGCGGACGTACTCGTGGAGAACTTCCGACCGGGCACGATGGCGCGCTTCGGACTGTCCTATGCGGATGTGCGGGAGCTGAACCCCCGCCTGGTGTACTGCTCGGTCAGCGGGTTCGGCGCGGGGGAGGGCGCCGCGCTGCCCGGCTACGACCTGCTGCTGCAGGCCGTCGGCGGGCTGATGAGCGTCACGGGGCCCGCGCCGGACCAGCCGGTCAAGACGGGGGTCGCGCTCGTCGACGTGCTGACCGGGCTGCACGCGGCGGTCGGCATCCTCGCGGCGCTGCGGGAGCGGGAGACGAGCGGGGAGGGGCAGCTCGTCGAGGTGAACCTGTTGAGCTGCCTGCTGTCCAGCATGGTGAACCAGAGTGCCGGCTACGCGATGGCCGGGGTGGTACCGGGCATCCTCGGCAACCGGCACCCGTCGATCGCGCCGTACGAGGTGTTCGACACCGCCGACCGGCCGATGGCGCTCGCGGTCGGCAACGACCGGCAGTTCGCCAACCTGTGCACGGCGCTCGACCTGGCCGCCGACCCGCGCTTCGCGACCAACGCCGACCGGGTCGCGCACCGCGACGAGCTGGCCGCCCTGCTGTCCGAGCGCTTCGTGACCCGCACGGCCGCGGCCTGGTTCGAGCTGTTGACCCCGCTCGGCGTGCCGTGCGGACCGGTGCACGACCTGGCCGGCGCGTTCGAGCTGGCCAGCGGCCTGGGCCTGCGTCCGACGGTCCCGCTGGCCGGCCTGGACGTGGTCGCCAACCCGATCGGCCTGTCCCGCACCCCACCCGAGTACCGGCGCCGGCCGCCGGCGCTCGGCGAGCACACCGCAGAGATCACCGAGGAGCTGTCGTGACCGACCCGTTCGACCTGCTTGACATCCCGACCGTGCTGACCGACGAGGAGCGGGACATCCAGGCCACGGTCGCCCGCTTCCTCGACGACCGGGTCCGCCCGAACATCGCCGCGTGGTTCGCGGAAGGGCACTTCCCGCGCGAGCTGGCGCGGGAGCTGGGCGAGCTCGGCCTGCTCGGCATGCACCTCGACGGCTACGGCTGCGCCGGGGTGCACGCGACCGGGTACGGCCTGGCCTGCCTCGAGCTGGAGGCGGCCGACTCCGGGCTGCGGAGCTTCGTGTCGGTGCAGGGCTCGCTGTCGATGTTCTCGATCTGGCGGTACGGCTCCCCGGCGCAGAAGGAGGAGTGGCTGCCCAGGCTGGCGGCCGGCAACGCCATCGGCTGTTTCGGCCTCACGGAGCCGGACTTCGGCAGCGACCCCGCCGGCATGCGCACCAGGGCCGTGCGCGACGGCGCGGACTGGGTGCTCAACGGGACGAAGACGTGGATCACCAACGGTGGCATCGCGGACGTGGCCACGGTGTGGGCGGCCACAGAGGACGGTGTGCGTGGTTTCCTCGTGCCGCGCGGTACCCCGGGCTTGTCCACACACGACATCGAGAACAAGCTGTCGCTGCGGGCTTCGGTGACCTCGGAGCTGCACCTGTCCGACGTCCGGCTGCCGGAGTCGGCGCGGCTGCCGGCGGCACGCGGCCTGTCCGCGCCGCTGTCGTGCCTTTCCGAGGCGCGGTTCGGGATCCTGTTCGGCGCGGTCGGCGCGGCCCGCGACTGCCTGCACGCCGCACTGTCCTATGCAGACAGTCGAGTGCAGTTCGGCCGGCCCGTCGCCGGTTTCCAGCTGACGCAGCGCAAGCTCGCCGACATGGCGGTGTCGCTGAACACCGCCATGCTGCTGGCACTGCACCTCGGCCGCCTCAAGGACCGCGGCGACCTGCGGCCGGAGCAGGTGAGCGTCGGCAAGCTGAACAACGTCCGCGAGGCGCTGGCCATCGCCCGCGAGTGCCGCACCATCCTCGGCGCGAACGGGATCTCGCTGGAGTACGCGCCGCTGCGGCACGCGAACAACCTGGAGTCGGTCCTCACCTACGAGGGCACCAGTGAGATCCACACGCTGGTCATCGGCCAGGCGCTGACGGGGCTCGCCGCCTACCGCTGAGCCCCGTCCACCTCGGCCATCAGCCCGGCGACCGCGCGGTGGTGGTGGGCGCGGAGGTCCGCGCGGACCCGCGCGCGGACCTCCGCCGGCATGTCCTGGCTCAGCTTGAAGTTGCCGCGCACCTCCCGCACCAGGACCCGGAACGCGACCACGCCGTCCACCAGTTCGGCGAACCGTCCCCTCGACGAGGTCATGTCCCACGGCCGTGCCCGAGGTGACTCCGCCGCGTGGACCGTCTGCTCCACCACGGCAAGGGTCTCCTCGCGGTCGTCGACCAGCTCTACCGGACCCGTCACGTGCACGGCCGCGTAGTTCCACGTCGGCACCGCCGGCGTGTAGCCGTACGCGCTCGGGGAGACGTAGCCGTGCGGGCCGGAGAACACGACCAGCACCTCGTCGCCGAAGGACCTCCAGTGTGGGTTGGCCCGCGCCATGTGGCCGAGCAGCGTCGCCCCACGCAACGTGTCGCCGGGGAGGATCACCGGGGCGTGGGTCGCCATGGGAGGGCTGCCGTCGCTGACCACCAGCGCGAAGGGGTTGCGCCGCACCAGGTCCACCTCGTGCGCCGGCGACGGGGCGGCGTACCTGGCGAACTCATGCATGGTGGGAGTGGCAGTGGTCGGTCTTCGGCGCCGGGACGTCCAGCGTCGGGTTGCGGTCGAAGAAGCCCGACGGCTTCAACGTGAAGCCGCACGTGTCGACCGGCATCACCGGCCAGTCCTCCGGTCTGGGGAAGTGGGTGAGCCCGAAGGTGTGCCACACCACGATGTCCTGGCCGTCGATGTCGCGGTCCGCCGCCGTGTACGCCGGCAGCCCCTGACCCGGCGGGCTCTGGTTCACCAGGTCGCCTGCCGGGTAGCGCTCCGCGTCGGCGAACCGCGTCACCCACAGGTGCTTCGTGGCGAAGGCGGCCCTGCCGTGGATGGCCGAGCCCGGTGCAGCCTGCAGCACCGGAAGCCCCTGCGGCGTCAGGACGTAACCCGTGGCGTCGCCGAACCTGTTGCGCCGCTCGGGGTTCACGATGTGCCACACCCGGCCGCGCTCCGGCGCCGCCGTCCTGACCGCGGCCGACTCGGTGGAAAGCCTGCGGACGCTGCGCCCGAACGCGTTGCCGTACGGGTTGTCCGGCCCCATCGGCACCGGCGCGACCTCGACCTCGTCCACGGCGTTGCGGTCACCGTCGACCGCCATGTCCAGTCGCACGTTGAACAGGTGCTGGTGGTACGGCGCGGCCACCCCCGGCGCCACCTCCGACGCGTAGGGCGCGACCTTCTCGGAGTAGTGCGCGGTGAACACGATGCCGGTGGCCTTGCACTCCAGCTCGATCGTGCCGTCGAGGTAGAGGTACCAGTAGAAGCCGTAGTCGTAGTTGCCGACGGTCACGAAGAACGAGACCACCAGCCGCCGCTGCCGCCGCGTCTGCCTGCTGCCGTTGGCCGGGTCGGTGTGCTTCCACAGCACGCCGGCGTCCTCCTCGTGCACGCAGATCGCGTTGGTGATGGTCACCGGGTCGCCCGCGCCGTCGGCCACCACCGCGTCGACGTAGGTGATCTCGCCGAGACAGTCGCAGCCGAGCTCCAGTGAGTTGGCCAGCCTCCCCAGCTGGTACTCGCCGGTGTCGAAGTAGTTCTGCCAGAAGCGGACCGGGCCGGGGTCGGCGTAGGGCACGACCATCTCGGCCACCGACGCCCGGTACACCACCGGCCGCACCCGGTCACCGTCCCGGATGTCGATCCGGTGCAGGACAAGCCCTTCCCGCATGTCGTAGCCGAGCCGCACCCGCCAGCCCTCCCACCGCAGCAGGTTGCCGTCCAGTGTGAAGCTCGGGCCCTCCGGCTGGGTGATCTCGATCGGCCGCAACGTCGTGCGCGGTGGGCCGGACACGGCGGGGTCGTCGTAGTCGCCGGACTCGGTCGGGATCGGCGTCGCGCCGGTGTCGACGATCTCCACCACCCTGCGCTCGATCAGGTCGACGAACGCGACGAGCCCGTCGACCGGGTGCGCCCACACCATGGTGGACTCGTGCGGCCGCCAGTGCGCCAGCACCCGGACCAGCCGCCGCCCACCGTCCTGTACGGACTCGAAGCGCCCCGCCGACAGCGCCGCGAGGTACACCGCGGCCGGGTCGTCGATGCCGCGCCGCCGCAACGCCGCGGCCCACGACTCGTCCCCGGCCATGATCTCGCGGACCAGCTCGTGCTCCTCGACGAGCACCGGCACCTGGCCGGTCGCGGGGTCGATGGGCGAGCGGGTCACCACCGCCCGCTCGGTGAGGCTGACCAGCACGTCCTCTGCCGCGCCGGTCTCGACGTCCAGCAGCAGCACGCGGGCGGCACGGGGCACGGCGGCGCCGTCGCGCTCGTGGCGGGCCACGTCCGCCTTGGCCGGCTCCGACAGGCCGACGTAGGAGAAACGAGTCGCGGGCGCCAGCACCTCGGCGGCCTCGAGGATCTTCCTGACGTCGGCGATCTCCTCCGCACGCAGCGGGTCGAGGGGGTGGTGGTCGCGACTGTCGGTCACCTGCGGCTCCATGCTCTCGAAGACTGCGCCGGAACGTTCCGGCACTGGTGAAGGAGGCTAACCCGACCTACTCGCGGGGGTCAATGATCGGGGATAACCTGGACGGGAGGCTTGACGTGGGCCGAGGTGCGGCCGTTTAATCTCCACTCATGTCGGAACGTTCCGGCATCCTCCGGCGGTTCTTGCTGGCGACTACGCCGCGTCACCCCGAGAAAGCTGAGGTCCCGATGCGGATCCTGAAGAAGTGCACCTTCGCGACGGTCGCGGCAGTCGCACTGGCGGCCTGCTCGCCGGCCCCGGCACAGCAGCCCGGCGGGGCGAAGGAGCCCGGCTACCTGTCCGTCGCCGACTCCTCGGTGGCCGGCGGCGGCACCCTCGACCTCCAGATCCCCGTGGACAGCGGCGCGGCGAGCGGGCTCGACCCGCAGCTGGCCGACGTCGCCGTGTCGTGGCAGCTGATGTCGCTGTCGTACGACACGCTCGTCACGGTCGGCCCCGACTTCGCCATCGAGCCCGCGCTGGCCGAGAGCTGGGACACACCCGACCCCACCACGTACGTGTTCCACCTGCGCGATGGCGTGACGTTCTCGAACGGCCGCGCGATGGCGGCGGACGACGTGGTTGGCAGCCTGCGACGGCTGGTGGCCGGGCAGGGCGTCTGGCGCGCGCAGATCGGCCCGGTCGCCGACGTCACCGCGGTCGACGCGCAGACTGTCCAGGTGACACTGTCGGCGCCGTACTCGCCGTTCCTCGCCGCGCTCGCGAACACGCCGGCCGCGGTGCTGCCGATGAAGGAGGTCGAGGACGGCTCGGTCGACCTCACGAAGACGATGCTCGGCACCGGCCCGTTCGTGGTGTCGGAGCACCGCCAGGACGTGTCGTGGACGTTCGAGAAGCGCGACGACTACTGGGCGGAGGACAAGCCGGCCGTCGAGACCGTGAACATCACGATCGCGCCGCAGGAGCAGGCCAGGATCGCCGCGCTGCAGAACGGCAGCGCCGACCTGGTGGCACTGGGCAACGTGGACGCTCCCGAACTGCTCGCCGGCGTGCGGGGTGCGAGCGTCGGCACGCAGTCCACCACCGACTTCTACTACCTGATGCTCAACAGCAACGCGCCGGGCGGCAAGTTCGCGGACCAGCGCGTCCGCACGGCGGTCAACATGGCGATGCGGCGGGACGCGATCGCCGAGACCGCGCTGAACGGCCTCGGCAAGCCGACCGGGGTGACGCCGGCCGGCCTGCCGGACTCGTGCGACCCGGCCGCGCTGCCCTCGGCGAAGGCCACGCTCGACCAGGCACGTGCGCTGCTGCGGGAGGCGGGTGCGGAGAACCTGTCGTTCACGCTGTCGGTGTTCTCGACCGAGCCGGCGCCAGCGATCGCGCAGGTGATCCAGCAGCAGTTGGCGCAGATCGGCGTCGACGTGCGGATCGAGCAGCTTGACGAGGGCAGCTGGGCCGGCAAGGTCTACGGCTCGGCCCCGGCCACCTTCGACGCGGCGATGTCGTGGTTCGCCGGCTACGCGAGCGCCGGGATGGCCGCGCAGTGGTGGAACCCGGAGAAGGCGGTGTTCAACCTCGGCTTCATGAAGCCGAACCCGGCGCTGAACCAGACGATCGAGACGGCGATCGCCACCGAGGTCGGCCCGTCGCGGGCGGGCGCGCTCCAGGACCTGTGCACCGCGGTGGACGAGGACGCGCAGATGATCCCGCTCGTCACCCGGCCGGCCCTGGTCGGCTACCGGACGGATGCGGTGAGCCCGACGCTCTACGCCAGCGAGGGCTACGGCAACCTGCTCCGCGGCATCGCCGACTACCGGATGATCGCGAAGTGACGGTGCTGCTGCCGGCGGCGCCCGACGGCCGGGCGGGTGTCGGGCGCGGAGCGGGGGTGGGCTGAGTGCGGTTGCTCGCCTGGTGGTCGCGGCGGATGTTGAGCGCGGCGCTGACGCTGCTGCTGATCTCGCTGCTGATCTTCGCCGCCTCCCGGCTCATGCCAGGTGGGTTCGCCGAGGTCGTGCTCGGCCCGTTCGCATCCGCCGAGGAGAAGGCCGAGGTGTCCGCCAAGTACGGGCTCGACCGGGGCATCCTCACCCAGTACTGGTTGTGGCTGTCCTCGGCGGTCCACGGCGACTTCGGGCTCTCGATGATCACCAGGGAGCCGGTCACCACCGAGTTCGGGTTGCGGCTGCCGGTGACCGCGGAGCTCACCATCCTCGGCATGGCCGCCGCGATCGTGTTCGGCGTCCCGCTCGGCGTGCTGACCGCCATCCGGGCCGGCCGCCGGGGTGGCGGCGCGCTCGGGCGGCTGGCCAGCGGGTTCGGCGTGAGCGTCCCCGAGTTCGTGCTCGGCAGCCTCGTCGTCTTCCTCTTCTCCCGGTACGCGCTGGGGCTCACCGTCGGCGGGTACGTCCCCTTCGGCACCGATCCCGCGGCGAACCTGCGGGCCATGGTCCTGCCGGCCGCCGTGCTGTCGGTGTTCGTCATCGCCGTGACCGCCCGCACGACCAGGGACGCCGTGCTCACCGTCCTGGTCGAGCCCTACATCGCGGCGGCCGTCGCCCGCGGCGAGAGCCCGGGGTCCATCGTGCGCAGGCACGTGCTGCGCAACGCCTCGATCCCCGTCATCACCGTGCTCGGCACCGTCACCGCCTACCTGCTGGGTGGCGCGGTGATCGTCGAGTACCTGTTCAACCTGCCGGGCATCGGCTCCTACGTCGTCCAGGCGGTTGGGCGCCGGGACTATGCCGTGGTGCAGGCCGGCGTGCTGCTCGCCGCCGTGGTGTTCGTGGTGATGACCACCCTCACCGACGCCGTCGCCGGTGTGCTCGACCCCCGGTTCGGGAGGTCGGCGTGACCTGGTGGCGGAAGGCGGACTGGCTGACGAGGACCAGCGTCGGGTGTCTCGCGGTGCTGGTGGGGGTCTCGGTCGTCGGCACGGTGTTCGGGATCGGCGGCGAGCCGGACGCGATCCAGGGGCCTCGGCTCGCGCCGCCGAGCGGGGAGTGGCTGCTCGGCACCGACCAGCTCGGCCGGTCGCTGCTGCCGAGGCTGTTCGAGGGGATCGTCACCACCCTGCTGCTGTCGACGGCCGCGGTGCTGGTCACCGCCGTGCTCGCCACCGTCCTCGGCCTGGTCGCCGGGTACTGGGGCGGCTGGGTCGGCGAGGTCGTGCTGCGGCTGGTCGAGGTGCTGTACTCGTTCCCGACGATCGTGCTCGCCATCCTCGTCGCGGCCGTGCTCGGGCCGGGCCTCACCGCGACCGTGTGCAGCACCGTGCTGATCACGATCCCGCTGATGACCAGGCTGGTTCGCGCGGCGGCGGTGAT
>NZ_JBJMIE010000001.1:0-8906 GCF_045807065.1 Actinophytocola sp. | reverse complement strand
GAGCTGGCGCCGGCCGAGGACGAGCTGGCGGGTGCGGGCAGCGGGATGCTCACGTTGGGACCCGTGGCCCACTACCTGGGCGAACTGGCCACCGCGCTCGGCCGGGACGCCGAGGCGCACCACCGGAAGGCGGCCGAGGTCCTCAGCGGAACTCGCTGACCACCTCGGTCACCTCGACCTCCCGGTTGGGCACGGTGGTCGGCGACTCGAGGTGGACGGCGCCGGTGGGGAGGACGCCCGCGCCGCCGTACCGGGCCATCACCCGCCACTGCGCCCCGACGTCCTCACCGGCGTGCTCGTCGGGGAGGCTCGGCCAGAAGTCGAACCCGCCGCAGTCGACGAGCGCCTGCCGGTCGAACATCACGCAGCCGCCGACCCATGCGATCTTGTAGGCACGCCACTCACCGGGCCGCAGCCCGAGCTTCTGCTCCAGGTGGTACGGGTTGGCCGCGGCGTTGAGCATGGACCGCCACCAGTCGGGGTTCTCGCGGCTCATCCTTTCGGGGACCACCGACTCGGCCCACTCCTCGTAGTAGGCGAGCGCGTCGGGCCGCACGTCATCCACATAGGACAGCCCCTGAGGTGCGGCACCGACGAACCCGCAGCCGAGCGAGCCGATCGCCTCCCGCATCCGCGCGACCGCGCCGGGCTCGAGCCACACGTCGTCGTCGAGGAAGAGCACGTACTGAGCGGTGGCCTGGTCGAGCAGGTACTGCCGGTGCTCGGCGAGCCCCCGCCGCGGCAGGTGGCGGGTGAAGTGCACCTCCCGGCCCCCCCGCCGCAGCACCCGCGCCATCGACTCGGCCGGCGACGTCGCGTAGGAGGGCGCCCCGTCGGACTGGTCACTCACGAACACCCGAAAGTCCTGATAACTCTGCGCCGCGAGCCCGGCCAACGTGGTGGCGAGCTCCACCTGCCGGTTGCGTGTGGGCACCAGGATGTCGACGTCCACGGTCATGGTCTCGGGTATGCCCACCCCGGGCGCGGTTATGCGCCCACCCGGCGCACGCCTTCGGCATCGCCCTGCGGGTGGCCGAGGGCCCGCGGCGGCCGCCTCGGGGGAGGCGGCCGCCGCGGGGACCGGTCACGGGGCCCAGGGGGAGCTGACCGCCCAGCTCACGTCCTGGGCGTAGGACGTCGGGTTGTCGTACGTGTGCGCGCCGCTGTTCGAGGCGACCCACACCTCCTCCGCGTAGTGGCGGACGTTGGTGCCCAGCTCGTTGATCGAGGCCAGGCGTACGCCGCCGGTGCCCGGTTGGGCGCAGAACGTCGCGTCCCGACGGAACAGGTCGGTGTTCTCGTTCGCCGAGAGGTGGACGCGGAAGTTCTGGTGGCGGAGGTAGCTGCCGGGGAAGTTGCGGGACTCGAGCGAGTAGCAGCTCGGGTCCGCGAGGCCGGCCCGCACGACGAACGTGGCGTCCTGCTTGGACACCGTGTCGCTCGACGAGGTGATGACGTCCGTCCTCGCCAGGCTGTCGCGGTGGCGCAGGTAGCGGTCCGTGAAACCCGGTGTGGTCACGCGGAAGGACACCGCCTGGTCACGGGTGAGGTCGGCGCCGCTGCGCCACAGGGGGACGGTCACCGCCCACGTCGTGTCCTGCGCGAACGACGTCGCCGTGTCCCACGGGTTCGCGCCGCCCTGCTTCGCCAGGTACACCGCCTCGTTGTAGTGCCTGATGAACGAACCCGGGTTGCTGTACGACTCCAGCGACGTCGCGCCCCAGCCCGAGCGCGGGCAGAACGTCGCGTCGGCCGCGAAGGCCGCCGTGCCGTCGCTGGGGTCATTCTGGATGCGCAGGCTGACGTTGTGCAGGTACCGACCCGGGAAGTTCCGCGACTCGAACGACACGCACGAACTGCTCGCCAGGCCTGGCCGAACCCAGAAGGTCGCGTCCTGCTTGAGCAGGTCGCCGCTGTCCACGTCCGTCCTCGCCAGGCCGTTCTGATGGCGCAGGTACCGGTTCGTGTACCCCGGCGTGGTGACCCGCAGCGACACCAGCTCACCGCGGGAGACGTCCGTGCCCGCCGCCGCGGCCAGCACGCGCTGGTTCACCGCGAGCACCCGCGACGCCGTCATCTTCAGCACCCGGCGGTCGTAGGTGTAGAAGCCGTTGACCTCGTTCTCCACGTCGTAGGGCTCGGTGTAGACGGACGCGGACAGGCCCCGCGTCTGCACGAAGCGCGCCACCTGCGACGTGATCGTCTCGTAGCGGGTGGTCAGCGAGTTCTCGTCCGGGTACAGGTCGCCGTAGGCGAAACCGTTGCCCGGCGACCACTCGCTGCCGGTCACGCGCCGGCCCAGGCCGCCGTACTCGCCAAGCACCGCGATCTTGGTCGCGTCCGGCAGGCGGGTGCCATCCGACATCTGGTACGCGTGGTCGTCGATCACGTCGTCGTTGGTGGGACTGGGATCCGAGATGCAGCAGTTCGAGCCCGAGTCGTGGTTGATCAGCCGCGACGGGTCGATCGACCGGACCAGGTCGACGATCCGGGCGTTGTCGTACTCACCCCAGCCCTCGTTGAACGGCACCCACTGCACGATCGACGTGATCCCCTTGAGCTGGTTGACGACCCGCTGCAGCTCCGACTCGAAGTTCGCGTGGCTCGCCGCGGGCGGGTCCGCGACGGCGTCCACCGCCGGCATGTCCTGCCACACCATCAGACCGAGCTTGTCCGCCCAGTAGTACCACCGCGCGGGCTCCACCTTGATGTGCTTGCGAACCATGTTGAACCCCAACGCCTTCTGGCGTTCGAGGTCGAACCGCAGCGCCTCGTCCGTCGGCGCCGTGTAGTTCCCGTCCGGCCAGAAGCCCTGGTCGAGCGTGCCGAGCTGGAAGACGAACTTCCCGTTGAGCAGCGGGCGCAGCACGCCGCCGACGACCGCCTTGCCCAGGGAACGCATGCCGAAGTAGCCGGTCACGGTGTCGGTGCCCATGGTCACCCGCAGGTCGTACAGGTACGGGTCGCTCGGCGACCACAGGTGCGCGTTCGGTACGGGAACCCGGATGTGCGCGCCAACAGTGCCGCTGGCGGTGCCGACGACCGTGCCGCCGGCCAGCACCTCGGCCCGGACCTGCTGCCCCGCGCTGCCCTGCACGACGAGGTCGAGCACACCCCCCGGCACGTCCGGAACGGTGTCCAGCCGCGTGACGTGGTTGGCCGCCACGGGTTCCAGCCACACCGTCTGCCAGATGCCCGACGACGCCGTGTACCAGATGCCGCTCGGGTTGCGGCGTTGCTTGCCGATCGGGAACCGGCTGCCGTCGACCGGGGAGTACGCGCCGACGATGATCTCGTTGTCGCCTGACCGCAGCGCGCCGGTGATGTCGAACGTGAACGCGTCGTAGCCGCCGGTGTGCGTGCCGACCTGGGTGCCGTTGACCCACACCCGCGTCTCCCACGTCACCGCGCCGAAGTTCAGCAGCACGCGCCGGCCGCTCCAGGTGGACGGCACGGTGAACGTCCTGCGGTAGAACATGTAGTCCTCGTGGCGCTGGATGCCCGACAGACCCGACTCGATCGGGTACGGCACCAGCACGCCCTCCGGCAGCGTCTGCCCCACCGGCGGCGTGTTGATGCTGGACGCCCCCGAGAACTCCCACACCCCGTTCAGGTTCTGCCACTCCGACCGGACCAGCTGCGGCCGCGGGTAGTCGGGAAGGGCGTTGGTGGGGGAGACCTGGCTGGTCCACGGGGTGGTGAGGGGCGGTGCCTTGGGTTGCCACACGGCCGCCTCCGCGGCCGGTGTGATCGCCAACGCAGCGCTGGCGGCGAGGAGGAATCCTGTTGCCGCGCCGACTATTCGTCTGAACATGATGGCTCCTTTAGGCGGCAACGAGCGCGCCGAGGCCGCTCGCCTGCGTACGCCAGTCGACCTGGTTGGGGCTGCCGCCCGCCCAGCGCTGGCCGGTCCGGTTGAGGTTGTCGCGGTCCCGGGTCCAGATGGAGTCCGCCTGCCGCTGCGCGAACGAGGTGTACGTGGTGGCGCCGGTCACCGACGCGAGGTCGGTGAGGTACCGGCTGAAGATGCCCTTGAACTGCTTCTGGTTGTCGTCACAGGTGTTCTGGCCGAGGTCGCAGGACTCGGTCAGCACGCCGTCGCGGGTGAGCCCGGTCAGCGCGGCGTCCGCGAGCCGGCGAGCCGCGGCCAGCAGCGTGCCGTCGCCGGTGGCCCGCCACGCCTCGACGAGACCGCCGATGGCCAGGCCCTGGTTGTAGGTCCACACCGTCTGGCCGTTGTTGCGGCAGTCGGCGGTGAGCCCGTCGTTGACCAGGTTCGCGGAGTTGATCATCCCGCTGCCGAGGAACCAGGTCGCGGCGGTGCGGGTGCGTTGCTGCCACACGGTGTCGCCGGGGGTCCGGTTGTGCACCGAGGCGGTGAGCCGCAGGTACAGCCCGGCGGTGACCGCGTTCTTGTAGGTGCGTTCCCGGTTCCACCAGACCCCGCCGCCACACGTGCCGGTGTCCCAGTACTGGTGCACGTAGTTCGCGATCGTGGTGGCCATGGCGAGGTACCGCTGCTGCCCGGTGCGGTCGTAGGCCGCGATCCACGCGAGACCCCACCACGCGCTGTCGTCGATCGCGCGGCTCACGAAGTTCCCCTCGATGGCGTCGCTGCTGCGCACACCCGCCGCGAAGACTCCCTTGTTCTGGTCGAATGTGCGCGCTATCACCCAGTCGTAGGCCGGGTCGCCGTGGTCGATCAGCGTCGTGAGCGTCGCCGCCGAGTTCCACCAGCTGCTCGGCCACCAGCCGGGGTACGGGTCGTAGGAGTACAGGAGGGCGTCGGCGGCCGCGCCCGCCCGGGTGGGCGCGGGCCGGGACCACGCGGTGCACGCGCCGTTCTGCCCGGTCACCGCCCGGCCGCAGGCGCGGACGGCGCCGCCGTAGAGCCGGCCGCGGGGATCGCGGGTGGCGAACATCGTGGTGCGCGTGCCCGCCGCGCCGGCCGGCACGGACACCCGGCCGAGCGACGAGCCGTCCGGCCAGGTCGCGCCGCTGTCCCACGAGCGGTCCAGCCAGATCTCGTCGCCCTGCGTGCCGGACTCGGTGCTGCCCCAGGCCATCCCGTTCTGGTCGACGTGCAGCCGGATCACCCGGCCGGACAGCGACGTGGACGGCACCGGCTGGAGGTCGCCGTTGGCCTGTCCGGCGTCCGTACGGTCACACCGGACGTCGCACACGGTCGGGTACACCCAGTCCGTGCAGCCGACGCCACCCGCGTCACCACAGGCGCGGACCAGGCCGCGACGGTGGTTGCGCGGGTCGGAGACGTTGTACATGAGCGTGCGCGTGCCGGTCCAGGTCGAGGGGATGCTCGCCTTGCCCAGCAGGCCCTCCCACGTGGCGCCACCGTCCCAGGAACGGTCGAGCCAGACCGAGTCGCCGGTCACGCCGTTGTCGATGCTGCCCCACGCCATACCGTCCACGTCGGACACGTGCAGCACGAGGCGCCGGCCGTTGAGGTTCTTCTCCGGCACCGGGAAGATCTCCTGCCCGGTGCGCGACGGGTCGAGCGTGTCGCAGAACAGGAAACACACGGCGTTAGCGCTCACATCCGCGGCGCCGGGCACTGGTTGGAGCACCGCCGCGACCAGCAGCAGCGCGATGAGTGGCGTTCTCACAGCAGCCGCCACACGTGGTCGGCCGTGCCGTTGTCCGCGAACTGGACGACCTGCGCCGAGTCGGCGTAGGACATCCCGTCGACGCCGAGCAGCTTGTCCGAGTTGGCGTTCTGCAGCCGCCACAGTCCGTCGAGGTCGGCGCGGAGGCGCCAGAGGTGGTCACGCGTGCCGTTGTCGCTGAACTGCACCACGATCGCGGAGTCCGCGGTGGACATCTGGTCCACCCCGAGCACCTTGCCGGAGTTCACGTTGCGGATGCGGAAGTAGCCGTCCGCGTCCGGCAGGAACCGCCACAGGTGGTCGGCCGCGCCGTTGTCGGCGAACTGCACGACCCGCGCCGAGTCGGCCGTGGACATCCCGGCGACCGCGAGCACCTTGGTGGAGTTGAGGCTCTGGATCCGCACGTCGCCGTCCGGGATGATCCGCCACAGGTGGTCGGCGGTCCCGTTGTCGGCGTACTGGACCACGTGCGCGGAGTCGGCCGTCGACATCACGTCGACCCCGAGCACCTTGCCCGAGCGCCGGTTGCGCAACCGGAACCAGCCGTCGCCGTTGTCGACCAGCTCCCACACGTGGTCGTCGGTGCCGGTGTCGGCGAACTGCACGGCGTGCGCGGAGTCGGCGGTCGACATGCCGTCGATGCCGAGCACCTTGCCGGAGTACGCGCTGAGCACCTTCACCCGGCCGTTGCCGAGGTCGACGAGCCGCCAGAGGTGGTCGGCGGCGCCGTCGTCGGCGAACTGGACGGCGTGCGCGGAGTCGGCCGTGGACATCTGGTCGATCGCGAGGACCTTGCCGCTGTTCCCGTTCTGGATGCGGCACGCCGGGCCGGGCGTGCCCCACGTCCGGGTGCCCCCGGTGCGGGGGAACGTCGTGATCCGCAGCCGGGCCGCGCCCATCGGGACGAGCGCGATCCGTTCGACGGCCGTGTCCGTCGTCACCTGGCCGCCCTGCAGCGTCCCGACGACGTTCTCGCTGTCCGCGGTCCAGTCGGGGATCCGCTGCGCGGACACGGTGATCCGGACCGGTGCCGCGGCGGGCGTGAACGGGTCGTCGACGTTGCCGCCGGTGGTCACCGCGGGCCGCGGGTCGGTGGTCAGACCGTAGTTCCACGCGGTGCCGGACGTGACCTCCCACTCCGGCCACGCGTCGGTCCCGGCGTAGCGGTGCCACTGCTCGTCGAAGCCGAGGGAGAAGGTCAACGGGCCGTACGCGACCGACACCGCGCCGCTGGTCCACGACTGTGTGCGCGTGCTCATCGGCAGCGTGAGCACGACGACGTCGCCCTGCCGCCACGTGCGGTTGACCGAGGCGAACCGGGGACCGCCGGCGATGGCCAGGGCGCTGCCGTTGACCGTGAGCCGCGGGCTCGCGCACCACCCCGGTACCCGCAACGCGAGGGTGAAGGTCGCCGGCCGCGCCATGGTGAACGCGAACGTGACGGTGTCGCTGAAGGGGTAGCCGGTCTTCTCGGTGACCGTCACCGGCACGCCGGCGACGGTCGTGGTGACGGTCGACGGCCCGTACAGCGCGGCGGCGAGCCCGCCGTCGGCGCCGCGCAGCCACATCTCCTCGACGAAGTACGGCCAGCCCTGCCCGTAGTTGTGCGGGCAGCAGCGGTAGTCCCGCACACCGGGTTTGTACGCCTGCATGGCGAAGTCGTTCTGGAACTGGCGGCGGGTCTTGCGCACGTTGTCCAGCTGGATCGAGTTCGCGCTGGTCACGTAGTGCGTGACCCGACCGGCGGGGTCGAGCGCGGCGGGCAGGGAGTTGAACGCGAGGTCCTCGGTGCGGTCGGCCCACACCGGGTCGCCGGTGACCCTGGTGAGCAGTTCGTGGCTGGCCATGAACTCGACCACCCCGCAGGTCTCGAAGCCCTGCCGGGGATCGCCGAAGCCGGGGCGGGCGTTCTCATCGCCCGCGAAGCCACCACCCGGGAACTGGCCGTACGTGGCCAGCATCGTGTCGTAGTTGCGGTAGGTCGCGTCCCGGTGCGCGGTGTCGCCGGACAGCTGCCAGTACTGCGCCGGCTCCCGGAAGCCCTGCGCGAAGTTCACGTTGTGCGGGCTCGCGATGCCGCCGGTCCAGTTCGCCGACAGCCGGTGGATGCGCGCCGCGAGGTCGAGGAGGGTGGCGTCGCCGGTCCGCTCGTACAGCCAGAAGAGGACGTCGAGCGTGTCGCCCCAGCGGGTGTGGCCCCAGCCGTCGACGAACACGCCGTCCGGCTGGCGTGCCACGAACTGGAAGTACCGGGTGAGGGCGGCGTCGATCCTGGTGTCGCCGTGGTACTCGGCCCACGAGCGGAGTACGTGCAGCATCGGCATGTGCGGCCACAGGTCGGCGTGGCCGCCCTGGGCGGTGCGCAGGCGGGTGGGGCCGAAGTACCCGTCGGACGCGGCGGTCGCGAGGACGGCGTTGACCCAGCGTTCGGTGTCGGCGAGCACGCGTGCGTCGCCGGTGACGTAGCCGAGGTCGCCGTACCCGCGCAGCCAGTACGGCAGCTCCTCCCAGCCGTCGAGGTCCGGGTGGACCCAGCCGGTCTGGTCGAACTGCAGGTAGCCGGAGACCTCGGGGTAGTGGCCGCACAGGCCGCCCAGTTGTCTGTCCAGCTGGGTGGCGAGCCAGCCCTGCGGGCGGACCGCGCCGGGCGGGAGCCTGCGGAAGGTGGGCGTGCGCAGCGGCGCCTTGCTCGGCGCGGCCGCGGCTGGGGTCGACGGAAGGAGGGCGGCAGCGGTGGCGAGTGCGCCGCCCATGAGGAGAGTACGTCTCTGTACTGTCATGGGTTGCTCCAGGTGCAGGGGGTTCCTGGTGCGTGTTCGGTTATGGGGTGGTGCTCTCCCTGACCTCCAGGACGAACGGGATCTGGATGTCCTGAGGGGGGAAGTCGGTGTCGCCGGTGGCGCGGCGGTGGACGAGGCCGATGGCGGTCCTGGCGAGCGCGGCCTTGTCGGGGGCGATGGTCGTGAGCGACGGCACGCTGTAGGCGCTGTGCTCGGTGTTGTCGAACCCGACGACGGCGATGTCGGCGGGCACCCGGTAGCCGTGGTCGAACGCCGTGCGCATGGCGCCGAGCGCGAGCATGTCGTTGAAGCAGAACACCGCGTCCGGCGGCTCGGTGAGCGCTAACAGCTCGGTCATGGCCGCCGCGCCGTCCCGGTGGTGGTAGCGCAGGGCGGGCGCGACGATCTCGGGCAGGCCGGCCTCGGCGAGGGCGCGGCGGTAGCCGGCGAGCCGCTGGGTGGCCGTGCCGCGCGTCGGGTGCTGCCCGATCACGGCGATGCG